>CAIFEU010000001.1:0-8516 GCA_903789505.1 uncultured Coriobacteriales bacterium
GCGTAGGTGCACCCCGCGGCGTCGCGCCCCTCGGCGGGCATCGTGCCGGGGATCTCGGCGAGGCGCCGGTCGCGCGGGGCGCCGACCCGCGGCTGCGCCGCCCCGAGTGCGCGCGTGTAGGGATGGCCCGGGTCGTCGCACACCCGCCGCGCCGCGCCGCGCTCGACGACGCGACCGGCGTGCATGACTGCGACGCGGTCGCAGCTGCCGCGCACCAGGCCTATCGCGTGAGAGACCATCAGGACGGCCACGCCGCGCTCGCGACAGGCACGGACGAGCATGTCCACGACCCGCCCCTGCGTGACGACGTCCAGCGCCGCGGTGGGCTCGTCGGCCACCACGATGGCGGGGTCGCAGATTAGCGCCGCCGCGAGCTTGACGCGCTGGCGCATCCCGCCAGAGAGCTGCGCGGGGTAGCTCGCCAGCACGCGGTCGGGCTCCTCGATTCCCAGCTCGTCGAGCAGGGCATGCGCCCGCGCGACCGCCTGGGCGCGCGTCACGTCGCGGCGATGGGCGAGCAGGCCGTCGACCACCTGGTCGCGCACGCGAATCAGCGGATGCAGGTACTCCATCGTGTTCTGGGGGACGAACCCGACGCGCGTCCCGAGCAGGCGCGCCCGCTCGCGCCGGGAGGCGCCCAGCAGGCTCTCGCCCGCGACCGCGTCCTCCTCGGCCGCCCAGCTGCCGCCCCGCGGCGCGAGCCCCATGCAGCAGCGCAGCGTGATCGTCTTGCCCGAGCCCGACTCGCCGACCAGGCCCACGATCTCGCCCGGGCTCACGTCGAGGTCGACGCCGTCGACCAGGCAGCGCCCCGAGGAGTCGCGCGCGCTCAGCCCCCGCAGGCGCAGCGCCTGCGACGCGCCGCCCATCAGGCGCCCCTCTCGACGAGGCGGTCGTTCAGTCCGTCGCCCAGCAGGTTGAAGCCGAGCACGGAAAGCACCAGGGCAAGCCCGGGGGCCACGATCTGCCCGGGGTAGGTGAACACGTAGGTGACCGCCTCGCTCACCATGACGCCCCAGCTGGGCTGGGGCGGCTGGATTCCCAGCCCCAGGAAGCTCAGCGACGCCTCCAGCAAGATTGCCGTCCCGACGGAGGAGCTCAGCTGCGTCACGATGCGAGGCATCACGTTGGGCATCACGTGCACGACCACCGCCCTCGCCCGCGAGGTGCCGTAGCTCATCGCCGCCCTGACGTACGGCCGCCCGATGGCCTCCATGACCAGGGTGCAGGAGAGCCGCGTGAACGTGGGCACCATGAAGGCCGCGACGGCGACGAACGTCCCGGCAAGCCCGCGCCCCATGACCATGATCAGCATCATCGCCAGCAGGATGCCCGGGAACGCCATCATCCCGTCGGTCAGGCGCATCACGACCGCGCGCAGACCGCGCACCGCCGCTGCGACCGAGCCCAGCGCCACGCCCACGGCGGCGCCCAGGACGACCGACCCCACGCCCACCGCCAGCGCCGGGCGCGCCGCCGCCATGATGCGCGAGAGCGTGTCGCGCCCGTACTGGTCGGTGCCGAGCAGGTGGGAGGCGCTCGGGCCGGAGAAGCGCGCCGCAGGCGCCATCGCGGTGGGGTCGTAGGGCGTCCAGAAGCAGGAGACGACGCCCATGGCGACCACCAGGGCAACCAGGACGGCGCCCACCACGGTCAGGACGACCCCCGCGCGCCGCCCGCGTGCGCCGACGCCTGCCGCGGCGCTAGTAGCCATCGCGACCACCCCGTCCCGCCGCGCCGCGCGCCCCGAGATGCCCCGAGCCGCGCATCGAGGGATCGACCGCCATCACGAGCAGGTCGGCCAGCAGCGTCGCGAGCACCACGGCGAGCGTGACCACCACGATCACGCCCTGCAGCAGCATGACGTCGCGCTGCTCGACCGCCGTCAGCATCAGCCTCCCCAGGCCGGGCAGGGAGAACACGCTCTCGACGATCACCGCGCCGCCCAGCAGCTTGGCGAGCTGCAGCCCCGCGACGGTCAGCGGGGCGACCAGCGCCCCCCGGACCCCGTAGGCAAGGACGGACCGGGCGCGCGACAGCCCCTTGACCTGCGTCGCGAGCATGTAGTCGCGCGAGAGCGACGACAGCGTCGAGCTTCGGACGATGCGCGTGAGCTGGCCCATCTGGCCCACCGCGAGCGTGACCGCGGGCAGCGTGATGCTGGCGAGCCACGGGCCGAACCCCTGCGACAGGCTCACGTACCCGCTCGTCGGCAGCAGGCGCAGCGTCATCGAGAACAGCAGCATCAGCAGGATTGCCAGCAGGAAGCCCGGAAGGGCCGAGGCGACCTGGATGACCGTGCGGGCGACGACGTCGACCGCGGAGCCAGGGTGCAGCGCGCCGGCGACCCCCAGCACGCCCGACACGACGACGGCGATCAGAATCGCGAGCGCCGAGACCGACAGGGTCACCGGCAGCGTCGGCCCGATGACGGAGAGCACGTCGCGCCCGTACATCGAGGACTGCCCCCAGTCCCCGGTCAGAACACCGCCGACCCAGTCCAGGTACTGGACGGGAAGCGGCTCGTCGGCCCCCATCGACGCGCGCAGCGCTGCCAGCTTCTCGGGGGACGAGTCCAGCCCCAGCTCGAGCGCCGCGGCGTCGCCGGGCAGGACGTGCAGTACCAGGAACGAGATCAGGCTCACCAGAAGCAGCACGACCAGCGCCGCACCCACCCGCCTGACTACCGCCCAGCCCATCCCGCACGCCCTCTCAGACCGTGACCAATCGCCCCGCCCTCCGCGACCGCGACGCCCGCGCGCGCGGCGCCGGCCCGTCCGCGGACGCGGGGCGGCGGCAGAGGCAGGACTCGCACCGCCCCTGCCACCGAGACGTCCTGGGGCCCATTCTACTTGCCGACGGTGACGTCCTTGAGCTCGTACACGTCGATCGGATAGGTCACAAATCCCTCAAGGGACGCCTTCGCGATGTAGACGAGCACCGGCGTCTGGATGTACAGCGCCGGGACGTCCTTGGCCAGCTCGCGCTGGATGTCCTGCGAGATCTCGGAGCGCCTGCCCTCGTCGAGCTCGGTCCGGTAGGAGTCAATCAGCGAGTCGACCTCGTCGCTGGAGAACTCGAAGTAGTTCTCGGAGCTGTCGGAGCGGTACCGCGCCAGCATCGTAATCGGGTCGAGGCGCCCGGTGTGTCCCACCACGGTCAGGTCGTAGTCGTGCCCGTTGTAGACCTCGTCGAGCCACGTCGCCCACTCGACGATCTCGATGTCGCACGTGACGCCCACCTGCGAGAGGTAGTCGGCAATCATCTGGCCCGCGCTGACGTAGAACGGGTAGTCCTTGGGCAGGCGCATCCGCAGCGTCAGGCCGCTGTCGTACCCCGCCTGCCTGAGCAGCTCGCGCGCGCCGTCGGGGTCGTAGGCGTAGGTGTCGTTGCAGTCGACGTAGTCCTTGAGGACCGTGGGATAGTGGGACCCGATCTTCTGACCGTACCCCCACCACACGGTTTGGATGAGCTCGTCCTTGTTGACCGCCATGTTGATGGCCTGGCGCACGCGCTCGTCGGAGAGCGCCTCGTTGGTGCACCTCATCGCCATGAGCTGGACGGCATTGGTCGGGCTCTCGATCACCTGGAACGCGTCGTCGCCTTGGAACGCCGAGACCTGGGAGCTGTCGGCGAGGATCCAATCCACGTCTCCCGTGCGCAGCGAGCTCAGCTGCGTCGTGGCGTCGGGAATCTCCACGAGCTTGACCGTGCGGGTGCGGGGGGCGTCGCCCCAGTAGGAGTCGTTGGCGGTCAGGGTCACCGACTGCTGGGGCGTCCACTCGTCGAGCACGTACGGGCCGGTCCCCACCGGATGGCTCGCCAGGTCGTCGGCAACCTTGGCGTCAACGACGGCCGACCACGCGTAGGCAAAGTCGGTCAGCGCGACGACGTTGAGCTCCTCGCAGGTCGCGACGACGGTCGTCTCGTCGGGAGCGGAGAACGAGTAGCCGGCATACTCGGAATTGCGCGGGCTGTCCTGCGCCTGCAGGCGCTGGAACGACGCGACGACCGCCGACGCGTCGCACGCGTCCCCGTTCGAGAACTTGACGTTATCCCTCAGCTTGAACGTGAGCGTGAGGCCGTCGTCGGAGACGTCCCACGAGGTGGCGAGCCCCTCGACCAGCTCCCCGTCGGTCGTGACCCGCAGCAGCGGGTCGTAGATGTTGTTGGTGATCTCGAAGGTCGCCGCGGCGGCGGTGCGCTGCGGGTCGAGCCCGTCCGGGTCAACCGAAATCGCCATCCTGAGGGTATCGGAGGCGTCCGTCGACCCGGCAGGCGCGTCCGCGAGCGCCGCGAGGGGCGCGCACGCCCCCGAGGCGCACACACCCGCCAGCGCGAGCCCACCGAGCGTCCCGAGAGCCTGACGGCGCGTCACCGCGAAACGCGCGTCTCGAACGTGTTCCTTTGCCATGCCAAGCGCCTTTCTCCTCGTCCGTCTCACCCTGACGTCTCGCCCGCGCCCTGCGCACGCGCGGGCGGACAGATCCTGGAACCCTCGCGCCCTACTCCGCCGCGCCGGGGGCGGCCTGCCCCGCGTCGGCCTTGGCGGAGGAGCCCGCCCGTGACCGGGCGCCCTTTTTCGCCGCCGGGCGCGCCGCCTTCGTCGATGGCTTCGCCTTGGACTTTGCGGTCTTCCCCGCCGAGGCACCACCCGACCTGGCTGCCCCGCGGGCGGCCTTCTCCTGGGCGGCGCGCTCCTTCGCTGGGCACTCCATGTTGACGCAGAACTTCCACGGGCCACGGCTGGACTGGACGACCACCATCGGCGCGCCACATTCCGGGCACGTCTCCCCGGTCGCCTCGAGCTTGCCGCGCTGCGGAAGCGGGTAGCTCACGCCGCACTCGTCGTAGTTGGTGCAGCGGATGAATCGCTTGAGCGTGCGGTCGCTCTTGTGCGCGACCAGGCGCCCGTCGCGGCCCGCCTCGCGGCACACCGGGCACGCGCCCACGTCCACGTCGGGTTCCGCGTTGGTCGGGCACTTGGGGTCGAGGCACGCGACGTAGGCCTTTGACCTGAACGGGTGGACCTTGATCTGCGAGCCGCCGCACACCGGGCACCGGTCCTCGATCGGCTCGATGCGCCCCTTCGGCAGGGGGTAGGTGACGTCGCAGTCCGGCCACGCCGAGCATCCCACAAACTGCGAGCGGTTCTTCGCCGACGTCTTGACGAGGAGGTCGTGGCCGCACTTGGGGCACACGCCCACCTTGGCGTCGGCGGTGACCGCGTCGCTGATTGCGTCGCCCAGGTCGTCCTTGTGCTCGATCAGCGAGCCGAGCATGCCCGAGAGCAGCTCGCGCGAGTGCGTCACGACGCCCTTCTCGGTCTTCTCGCCCGCCGCGACGCTGGTCATGTCGTCCTCGAGCTGGCTGGTCATGTCGGGCGTCGTCACGTGGCCGGCGTACTGGCTGAGCGCGTCGATGATCGCGATGCCGAGCTGGCTCGGCTCGATCGGGTCGTTCTTGAGGTACTTGACCTCGTAGAGCCGCTCGATGATCGAGGCTCGGGTGGACTTGGTGCCCAGCCCCAGCCGTTCCATCTCCTGCACGAGCCGGCCCTGGCTGTAGCGAGCCGGCGGCTCGGTCTGCTTGGCGTCGAGCGCCACCTCGTCGACCGCGAACTCGTCGCCGACGGCGCAGGCGGGCATGACCTCGTCGCGCTTGAGGCCGAACGGGTAGATGGCGCGGAACCCCGGGACGGCGAGCACCGTGCCGGACGCCCCGAACGGCTCCCCGCCCACGTCGAACGAGACGCGGGTGCTCTGCAGCGTCGCGGGCCCCGACAGCGTCGCCAGGAAGCGACGCGCGATCAGGTTGTAGAGCTTCCACTCGTCCGCGCGCAGCTTGTCCGGGTCGGCCGCCCCCGTCGGGTAGATGGGGGGGTGGTCGGTGGTCTCCTGCTTGCCGCGCGTCGCGTGCAGCTCTCCCTTTGCCAGCAGCTCCGCGCAGTATCCGGCGTACTGGGGCACGCCGCGCAGCGTGCGGACCGTGTCGCCCAGGTCGAGCGTCTTGGGGTACACCGTGTTGTCGACGCGCGGGTAGGAGATAAGTCCCGACATGTACAGCGACTCCGCCAGCCGCATCGTGCGCGCCGGCGAGAGCCCCTCCGACGCGGCCGCCGCCTGCAGGGAGGTCGTGTTGAACGGCTCGGGCGCCCCGACCGTGCGCGAGCGCTTGGCGACATCGGTCACCCGCGCGGTCTTCGCAGCGCGAGCGCGCTCGTACGCCGACTGCGCGGCGCTCTTGTCCTTGAAGCGCGCCGTCGTGTGCGTGGCCTTGACCGGCGTGCCGTCGGAAGCGCTCAGGCCGGCGCGCACGACCCAGTAATCCTCGGGGACGAACGCCATGCGCTCCTTCTCGCGCGCGACGACCAGTGCGAGCGTGGGGGTCTGGACGCGCCCGGCGCTGCGCACGTTGCCCAGGCCGCCGAACTTCGCCATCGTGAGGTAGCGCGTCAGCACCGCGCCCCAGATGAGGTCGATCTGCTGGCGCGACTCGCCCGCGGCCGCCAGGTCGACGTCGAGCGCCACGAGGTTCTCCGGAGCGAAGGCGTGCTCGATCTCGCCGCGCGTGAACGCCGAGTAGCGGGCGCGCAGGATCGGGGCGTCCGGGTTGACCTCGCGAATCTGCGACACAGCGTCCGACCCGATCAGCTCTCCCTCACGGTCGAAGTCGGTGGCGATGATGATGTCGTCCGCCTTCTTCGCGACGTTCTTGAGCGAGCGGATGATGTCCTTCTCCGCAGGCAGCTTCTCCACCGGCGACCACACCAGATACGGCAGCGACGGGACCTTCCAGCCCTTGATGTCGACTCCGTCCTTGAGGAACGGCTTGCGCACCTTCTCGAACGGCGGCCGCGGCAGGCTTTCGGGGAGCTCGGCGGGAACGGTCGTGCCGTCGTCAACGACGCCGAACCACCCCTTGCCCTGTTCGTAGCGCAGCTCATGGGGGAAGTCGACGGCAAGGATGTGGCCGCGCAGCCCGATGCAGACCCACTCCTGCCCCGCGCGGGTAAAGCGGTAGACGGGGGTGCTGTACACCTTGTCCGCCTTCGGCTTGCCGCCGGTGCTGAGCAGCGTCGAGATCTGCTGTGCCGCGTCGTTCTTCTCGGTGACAACCAACCTCATCAGTCAGCGCTCTCCCATCGGTGAATCGTCGTTGCCGTCGCGTCGCAGGGCCGGGCCATGGTGCCTAACGCGCCTCGCCGCGACCGGCAGTGGGCGTTCCGGAGCCTGCCTCTGCCTTGCAGCGCTCGATGCCCTCGGCGAGGAAGTCGCACCAGGCGTCGACGCCCTGGCCCGTCTTGCTCGAGAGCGGGAATATCCTCGCCTGCGGGTTGATCTGGTCCATCGTCTTGGTGAAGCGGTCCATGTCGAAGTCGAAAACCGGCATCGTGTCGATCTTGCTCACGACGACCGCCTGCGACGACTGGAAGATCCCCGGGTACTTGAGGAGCTTGTCGTCGTTCTCGGGGACCGACAGTATCATCGCCCGCAGGGTCTCCCCCAGGTCGAAGTCGACGGTGCACACGAGGTTCCCGACGTTCTCGATGATGATCAGGTCGAGCTCCTCGGGGTGCAGGACGTCCAACGCCCGGTCGATCATCGCGCTTTCGAGGTGGCACAGGCCACCGGTGTTGATCTGGACCGCCCGCGCGCCTGCCTGCTTGACCTTGACCGCGTCGACGTCGCTGGCGATGTCGCCCTCGATCACGCCGATGCGGTAGCGCTGCGAGAGCCTGGACAGCGTCGCGAGAATCGTCGTGGTCTTGCCCGCGCCAGGGCTCGACAGGAGGTTGACGACGTAGACCCCCTCCTCAGCATAGCGCGCGCGCAGCCTGTTCGCGAGCTCGTCGTTCTTTGCGAGGATGGGCGTTCCGAACTCGATGGTCTGAGACATATGGGCGTCTCCCTTCCGCGACGTGTGCGTGACGCCACCTCGGGGATACCCTGCGGTGGCGTCGGAGTGTGATCGCTAGTTTGCCTGCGAGGATGCGCCGGGCTCGGGCCGCGGCCGAGGCGCCCGGCCCCGCGGACCGTGGGCGCCGCCCGGGTCCTCGCCGGAATCGTCTGGCTCGTCGTCGGGCGCATCTGGCTCGTCGTCGGTCTCCGTCTCGATGTCGAACGAAGCGATCTCGAGCTCGCGGCCCTTCGTCAGCAGCGTCTTGCCGCTGCCGCACGAGGGACAGCGCGGGTGGAGCCGGTCGGCGTCGTACTCGTTGCCGCAGTCCATGCAGACGAAGTGCGGCGAGACGCTCTCGACCTCGAGCCTGCAGCCCGCGAGCACGTCCCCGCGCTCCTCGCACACGACGCCCCAGGCGAAGTCGAGGGCGTCGCGCACGATGTCGGACATCTCCCCGATCCTCAGGCGCACGACGCTCACGCGCGTGGCCCCGTTGTCGAACGCAGCGGGCAGGATGGAGTCGGCGATGCCCTCCGCGATGGAATACTCGTGCATGCGGTCCCTCCCCTCGTCGGCACTTTCGTCTCACCACCGCGCCCGCATCCGCCTCACGG
>CAIFEU010000001.1:8526-32343 GCA_903789505.1 uncultured Coriobacteriales bacterium
GGGCCCCCCCCCACGGGGCCACTTGCTCCCCCCCCCCGCCCCCCCACCCGCCTCCGGGGGGGGGGGGGCGCGGGTTCACAGGCTACCTCTGGAAGCGTCGGCGCGCCGTGGAGGGACGCTCCTCCTCTTCGTCATCGTCTTCCTCGGAGTCGTCGGACGACCCGTCGTCATCGTCTTCCTCGTCGTCATCGTCTTCATCGTCCTCGTCGGGCTCGATGTAGGTCCCCTCCGCCTTCTGCTTGGCGATGCGCCGCGCCAGGACGATGCGCGAGAACAGCAGCGACAGCTCGTACATCGACAGCAGCGCCGCGAACATGAAGCCCATCGTGACGGGGCTCGCGTCGGGGGTGACCATGGCGCAGAAGACGAGCAGGACGACGTAGATCGTGCGCCAGTTCTTGCGGAACGTCTTGTACGGCACCAGGTTGAACACGACCAGGTAGAAGACGATGAGCGGCAGCTCGAACGCGATGCCGAACGCGATGAGCAGACCCATGATCGCCTTGAGGTAGGTCTCGGCGTCGGGCAGCGTCGTGCCGATCGCGTCCGACTCGCCCATCATCCAGCCGAAGGCCGCGCCGAGGATGACCTTGTAGCAGAACACGATGCCGATCACGAACAGGCAGATGCCGACCGCGAGCGTGGGGACGACCCAGCGGCGCTCGTTGGGCTTGAGCGCGGGGAGGAAGAACGCGAGAATCTCCCACAGGACGATTGGCGAGCACACGACAAACGACATGAAGATCGCGACGCGGAAGCGAATCGAGAAGCCGCCCAGGGGCGAGGTGACGATCATTCCCGTCGAGCTCGAGTCGCCCAGCAGCGCCAGCGAGGAGGAGGGCATGAACTCCTTGATGGGCTCGAGCAGGAACACGATGATAGTCGGCGTGGCGAAGTACAGCACGAGCGCCGTGATGAACAGAGAGGCCAGAACGATGACCAGACGGCGGCGGAGCTCGCCGAGGTGGTCCATCAGAGGCATGCGCGCGGGTCCGATAGGCATAGGATTTCTTTCAGGTGAGCGCCCGACTAGGCCTCAGCCTGGTCCCCCTTTCCCTTGTCCGGGGTGGCCGCGGCGGAAGCCTTGGCGTCATTGGCAGAGTCGAGGTCGTACAGCTTGAACGAGTGGTTGGACAGGTTCTTGTTGCGCGTGGGCGAGGCGGTGCGAACCTGGCGGGCACCCGCGCTCCCGGCGACGGATGCGGCGGGAGCCGTCTTGCGGTCCTTCTTCGCCTGCTCGGCGGCCTTCTCGGCCTCCAGGCGCGCTTTCTTCTCGGCGAAGGTCTCGGAGCGCCCGACCGGGGCGTCCGGTACCGCGACGGCCTCCTGCTCCCCCGTTGCCGAGGCTCCCGCCGCGCGTGCCGCCTTTGCCTGCGCCTCGGCGGCGAGTCGTGCCTTCTTCTCGGCGAAGGTCTCGGGCTTGGTCGAGGAGGACCCTGACGTGGTCTTCTTCTTGGGGCCCTGCTTCTTGACGGGCTCCTTGGCGGCCTCGTTGATGGGGTCGTAGATCTCGGTCTGCACCATCTTGTTCATCTGGTCCTGCGCCTGCTGGAACTGGCGCAGGGCGCGCCCGATCGTCCTGCCCATGGCGGGGAGCCGGTCTGGGCCGAAGATCAGGAAGCCGAAGATGAGGATGATGGCGAGCTCTGTTCCACTGATTCCAAACACGGCAGGGCCCTTCTGACGCCACGAACAGAATTTGCGTGCCTACGAGCTGATCCGTGCGCCGCATGGGACCGCTCTCGCGGAGCCGGCGCACGCACGGTTGACTCTTACCCAACATGGCCTCGCCCTCACACCGAGGGGAGGGAGAAATGCAAAACGATAGAGCCCCCGGTGTCGCCGTCTGGCGGTCGCCGGGTCGGCAGGCAGGCGCCGTCAGGCGCCGATGATGCCTTCAACGCCGAGCATCCCGAAGATGCGCTCGACGTTGGGCTGGACGCCCGTCGCCTTGAAGCTCTTGCCGGCGTCGGCGGCGCGATGGGACGCGCCCACGAGTACGCCGATACCCGTCGAGTCGATGTAGGGCACGTCGGTCAGGTCGACCTCGACCTCGCTGACGGAGGCGTCGTCAATCAGGCGCTGGATGGGCACGCGCACGCTCTCCGCATTGCTGACGTCCACCTCGCCCTTGACCACGACCCGGCCCTTGCCAGCCTCGGTCGCGCTTGAAACGCTGAGGTCCATCGATTGCCCCATTCGGGGAGTAAGGCCGGGGGTCGGCTTTGCCGGCCCGCGGCACGAGATTCCATGCTCCGGCGCGCGCCCCGCGACGGGGCGATGACCGCCAGGCACCCTCCGGCGCCGGACGGGTCGGGCACGCCGCACTTGCTCCTACTACCCCTGACTGCTCGCCGACGTGTCGAGCGCGAGGCCGCCCACGATGCCGTCGGCAGAGTCGGAGCCCCCCGCATCGAGCGACGAGGACGCGACGTCGACGGAGCTGGACGATGCGTCCCCGTACTGGCTCAGCAGGCTCATCCGAATCAGCGCGCTGTACGCCAGGTTGTAGGAGTTGGACTGGTCTGCCGTCAGCGCGTCGGCGTACGCCGAGGCGGCGAGGTCGTACTCGCCCTGGTCCTCGTACATCGTGCCCAGGTAGTACTGGACCGGCGAGAAGTCCTTGGCGCTGCTCGCCAGCGCCTCCATATCGGCGAGGCCCTGCTGCTCGTCGCCGCCGAAGTACTCGCAGATCGCGCGCTTCATCCTGACGACGTTGGAGTCGGGCTCCTGCTCGAGGTAGGCATCGTAGTACGGGATAGCCTGGGCGTAGGTCTGCGCGACGTGGTCGGCATCCTCGCTGGAGGAGGAGTCGGCGACGCTGGCGAGCTCCTGCGCCCACTCCATGTACGCGTTGCCCATGTTCGCGACGCTCAGCAGGCTCGTCGAGTCGCTCTCGTACTTCGCGGACAGGGTGGCGATCTTATCGCGATAGGCGGAGTCGACGTCGGCGACCGTGCTGAGCGAGCTCGTGTCGGTCTGCGACTCGTCCGTCGTGGAGCCGGTGCTCGACCCGCCTATCGAGCAGCTGCTGAAGAAGGGCAGCATCAGAGATACGACCAGGATGATCGCGAAGATGACGATGATGACCTTCATGCCAAACGAGAGATTGTCCCTATCCATGGAGCGCATGGCCTTTCGTTCGATCGGGAGGGGCCGCTCGCCGGTCCCTCGCCTCCCCTGTTCCGGCACGCCCGACATCCCCACGGCGCGCCCGAGCCCGCCGCGGGGCACCACGGAAGGATAACCGTTTGCGGCGCACTTGTCTGCCCTCCCCCGCGGTTCGGCGGGAAGTCACCACCCCGGGGCTAGTCGGACGTCGCCGACCCGGAGACGTCCTGCGCCGAGCTCGCCGCGGCCATCTGCGCCTTGTACGCCGCGAGGGCCTCCTCGTTGACCGAGCCGTCGTCGTTGATCATGCTCGACAGGTCGGGATGGCCGCTGGGCAGGCCCGCCGACTCGTTGACCGAGACCGACCCCTCCGAGGACGAGGACGACAGCGTCGACGTCGAGGAGGAGCTCGAGGTCGAGGACGACCCGCCCTGCAGCTGGCCGTACAGGCTGTCAATCGAGGCGCTCACCTGCGCCAGCGCGAAGAAGTACCCCAGCGCGAAGCCGAGCGCAAGGGCGACGACCGTGATGACGACGACCCTGCCGAACGAGGGAGGCCTACGCCTTCCCGAGGCGTCACGCCCGCGGGAGGGGGCGTCGCCTCCCTTGGACCCACGGGCGCGGCGCGCCGCCGGCTCCGCCTGGGACGCCTTCGCCCCCCTGCCCTTGTCCCTTTCGGCGGGGCGGGCATCGGGCTGCGGCTCGGAGCCGTCGTCCTCGTCAAAGAAGTCCGTGTAGTTCGAAGCCATGCGGGTTTCCTCTCCCGGGCCCCATGCGAGGCCCATGTTGCCGTCGCCCTCGCTGCGGCGGGGGCGACGGGATGGTCTAGCGGACGCGGAGCTTGGTGCGGGCGCTGCGGATGTCGTCGACGGCGCGGCTGATCTCGCGCACGTCGATCGTGCGCATCTGGGCGATCTCGTCGCGCGCGTCGTACACCACCTTGCCGTCGATCATCGTCATGATGACGTCGTCGCGGTCGGAGGTGTGGATGACCGCCGAGTTGGGGAAGTGCGTGGGGACCTGGCTGGAGTGGGAGAGGTCGACCGCGACGATGTCGGCGAGCTTGCCGACCTCCAGCGAGCCGATCCTGTCGTCGAGCCCCAGGGCGCGCGCCGACTCCAGCGTTCCCATGCGCATCATGTCGGGGCTCGTGATGAACCCGTCACGGCCGCCGACGGCGCGCTGGACCAGCAGCGTGAACCGCATCTCGTCGATCGGGTCGAGCGAGTCGCAGGCAGCGGAGGTCGAGGTGCCCAGGCCGACCGTGATGCCCGCCTTGCGCATCGCGATGACGGGGGCGACGCCCATGCCCAGCTTGGCGTTGGCGCGGCTGCACACCGCGACGCTCACGCCGCGCTCGGCGAGCGAGGCGATGTCGGCGTCGTCGACCTTGACGCAGTTGACCGCCAGCACGTCGGGCACGTCGAGGATGTTCCACATCTGCACGTACTGCACCGGTGAGCAGTCGGTGGGCAGGATCGCGGGCGACTGCATGTCGGTCGCGGAAAGGTCGGTCGGGTCGCCCTCGATGAACGAGGCGAACGGCGTGTGGCCGTATTTGATGAAGTTGTATTCCTCGATCGACCCGGCCACGTCGACGCAGACCGGCAGCCCCCGCTGCGTGGCGTAGCGGCTCACCTCTCCGAGCATCTCGGGGTGGCACGTGTAGACGCTCTCCGAGGCGATGCCGTAGCTCAGCAGGCCGCCCTCGCCCTGCGCCTGCCACGACTCGATGTCGTCCGCCGCGCGCTCCATGTTCGTGGTGATCTGCTCGCGGGTCCGCGCCCCCACCTCGCGGTAGACGACCCCGCGCATCCCCAGCCGGCGCAGCGCCTCGACCGAGTACCCGCGGCGCGTGACGTCGGCGACCGTCGTGATGCCGGAGCGCACCGCCTCGTAGGCGCCCATCAGGGCAGAGTCCCTCCAGTCGCGCTCGTCGAGCAGGCGCTCCTTGCGCATCAGGTATGCCCGCCACGAGACGTAGGAGGCGTCGTTGGTGATGCCGCGCAGGATCGAGGTCTCGAGGTTGGTGTGGCAGTCGACGAAGCCGGGCACCAGGGCCGCCTCGCCGAAGTCGACGACCTGTTCCTCGGGATGGCGCGAGCACACCTCCGCCGCCGTGCCCATGTCCGCGATCTTGTTGCCGCTGACCAGGACCGCACCGTGGACGATGCCGTTGACCAGAAGGTCCTCGGTCACCGGGAGCACGTAATGGGCAGTCAGAATCATGGTAGTGCCACCTTCCTCGACTGAGGCGACCCGCGCCCCCCCACGCTGCGGGGCTAGCGCGCCGTCGCCCGATAGATGGTGGCGATGCCACCGGTGCATAGATGATACTCAACCGACCCGAAGCCCGCGCGGCGAAGCTCCTCGGCCACGCGAACCTGCGGAGGGAATTCGCGAATGGAGCTCACGAGGTAGTCGAACCCCGCACGGTCGTGCGTGAGATGCCCGCCCACGAACGGGATCACGCCGCCGAGGTAGGCGTTGTACACCGCGCGCCACACGGGGTTCGACGGCGTGGAGAACTCCAGCGCGACGTAGGTGCCCCCCGGGCGCAGCACGCGTCGGGCCTCGCGCATCGAGAGCTCGCGGTCGGAGAAGTTGCGCAGCCCGTACGCGACCGTGTAAACGTCGAACGAACCGTCCTCGAAGGGCAGGTCCATGGCGTCGGCGACCGTGGTGCGGACCGCCACGCCGCGCGCCTTGCCCGCAGCGATGTGATCGTCGGCGATGTCGAGCATCTCCTTGGTGAAGTCGGTGAGCTCGACGCTCGCCGGCGGGCACGTCCGGCACAGCTCGAACGTCACGTCGCCCGTGCCGCCCGCGACGTCGATGACGCGGTCGTCGGGCGCGCACGCCGCCGTTCGCGCGACGCGGCGCAGCCAGAGGCGATAGATCCCCAGGCTGCTCAGCGCGTTGAACAGCTCGTACTTGCGCGCGATCGCGCGGAAGATGTCGCGAACCCGCTCGCCCTTGTCGTCGCGCTCCCGCGCCCCCTGCGCGCTCGGCGCGGACGCGCAGGTGAGAGGCTCATCGCTCATCGGCGCCGGTCCCACGCGACGCGGCGGCCAGGCGCGCGCACACGAGCTTGACGCACGTCACGAACACGTCGAGCGCCTCGTCGAGCTCCTCAAGCGAGGGGAAGCTCGGCGCGATGCGGATGTCGGAGTCGCGCGGGTCGTCGTGATGCGGCCAGGTGGCCCCCGCGCCGGTGAGCTTGACGCCGCACTCCCCCGCCAGGCTCACGATCGCCTTTGCGGAGCCCTCGGGCCCGTTGAACATCACGAAGTACCCGCCGCGCGGCCTGCTCCAGGTGGCGACGCGCAGGTCGGCGAGCCCCTGCGTCAGGCGGCGGTCGACGAGCTCGAAGCGCGGGCGCAGGACCTGCGCCTGGCGGCGCATGTGCTCGTGCACGCCGTCCACGTCGCGCAGGAAGCGAACGTGACGCAGCTGGTTGAGCTTGTCATGCCCGATCATCTGCACGGTCAGCTGCGCCTTGAGGTCGGCGAGGTTGGCAGGGGACGCGGCCATCGCCGAGACCCCGGCGCCAGGAAGCGTGATCTTGGACGTCGAGCAGAACTCGTAGACCAAGTCGGGGTTGCCCGCCGCCTCGCAGGCGTCGAAGACGTTGGCGAGCGTGGGGTGGTCGTCGTAGAGGTGGTGTTCGCAGTAGGCGTTGTCCCACATGACGCGGAAGTCGGGCGCCGCCGGCCTGAGCGCGGCGATGCGCGCGACGGCCTCGTCGGAGTAGACGATGCCGGAGGGGTTGGAGTACATCGGGACGCACCACATGCCCTTGACGGTCGGGTCGGCGACGAGACGCTCGACCTCGTCCATGTCGGGGCCGTCGTCGCGCAGGGCGACGCTGACCAGCTCGAACCCGAAGTACTCGGTAATCGCGAAGTGACGGTCGTAGCCGGGCACCAGGCAGATCCACTTCAGGGGCGCTCGCTGAGCCTGCAGCAGCCACGGCTCGCAGCCCGCGATCCCGTGGACCATGCCGTGGGAGATCACATCGTGCATCAGCGTCAGGCTGCTCTCGCCGCCGACGAAGACGCGGTCGGCAGGCACGCCCATGATCTGGCCGAACAGCTCGCGCGCCTCGGGGATGCCCATGAGGCAGCCGTAGTTGCGGCAGTCGGTGCCGTCGCTGGCGAACAACGAGGAGCCCGACCCCAGCACGTCGAGCATCGGCGTGGAGAGCTCAAGCTGCTCGGGGCACGGCTTGCCGCGCGCCATGTTGAGCGAAAGCCCGCGCGCCTTGATCTGGTCGACCTGCGTCTCGAGGGCGTCGATCTCGCCCGCAAGCTCGGAGTCGGTCAGGTCATCGTAGTACGAGCCAGGCATCTTCATCCCATCCCCCACATCGGTTGACGTCGAAGCGCGCCCTCGCGAGGGCGCGGGAAGACCGCGCAGGCGGGGGCGCCTCGAGGGCGCACGCCCGAGAAACGCATATATTAGACATGCCGAGCGTGGCAATTGGGTGTAGATGGGCCAAGCCCATGCAAACAGCGACGTCCGCGCGAGGCGCGCGCCCGCGGGTGGGGTAGATTCGAGTTGGGAGCGCGACCGTGCGCCCCCAGCCGACGGGACGACGCGAAGGGCGGACCCCACCATGACAGCACGCGACGAAACGCACGCGCCCGCACGCGGGCAGGGCTTCCCCGACGACGGGGCGTTCTCGGTGGGGTCGCTGCCCGACTCGCAGGTGCTGCCCGGCGAGCACGGCCACGGCGAGCTCCAGGAGCTGGTCGATGCCCTGTTCGCGACCAGGATACGCGCCACCAGCCTGGACCTCATCACCCAGGCGGAGATTCGCGACGTCGACCCCGACACGCTCGAGGTCGTGAACCTGCTCCCGAGCGGCACCTACTTCCGCCACCAGATGGTCGACCAGCTCAACTCGATCGTCACCGCCCACGGGTGGGGCACCTCGCTGGGCACCGTCGGCTGATAAGCGCCCGTCCGCCCCCTGCGGCGTCGGCTCGTCCTTCCCCAGAAGGCGTATCCCGCGCTCGGTGTCCTCGCACAGCTCGACCCCAGGGGTGCGCAGGCACACCCAGGCGAAGTACACGTCGCCGACGCACCCCGACGCGTGCAGGCCCACCAGCAGCCAGCACAGCGTAGCGTCACCCACGAGGGCGCCGACGGCGAGCAGGGCGGCGCTGACCACGACCAGCGGTGCAAGCAGTATCGTGACGAAGGCGGCCCTGCCGTAGCGGGCGCCCGGCGAGGTCGCGTAGAGCATCCCCGACTTGAACCCGAACCTCACGTGCGTCCCGCTGCCGCCGAGCGCCCTGAAGAACAGGGCGTGCACGAGCTCATGGACGGGCAGGCTGGCGGCGTAGCCCACCGCGGTCCAGGCGACCGTCTGCCAGGCGCCCAGCGCGTGCGGGGCGAGCAGGGCCACCGGCACCGCGCCCAGCGCGACGACGGCGAGCGCGCACGCCCCCATCACCGTGACGGCGCGCTGCTCGTCCCGACCCTCCAGGATGTCCAAATCCCTGATGACCCTCATGGCAGCCCCGACGCCGTCGGCGGGCACCTGCCCCCGCGCGGCTCCCGGCGCCCGACCGGGCTGCGCGCAGGGACGGGCCCGTCCCCCTCGTGACGCGCCCGATTCTATCATGGGGACACACCGACGCGCGGAGCCTGTGCGATAATCGCATCCCAGCCAGCGCCAAGCGCCGCACAGTCTATCGCCGCCCCGACCGCCGCCCGACAGGGCCGCGCCTCGGGGCGGCGCGCACATCGCCCGTCGGCACGGACGGGCCGAGCCGAGGAGCCAACCCATGTCGGACACCACCTCACCGAGCACCGCCGACCGCCCCATCTGGCCCAAGCGGGCCATCGTCACCGGCGGCGAGCCCTATGGCAACAAGGACCTGCACTTCGGGCACATCAGCGGCGTCTTCGTGCCCGCGGACTTCTACGCGCGCTTCCTGCGCGACCGCATCGGCCGCGAGAACGTCGCCTTCATCTCCGCCACCGACTGCTACGGCTCCCCCATCATGGAGGGCTACCGCAAGCGCGTCGAGGGCGAGGGCTACGCGGGGACCATCAGGGACTACGTCGCCGAGAACCACGAGCGCCAGGCGGACGCCCTGCGCATGTACGACATCTCGCTCGACATGTTCTCCGGCAGCGCGCTCGAGCCCGAGGCGCACGCCCACAACCGCCTCACCGCCCAGGTCATCGAGCGCCTGCACGAGCGCGGCACGCTGAGCCTGCGCCAGACGCGCCAGTTCTACGATCCCCAGGCGCGCACGTTCCTCAACGGCCGCCAGGTCCAGGGCCACTGCCCGGTCGAGGGATGCAAGAGCGAGAAGGCATACGCCGACGAGTGCGACCTGGGCCACCAGTTCGAGCCCGAGGAGCTGATCGCGCCCGTGTCGCAGCTCACCGGCTGCACGCCCGAGCTGCGCCCGGTCAACAACTGGTACTTCGACCTGCCGAGCTACCGCGACTTCATCGCCTCCGAGGTCGAGCGGCAGCGCGCGGACGAGCGCGTGCGCCCCATCGTTCCCTCGACGGTCTCCGAGTGGCTGATGCCCCCGGTCATCTACGTCCAGAACAAGTTCCGCGAGGACTACGAGCGCGTCGCCTCCCACCTGCCCGAACACGAGGTCTCCCCGGTGGAGGGCAAGCCCTCGTTCGCGCTGACGTTCTCCGACTGGCAGAGTCGCGACGAGGCGCACGAGACGCTCACGGCCGCCGGGGTGCGCGTGCGCACCGGCAAGACGCTGCTGCCGTTCCGCATCACCGGCAACATCGACTGGGGCGTGCCCGCGCCCGCGATCGACGGCGTCGAAGGGCTGACCACCTGGTGCTGGCCCGAGTCGCTGTGGGCGCCCATCTCGATCACCGACGCCCTCCTGGAGCAGGACGCCCGCGAGGGGGCGGGTCGCTACTCCTCCGACGACTGGCGCGACTGGTGGTGCTCGCCCGACGCCGTGCAGTACCAGTTCATCGGCCAGGACAACATCTACTTCTACTGCGTCGCGCAGCCGGCGATGTGGGAGGCGCTCGGGTGGGGCCTCACGCAGAGCGTCGCGATCGCCAACTACCACATCCTGTTCATGGGCAAGAAGGCGTCGAGCTCGGGTGCGGTCAAGCCCCCGATGGCGCGCGACCTGCTGCGCTGGTACACGGCGGAGCAGCTGCGCGCGCACTGGCTCTCCCTTGACCTGGGCGCCCGCCCGGTGAGCTTCTCGCCCAAGCCGCTTGACCCCAAGGCCGCCGGCAACCCCGCGGCGGTCGACCCGGTCCTCAAGGAGTCCGCCCTGCTCACCAACGTGTTCAACCGCCTGGCGCGCTCGTGCTTCTACGGCGCCGCCGGCGCCACCGACGGCAGGATCCCCTCAGGCAGGCCCAACGACGAGGTCGTCGCCGAATGCGAGCGCGCGCTGCTCGACTTCGAGCGCCAGATGTACCTCACCAACCTGCCCGCCGCCATGCACGTGGCAGAGGACCTGATTCGCGCCGCGAACAAGCGCTGGAGCGACGCGAGCAAGGCGGCGAAGAATGCCGGCGACGGCGAGGGATACGTCGCGGCGCTGCGCGACGCCTTCCACGAGCTGCGCTGCGCGACGCTGCTGATGCACCCGGCGGTGCCGCGGGGCTGCGAGAAGATCCGCGCCCACTTCGACTTCGACGAGGGGCTCTTCTTCAGCTGGGACACCGCGTTCCTGACGCTCGACGAGCTGACCCAGCGCGCCGGCGAGCGGCCCGGCGAGCATAGGGTGGTCGCGCTCGAGCCTCACTACGACTTCTTCGAGCGCCACCCGAGCCAGCTCAAGCCCAGGGGCTAGACCCGGCACGCCCCCGCCCGTCGGTACCGCACGGGCTTTAGGGCGGGACGCGCGAGGCGGGGGCGTATGTGTGCTCGATGAGTAGTTGGCCCGTGATGGGCCGTCTCATCGTCTACCAAAATGGTAGATGTGTTAAGGTGAGCGACATCCCGGCGCCGGGACAGCGCGGTCGCGCGGCCGCCGGCGCATCACGATTCCATGCACATGTTCGCGCCGGCCGCCATGGGGGTGGGCCGCGCGACCGTCAGCGAGGGGAGGCCAGCTCGTCGTGCGCGTCGCAAACTTCAATGCCGGTCCGGCTGCCCTTCCCGAGGACGTCCTTCGCCAGGCGGCCGACGAGATGCTCGACTACCAGGGCTGTGGCATGTCCGTCATGGAGATGAGCCACCGCAGCCCCGAGTTCAAGCGCATCATCGAGGCGGCGGAGGCGGACGTCCGCGACCTGTACGCGATTCCCGACAACTACCGCGTCCTGTTCATGCAGGGCGGGGGCACGGGCCAGTTCGCCGCCGTCCCCATGAACCTGATGCGTCGCGGCGTCGCCGACTACGTGGTCTCGGGCCGCTGGGCGCTCAAGGCGCAGCAGGAGGCGGCGAAGTACGGGACCGCCAACGTGTTGGCGACGAGCGAGGGGACCGGCTACGACCGCATCCCCGACTGCTCCGGTCTGGAGCCCACGCCGGGCGCCGATTACGTCTACATCTGCGCGAACGAGACCGTGAACGGGACGCGCTATCACGAGTTCCCGCGGACCGGTGACGTTCCCCTGGTCGCGGACATCTCGAGCTGCATGCTCTCCGAGCCGCTCGACGTCTCGCAGTTCGGCCTGGTGTGGGGCGGCGTGCAGAAGAACGTGGGGCCCGCCGGCGTCGTCATCGTCATCATCCGCGACGACCTCGTCCGCGAGCCCGCACTCCCCATCACGCCGACCGTGTTCGACTACAAGGTCGCCGCAGACAACGGCTCGCTGTACAACACGCCGCCATGCTGGAACATCTACATGTGCGACCTGGTGTTCAAGTGGCTCAAGGCCCAAGGCGGCATGGAGGAGATCGGGCGTCGCAACCATGCGAAGGCCGAGCTGCTCTATCGCCGCATCGACGACAGCTCCCTGTTCCGCGGCACCGCGGACCCGGCGAGCAGGTCGACGATGAACGTCACGTTCACGACCGGGAACCCCGAGCTTGACGCCGCCTTCGTCGCCCGGGCAAAGGCAGACGGCCTGGTGGGCGTCAAGGGACACCGCAGCGTCGGCGGCATGCGTGCCAGCCTGTACAACGCCGTCACGCTCGATGACGTCCGCTCTCTGATCGCCTGCATGGACGCCTTCGAGCGCGACCACGCCGGCTCGGCAGCCTCCTCATCCTCCAGCTCCACCTCGAGCGCGTCGTCTATCTAGCCGGCGCGCGGGACGTCGCGCCGGCCCGTCGGGAGGCGGGCCGGACGCACGGACCCAGATGCTCGCGCGTCGGCACCCCTGCGCCAGGTGACGTTGCCCTGGGACGACAGGGCTGGCGCCCTCCCCCTCATTCATACGCACACACGACCCGCAGAGCCATCCCGCGCTCTCGGACGCGACGCGTCGCGCGCCGCGTCGAGGGGACGCGAGCCAAGCCCACAGGAGGACAACCATGCGCTACATCAAGACGATCGACAACATCACCAAGGCTGGCTTCACCGAGTTCGGCGAGGGCTACCGCATCACCGACGACGTCGACCAGGCCGAAGCCATCATCATCCGCAGCTCGAGCATGCATGACATGCACCTGCCCAAGAACATCCGCGCGGTGGCGCGCGCCGGCGCGGGCTTCAACAACATCCCGACCGACCGCTTCGCCCAGGAGGGCATCGTCGTGTTCAACACGCCGGGCGCAAACTCCAACGCGGTCAAGGAGCTGATGGTCAGCCTGTTCGTGCTCGCCTCGCGCGACGTGCTGGGCGGCATCGCCTGGTGCCGCGCGCATGAGGACGACCCCGACGCCTACAAGAACGCGGAGAAGGCCAAGAAGGCGTTCGTGGGGCAGGAGATCAAGGGTCGCACGGTCGGCGTCGTGGGCCTGGGCAACGTGGGTTCGAAGGTCGCCAACGCGCTGGTCGACCTCGGCATGACGGTCTACGGGTATGACCCCTACATCGCCGTCAAGGACGCCTGGCAGCTCTCGCGTGACGTCCGCCGCGTGAGCGACCTGGACGAGCTGTGCCGCGAGAGCGAGTACCTCACCGTCCACGTCCCGTTCAAGGAGGACACCGAGGGCATGATCGGAGAGGCACAGCTGGCGGAGATGCCCGAGGGCGGCGTGGTCTTCAACTACTCGCGCGAGCGCATCGTCAACGAGGATGCCATCGACGCGGCGCTGCGCAGCGGGCACATCCGCCGCTACCTCACCGACTTCGCCACGCCCAAGGCGCTCAAGATGCCCAACACGATCGTCACGCCCCACACCGGCGCGGGCACCGGCGAAGCGGAGGTCAACTGCGCCAACATGGCGCTCGCGCAGGTCAAGGACTACCTCGAGAACGGCAACATCACCAACTCGGTGAACTACCCCGCAATCAGCCTGGGGGCGCGTCGTGACCCGCAGCGCCTGGTTGCCCTGCACGCCAACGTCCCCAACATGATCGGACAGATCACCGCCACGCTCGCCGGCGAGGGGCTCAACATCCAGCGCATGGCCAACGATGCCGCGGGCGCCAACGCCGTGACCCTCGTCGATCTCGACCGCCCCGTCTCGGCGGACGCATACAACAAAATCATGGGCATCGAGGGCATGTGGCGCGTCCGCACGATCGACGACACCAGCAAGTAGTCTCCCCCTGACGCGCGGCCGCCCGCCCGAGCGATGGCGGCCGCGTGTCGGACCGTCAGCCAGGATGGCCCTGCCGGGCCGCGAGGAAGGAACCGAAAGAGCATGTATGTCGTCTGCCTGGACCTCGAGACCACGCTCGTGCCCGAGTTCTGGATCGAGATAGCCCGCGCCACGGGCATCGAGGAGCTGCGTCGCACCACGCGCGACGAGCCCGACTACGACCTGCTCATGCGCCAACGCATCAAGACCCTGCGCGAGCACGGCATCGGGATGGACCGCATCGAGAGCATCGTCGCCGGCGTCGAGCCGCTGCCCGGCGCGAAGGACTTCCTCGACGCCCTGCGCGCCGAGACGCAGGTGATTCTGCTGTCGGACACGTTCCGGCAGTTCGCGCACCCGATGATGGAGAAGCTCGGCTGGCCCACCATCTTCTACAACGAGTTGTCCGTCGACGCCGACGGCTTCATCGACGGCTACCACATGCGCGTCGACCACATGAAGCTCGCCAGCGTGCGCGCCCTGCAGTCCATCGGGTTCGACACGATGGCGGTGGGAGACAGCTTCAACGACGTCGAGATGATTCGCGCCAGCGCGCATGGGTGGCTCATCCATGGCTCGCAGGCCGTCGTCGCCGCCAACCCCGACATCGCACACTTCGACGACTACCCCAGCCTGCTGGCGGCAATCGAGCGGCAGCTGGGCGCATAGCCTCTGCCGGCGAGAGGCGTGCGGGAGACCTCCCGCCGGCAGGGGTCCATGCGGGCGTCACTCCCAGGCGAGCTCGAGGGCTGTCTGCAGCACCGCGTCGGAGGTGCACTCCGCCGGCGTGAAGGCGACGTGGACGTCGAGGGGCAGGCCCGTGAGCGCGTAGCCATCGCCCCGGTGGCTCCCGTCGGTGCGGCTAATCGGGTACGTGAACGAGCAGAGCACGTCGGGGAACTCCTCCGTCAGGTAGTTGTCGTAGTCGACCGCTCCAGGCGTCGCGCGTCCCACCAGGCGCACCTTGCCCATCCCCATGACCGCCTGCGCGAGCCGCTCGGCGCCCACGCCGGTCGTCTCGTCCACGAGGACCGCGACCTCGCGAGGGACGTTCTCGTCGACGCGCACGAGCTCGTCGACGAACGGCGAGGGGGCGTCCTCGCGGACCTCGGACAGTACGCGGCGCTCGCGCTGGTCGAGGGTCGCGCGCTTGGCCTCGAGCACCTCCCGGCCCTTGGCGCGCACCGACTCGATCAGCGCGTCGGCCTCCTCGCGGCGCCCGCCCGACCCGTCCGCCTCACGCGCGCGGCTCAGCATCCCCACAAGCCGTTCAACGTTGCCCTTGGAGTAAATCGTCCACAGCGTGCGCGGCCCCATGACGTCGCGGGCGGGCATGGTCGCGTCGCATAGGTAGGGCAGCAGCGCGAGCCAGGAGCGCGGGTCCGCCTCTCCGGCGCATCCGCGCAGGTCAAGCACCAGGCGCCTCGCCCGCGCGAGCAGCGCGCTCCCCTGCCCGATCGTCGCCTGGAGCCGCGACGGGTCGCTCAGCGTCCCCACCCGCAGCAGCGCGACGCCGGGACTCGGCTCCTCGAGCTCGATTGCGGGGCGCTCGGGCGAAGGCACGGGGTAGGGCCTCAGGTCGAGTCGCTCCACGTGGTCGTCGCCGGGGAAGACGTCGATGTCGTCGAACATCCCGAAGACGAGTCCCCACGACTCGCGGTCGGTGCCGCGTCCCCCGAAGATGTCGGCTCCGATCGTCTTCAACAGCTCCTCGACCCTGTTCTCCCCCACCGCCACGATGCGCATGCCCGGGGCGAGGCGCCGCTCCTGAGGGGCCTTCGTCACGTACAGCCGGTCCTCGAACCGACGGGCTTCGAATCCCGGCCAGGTCTCGCGCCACGTGGGGTCGGCGCACGCGAGGGTGCACGTCGCGCTCGCCCCCGCGCTCGCGACCAGCTGACGGACCGCCTGGACGAACAGGGCGGGGTCGGCCCGCGCGTCGCGCGACGCCTTTGCGAGGGCGTTCCCGCAGAAGCTGGGGTCACCCCACGCGATGCGCCCCGGCGCCGCATCCATGCGCAGCGTCTCGGCGATGCCGTCGTATGCGGACCAGTACAGAAAGCCCCTCATCAGCGGTCTCCTCATCGGACGTCCGGGCCTACGACGACCCGGCAGCGAGAAGCGGGAACGCCCGGCGCCCGCACGCTCGCGCGGCACCGGACGTTCCCACGGCACGCGGACGCCCCCGCGGCGAGGCCTGCCCCGCCCGCGAGTGCGTCCGCGCATCACGTTCCTAGTCTACAGACCCAAGAAGGCCGCGGCGTTCTGGCCGGCGACGCGACCATTGGTGGCCGCCATGCCAATCGAGTTGCCCGCGGCGGGCGTGCAGTAGCCGGTGCCGTAGCGGCCGCCCAGGTCGTTGCCGGCCGCATACAGGCCGGGAATCGGGTTGTGGTCGGCGTCGAGCACGTTGAGGCTCTTGTCGGTCATGACGCCGGCGAGCGTGACCATCGACGGGCCGGTCATGCTGTCGCCCAGCGAGCCCACGAAGCCGTAGTAGTACGGCCCCTCGATCGGGATCATCGCGCTGGCGTCCTTGCCGAACTCCGGGTCGCAGGTGTAGGTCCCGTCCTGGCAGCCGTAGCACAGCTCATTGTAGTCGTTGACGGCCTTGACGAAGGCTTCGACGTCCTCGATGCCCATGAGCTGGGCGAGGCTCTCCAGGCTGGTCGCCTTGTAGATCTGCGAGCCCATGCGCTCCGCCGTCGTCATGCCGGTGATCGTGATCTGGCTGTCGGGCTCACCGGTCTCGAAGTCGTACATCATGTCCATCAGGTACTCGGGACGGCCGAAGTTGGGGCCGGTGTGCTCGAGCCCGCACGCGGCGATGTGCGTGAGGTAGTCGCTGCCGATGACCGCATAGCTCTTGCCGCTCTTGCGCGAGCACGCGGTGTCGGCGGCGGTGATGTTGCCCTCGTTGCAGAAGCGCTTCATGTCCTCGTCGAGCCACAGGTGGCAGTTGCAGCCCCAGGGTCCGGTGGGGCCGCCGCCCAGATGCATGTGGCCGCGCGGGGACGGCTCGACGAAGCCGCCCGCCCAGCACATCATCTTGATGCCGCTGCCGTCGGCCGACGCCGCCATGCCGCCGCCGTTGAAGTCCTCCTTGAGGCCACCGGCGCGCTCATAGCGCTCCATCAGCTCGTTGAGCAGCGACCAGCACATGTCGGAGTTCTGGACGAAGCCACCGCAGCAGCTGATGACCGACTTGCAGTTGAACTGCACGTACTGGTCGGCGTCGGAGTCGTAGACGATGACGCCGCTGACGGCGCCGGAGTCGTCCTTGACCAGCTCGTAGCCCTTGTAGCCCATGAACACCTGCGCGCCGTTGCGCACCGCCTTGGACAGGCACGCCATCTCGACGCTGCCGATGATCGACGACGCAGCGACGCCGCCGTGACCCTCGCGGCCATGGAAGTGACCCATGAACTGCACCGTCGTGGCCCAGGTCTTCGTACCGGGATGCTTGGGGTAGCCCACGTGGTCGATGCACTGGTTGCCGTTGTCGTAGAACGAGGAGAGCGTGTCGTACAGGGCCTGGTAGCCGGCCTTGTAGCCCTCCTCGGTCGTCTCGCAGTTGGGGTCGACCGCGATCGAGGACCAGTCGATGCCGTCGGTCAGCTCGTGGACCTTGTCGGCGTCGAACATGGCCTGGACGATGATCTTGCCGTCGCGCGTCGGGTCATAGGTGTAGAACGAGGCGTCCGGCTCGGCCTCGTAGTCGCCGCCGGCCGTGTACTCGTTGGAGAAACCGGTGTCGCTGACCACCTGGTCGAAGGCCGCCTTGGCGTCGCTGTCGTTCACGACCTCCTTCATGCAGGAGATCATGTTGTCCAGCGTCTCGCCGGAGTTGTTGACGTAGGAGGCGACGATCTCCTGGCTAGAGCGGCCGCCCGAGCGGGTGACGAACTCGTTGACGACCTCGCCCAGGTTGTACTTGGGGAAGCCCGCGTCAATGTTGAACTGCGAGTTCCACGCTGCGAAGTCCTCGCCCAGGATTAGCGAGACGTTGTTCTTCTCGCACAGCGCGACCTTGGCGCCCTTCTCGGACGCCGCGAGCGCCGCCTGGATGCCGGCGTGGCCGCCTCCCAGAACGACGACGTCATAGTCGTCGATCTGCTTGGCGACCGTGACCTGCTCGGGCGTACCCAGCCAGTCGCCCGGGCCCGCGTAGCCGAACGTGCGGCCCTCCGCGGCGGCAGCCGCCTTGGCGGCCTCGACGTCGCCCGTCGCGCCACCACCAGGGCCGCCCGCGCCGCCAGGGCCACCCGCGCCACCTGCGGGGGCACCGCCCTGCGCGCCGCCGTCGGCCGAACCCGACGCCGCAGCGTCCGCGGGCGCGGACGCCTCGGCGGCATGCGCGGTGCCCGCGAACGCAAGCGCGGCCATCGCGGACGCGCCGGCGACGAAGCTGCGACGCGACATGTTCTCGTCAACCATGCAATACGCTCCTCTCGGAAGCCGGTCCGTGGCCGTGCCCAGGGCACGGCCAATCGCGGACCCGACGCGAACGCGCACGGCGCGCGTCGCATCGGACCCCTCGGTCGTCCACAGGGTAGGCCAACAGGTTCCCGAGCGGCTCACACGAAAGTTGCGAATTGGGTGTAATGCGAGGTCAGAGCAGGCAACTACAACACTTTGAGTGAGCCTGCCGCCGCCCCGGGCGACCCGCCCGAACTCCCCTCCTGTCCTCGCGGGTGTACCGAGGGGGAGTGAGGCTGCGCCGTCGCCGCCGAAAAGCTATCAGCGGTAGCTGAGCCCCATCAGGCGGGCGATGGCGAGGATGTAGATCTTGAGCGCACGGCGCAGGGAGGCCTCGCTGATCCCCTCGTCGGGACCGTGCTCGGGACCGACCCAGTCGGGGGCGATCCGCGCGTCGTCGACGTCGTTGGGGCCGAAGCTCACCGCGTGGGCAAACAGGCGCGCGTAGGTGCCGCCGCCCATCGTGAGGGGCTCCCCTCGCCTGCCGGTCACCGCGTCGTAGACGTCGAGGAGCGCGCGCACCGGCTCGGAGTCGGGCGAGGTCACGTACGGATCAGCAAACCCCATCGGACGCAGGGTGGCACCATAGCGGGCAGCGAGCCCCTCGAGACGCCCCGTGATGACCTGCCCGGTCAGAGCGGTCGTGTAGCGCGTGTCGACCGTCTGCTCGAGCCGGCCGTCGACCATGTGGATGGTGCCGCCGATGCAGGTGGGCGCACCGAACAGTTCGTCGCGCTCGCCGATGCCCAGCGTGGAGCCATCGGTGGAGGCGAACACGAGCGCCAGCAGGTCGAAGAACGGGGCCTCTCGCGAGGAGAGCAACCCGTTGTCGCGCAGGTAGGACACGATCATGCCGATTGCGTTCACGGTGCCCTGCGGCATCGAGGCGTGTCCTCCGCGCCCGTGCGCGGTGAGCAGCGCGAGGCCCTCCGGCCCCGCGGCGACGTCGATGCCATCGGCATGCGGAAGCCGCGACGCGTCCGCCCGCACCGCGGCCTTGGCGAGACCGGGAATCGCGTTGGTCGCATGCCCCGCGTCGAAGGAGACGACGCGCCCCTCCCCCAGCGGGGCCGACACGAAGGCGGCGGTGAGATGCCCCTTCTCGCCGACGCCCACCGGGAAGTTCGCGTCCGGGGTGAACAGGAACAGGGGCTCAGGGAAGCGCTCGAGGTAGTAGAGCACGTCGCTGCAGCCGACCTCCTCGGCGCTGCCGACGATCGCGCGCAGCGTGTAGGGAAGGGGCTCGGCGCCGCGCGCACGGCGCTGCGCGAAGAAGTGAGCCGCGTACAGCGACAGGACGAGCGGACCCTTGTCATCCATCACGCCGCGGCCGATCAGGTAGCCTTCGCGTCGGCGCATCGAGAACGGGTCTGCAGTCCAGCCCTCGCCAGCTGGAACGACGTCGCAGTGGGCAATCGTCGCGACGTACTCGTCGCTCTCGCCCGGCAGGTCCGCATAGCCGATGTGCCCGTCGCAGTCGTGCGCGTCCAGGCCGAGCCTGGCGGCGATTCCCAGGGCGCAGCGCAGGGCGGCGTGGGCGTCGGGCCCGTAGGGGTCCTCGGGCGTGGCGGCGGAGGCATCGGCCACGCTGGGATGGGAGACCATCTCGGCGATGTCCGAGACGACGTCGTCCCACACCTCATCTATATAGCGGTCGACCTCGCGCGACAGCTCGTCGTATCCCCCGTCGTCGCTCACGCGCTCGACAGGGCTTGAACCCTGACCCTTGCCCATGGACGCCTCCTTGCCGGCCGCGCGCCCGTATGGGCGGTCGGCCCTAGAGCCTGAACAGATAGCCAACCCCGCGGACGGTCTCGACATGGCTCGCCGCCTGCGGTCCCAGCTTTGCGCGAATGCGGCGCACGTGCACGTCAACCGTGCGCGACCCGCCGCAGTAGTCGAATCCCCACACGCGCCGCAGCAGCGTCTCGCGCGAGTAGGCGCGACCGGGGTGCGTCACCATGAACGCGAGCAGCGAGTACTCCATGAACGTGAGGTCGATGGGCTCGTTGTTGACGCGAACCTGGTAGGTTGCGAGGTTCACCGTGAGCTCGTCGACGGTGACGACGTCATCGTCGCCCGTCTCCTCGCCCGGCCACAGCAGGTGGCGGATGCGAATCGCGTACTCGTCGTCGGGCGCGCCCGCCAGGACGAAGTCACAGACGGGGCGCATCGGCAGATGAAGGTCGGGCAGGAGGTCCTCGGTGACCACGAGCAGCAGGGGAATCGAGTTATCGGCGAGCTCGGTCTCGATATGCTCGACCGAGCTTGAGGTGACGCCGCTCACGTCGAGGACGATGAGGTCGAAGTCATGCTCCAGGGTTGCCTGGGAGAAGCGGCTGACGCCGGCGAGCAGCACCGAGACGTCGAGCATGGAGGACAGACGGCGCATGCGCTCATGACCGTCAGCGGTTTGAGAGAGGTATAGGGCTGTCTTATGGTGCATAAGACCCTCCCGGGTGATGTGCCGCCGCGCTCGAAGAATCGAGCACACCGCCGGTTTCCTAAATTCAGCTAGTTAGGTAGGATATCACGACGTCGAAAGATTACCCCACGGTCGCAATTCCACGTCCGGTTTAATTGCGTTTTCTACACGATGACGTCCCTCGTCGCGCCTGCGCGCGCTTATCTGCAGACGGGAGGGCGCACCTCCCGACCGCCGAAAGGAGACCAGCTCATGGACAAGATCGCGAGCTTCACCGTCAACCATCTCACGCTCGAGCCGGGCGTGTACGTGTCCCGCAAGGACCGCCTGGGGCGCGACGGCAGCGTCGTTGTCACGACGTTCGACCTGCGCATGACCGCGCCCAACAGGGAGCCCGTCATGGGTACCGCGGAGGTCCACGCCATCGAGCATCTCGGGGCGACGCTTCTGCGCAACGACCCACAGTGGCGCGACCGTGTGGTGTACTTCGGCCCGATGGGGTGCCGGACGGGCTTCTACCTCATCCTGGAGGGCGACCTCGAGCCGCGCGACGTGATCGACCTGGTCACGCGCACCTACCAGGGCATCGTCGACTGGCAGGGAGAGATTCCCGGAGCGCAGCCGCGCGACTGCGGCAACTGGCACGACTCCGACCTGACGCTGGCGAGATGGTGGGCGCGCCGCTACCTGGAGGGCACGCTGCGCGACATCGACGACGCTCACATGAGCTACCCGGACTAGCCCGCCACATCCGCGGCGCGCTGCGCCGTCTGGCCCCGGGGGCCCCCCCCCCCCCCCCCGGCGGGGGGGGGGCGGGGGGGCCGCCCCCCCCCCCCCGCGCGGGGGGGGGGGGGCCCCCCGGGGCCGCAGAAGGGTCGGCCGGCGAGCCTACAGCTTGGAGAAGTACCGGTCAATCTCCCAGCTGGTGACCGCGCGCTGGTAGTCCTCCCACTCCGCACGCTTGGTGCGCACGAGGAAGTCGAAGATGTGCTCCCCGAGCGTCTCGCGCATGAGCCGGGAACCCTCGAACGCGTCGATCGCCTCGCCCAGGCTGGTCGGGAGCAGCTTGATGCCGCGCGCCTCGACCTCCGCCTCGTCGAGCGCATAGAGGTTGTCGGTCTCGGGCGGCTGCAGCTCGAGTCCCTCCTCGATGCCCGCGAGCCCGGCAGCGAACACCGCGGCGAAAGCAAGGTAGGGGTTGCACGCGGGGTCGGGGCTGCGCAGGTCAAGACGGCTCGAGAGCGACTTGCCCGGCTTGAAGCGCGGGACGCGCACCAGCGCGGCGCGGTTCGCCTTGGCCCAGGTGATGTACTGCGGCGCGTCGGAGCCGCGCACCAGGCGCTTGTAGGAGTTCACGTACTGGTTGGTCACCAGCGTGTACTCCGGAGCGTACTTGAGCAGGCCTGCGAGGAAGCGCTTCGCGGTGACCGAAAGCTCGCTGCCCGTCTCGTCGTCCACGTCGTGGAAGAGGTCCTCGCCGTCCAGGTCGAACAGCGAGAGGTGCAGGTGCAGCCCGTTGCCGTCCTGGCCCTCGAGCGGCTTCGGCATGAAGGACGCGTAGCAGTCGTGCGCGCGGGCGACCTCCTTGACGGCGAGCCGGTACGTCATGAGCTCGTCGGCCATCGACATGGCGTCCGAGTAACGCAAAGTCAGCTCGTGCTGGGAGGGTGCCGCCTCGTGGTGGGAGTACTGCACCGGGATGCCCGCCTTCTCGACGGTCAGGACCGTGTCACGGCGCAGGTTGTCGCCGTCCGCCAGCGGCAGGACGTCGAAGTACCCGTCGCGGTCGAGGGGCTCGAGGCTCTCCTCGTCCTTGAAGTAGAAGTGCTCGATCGTGGGGGCGACATTCAGGATGTAGCCCAGGTCCTGAGCGTGCTCGCACACGCGGCGCAGCGCGGCGCGGGGGTCGCCGCTGAACGTCTCGCCCTCGGTGGTCTTGATGTCGCAGAACATGCGCGCGACCCCGAGCTCCTTGGGGCGCCACGGGAGGATCTGGAACGTCTCGGGGTCGGGATAGGCGACGCAGTCGGACTCCTCCACGGGGGAGAAGCCTTCGACCGACGAGCCGTCGAACCCCATCCCCTCGGTCAGGGCATCCTCGAGCTCGCCGGGCGTGGCGGCAAAGACCTTGAGGTTGCCCAGCACGTCGGTGAACCAGAACTGGATGAAGTGAATGCCACGCTCCTCGACGGTGCGAAGAACGTACTGCTCGTCGTTCTGAAGAATTGAAGACATATGATCCCTTACCTAGGCGAGGACACCGCGACGCAGACCCCCTGCGTCGGGCCGCGGCGCAGGGGCGCGGGTCCGCGTTGGGGGCGACTGCTGCCGATAATGAATCGTCAGACGGATTCAGCATCCTACTGGCAGGTTGCCGATGTGTTTCCGGCGTCCATGCCCAGCCATGGCACACAGCACCCGCGAGGGACGGGACGCCCCAGGTGCGCCGCAGAAGGTAGGCAGGGGAAGACCCTCGGGACTGAAGCAGCGCGAGCGATGCCGCGGGCGATCTCAAACGCCCACCCCGCTCGCGGGCGGCGCTCAGCGCGAGCCCTGGCCGCCTTCGGCGCGAGGGCGCGAACCCGCCGGGGTGGCGTCGTTGCGGTCGAGCGCCCCCTGCACGTCCCTGATCATGCGGTCTGCCGCGGGGCAGGAGACGGGCTTGCCCTCGGCGTCGAACAGCTCCCCCGCCGGCGGCTCATGCGACGTGCCATGAAACGAACAGCCCTGCTCGGAGCAGTCGGAGCATCCGCCGCGCCTACGCAGCAGGTAGCAGATGCTCAGCGCGAGCAATGCGATGACGATGATAAGCACGAACACGCTGCCGGCGCTCATGGTGTCTCCTCCTGTCATACGTTTCGCCTCGCGGCGACGGGGGCGCGACCCCGGGCGCGCGGCGGGCCCGCGCCGCTGGAGGCGGGGCCTTCGCACACGTCACGGTCGCCCGCACCTGCGTGCGATGCCCGCACACGCCCTTGACTTTCCGCATTATCCCCATCAGTTATCTTAGGTAAACAAACTGCGGCAGAGGCACGCCGCCCTCACAGGGCGAACACGGCGCGGTTCGCAGCGTGCCCGCGGGAGGGGCCGACAACCCCGCTCGCACCGATGGGCAAAGACATCGCAGGCAGCCGAGCCCTCC
>CAIFEU010000001.1:32353-43939 GCA_903789505.1 uncultured Coriobacteriales bacterium
CACACGCGGGCGTAACGCACCGCGCCGCCCGGGGCCGCAGGCGCGGCGTCCGGACGGCGCGGAGGGATTCCGACGAGTGCGTCGGGCCCTATCCGAAAGCCGCTAGGCTGCGACGGGGGCGGCGACGACGGAGCTGCCGCGATCCTCGTACTTGGGCATCGGACGGAACAGCTGGAACAGCATCGCCGCGAGCAGCACGAAGGCGACCAGCGTCCAGAAGGTGAAGCCGGCACCCGTCGCGAGCAGGTAGAACTGGTTGATCATCAGGCTGACGCACCAGGCGAAGAGCGTCTCGTACGCCATCGCGAACCAGAACCAGCGCGGGCTGTCCATCTGGCGACGGATCGTGCCGATGGCGGCGAAGCACGGCGTGCACAGCAGGTTGAACGCCCCGAAGGCCAGCAGCGCGCCCACCGAGCCGTTGAGCATCTGCGAACCGAAGGCGCTCCACATGAGCGTGGAGTTCTCGCCCAGGTCGCCGAGGCTGAACAGGACCGCGAAGGTAGAGACGACGTTCTCCTTGGCGATCAGACCGGTCAGCGTCATCGCGGTCGCCTGCCACTGGTACTCCAGGCCCGGGCCGCCGAAACCCTGCGGCGTGAAGATGTAGCTCAGCGGCATGCAGATGATCGCGAGCAGCGAGTTGTTCATGCTGTCGACCATGCCGAACGAGCCGTCCTCGACGCCGAAGTTGGACAGCAGCCACACCAGGATCGTCGCGCCGAAGATGATCGTGCCCGCCTTGATCAGGAACGACTTGATGCGCTCCCAGATGTGCAGGAAGTACGAGCGCACGGCGGGCAGGTGGTACGCGGGCAGCTCCATGATGAACGGGCTCGTCTCACCCGCGAACCAGCGTGTCTTCTTGAGCATGATGCCGGAGATGATCACCGCGGCGACGCCCATGAAGTAGAACAGAGGCGAGATCCACCAGTAGGTGTTGGAACCCACCAGGGCGCCCATGAGCAGCGCGATGATTGGGAGCTTGGCGGAGCAGGGCACCATCGTGGTCGTCATGACCGTCATGCGGCGCTCGGACTCGTTCTCGATCGTCTTGGTCGACATGACGCCGGGCACTCCGCAGCCGGAGCTGATCAGCATCGGGATGAACGACTTGCCGGACAGCCCGAAGCGACGGAAGATGCGGTCCATGATGAACGCGACGCGCGCGAGGTACCCGCAGTCCTCGAGGAACACCAGGCAGACGAACAGGACGAACATCTGCGGCACGAAGCCCAGGATGGCGCCGACGCCGGCGACGATGCCGTCGAGCACGAGGCTGCGCACCCAGTTGCCGTCGACCACGCCGATCGCCGTCAGACCGTCGCCGACGAGCGTCGGGATGCCTGGCACCCACCAGCCGTAGTCGGCGGGGTCGGGCTCAGGGTTGTCCAGTGCGGTCTGGAACTGGTCCGCGTCGACGGTGAGCATCAGCTGCTGGGAGCCGTCGGGGACGACGACCTGCGTCTCGACGCCGCCCTCGCCGTCGGTGGTGACCGTCGTGTCGAGCACCTCGCCCTCGGTGTCGACCGCGTTGCCGTCGGGGTCGGCATAGGCGACCTGGGCCACGACGCCCGCGTCGCGCGCGGCGTTCACGAAGTCGGTCACGACGTCGGAGTCGACGTCGCCGGCGTCTATCGCGTCCTGGACGCCCTCGGTGTCGACGCCCGCCTCCTCGGCGGCCTCGATGTAGCCCGAGATCTGGTCGGAGAAGTCCTGGTAGCTCTCGTCAATGGCGCCCAGCTGCCCGTCCTCGACGACGACGTCCCCGCCCCAGCCGGACGCGGCCTGGGCGTCCTCGTACTCCGAGGTGCCGACGCCGAACATGTGCCAGCCGTCACCGAACAGGTTGTCGTTGGTCCAGTCGGTCGCCGCGGTGCCGACCGTCGTGACCGACAGCCAGTAGACGAACACCATGACGACGATGAAGATCGGCAGGCCGAGCCAGCGGTTGGTGACCACGCGGTCGATGCGCTCGGTGATCGAGACCTTCTTGGGAGCGGGGACGATGAAGTGCGGGATGAGCTCGGCGATCAGGTCGTAGCGCGCCATCGTGACGATCGACTCCGCATCGTCGTCGGCGTCGCGCTCGTAGTCGTGGCGAATCTCGTTGACCTGGCGCTTCTGGTCGGCGGACAGCCCGAGCCGCGCGACGATCGCCTCGTCGCCTTCGAACAGCTTGATGACATGCCAGCGCGCGGACGCCTGCGGAACCTTGTCGCCGGCGATGTCGGAGATGCGCGTGAGCGCCTTCTCGAGGCCGGCGTCGAACGTCACGACGGGCTTGGCGGCGGCGCGTCCCTTGGCGGCGGCGACTGCGGCCTTCATCAGGTCGTCGACCCCGCTCCCGTGCAGGGCCGAGAGCTCGACGACCTCGCAGCCCAGGTCGTGCGCAAGCTTCTCGGGCATGACCTTGTCGCCGTTCTTCTCGAGGAGGTCTGCCATGTTCAGGCCGACGACGACCGGCAGGCCCAGCTCGACGATCTGCGTCGTGAGGTACAGGCTGCGCTCCAGGTTGGTGGAGTCGACCAGGTTGATCACGACGTCGGGGCGGTCGCGGACCAGGAAGTCGCGGCTCACGACCTCCTCGGGCGAATACGGCGACAGGGAGTAGATGCCCGGCAGGTCGGTGATGACGACGCTCTCGTCAGCCCGCCACGATGCCTGCTTCTTCTCGACGGTGACGCCGGGCCAGTTCCCGACGTAGCCGTTCTCGCCCGTCAGGCGGTTGAAAAGGGTCGTCTTGCCGCAGTTCGGGTTGCCGGCAAGTGCAATGTTGATTCCCATGTCCTTCCTTTCGAGGCCGCGTCGCGGCTAGTCCTCGACGATTACGTTCTCTGCCTCTGACTTGCGAATCGACAGCTCATAGCCGCGCACGGTCACCTGGATGGGGTCGCCCAGCGGGGCGACCTTATCGACGTGGACGCTCACGCCCTTGGTGATGCCCATGTCCATGATCCGGCGCTTGAGGGCCCCCTGCCCGCTCAGCTTCGTGACGGTGGCCGAGGACCCCACCGGTATGTCGCGCAACGTCTTCAACGCCTTGTCTCCTTTCCTGCTGCGATGGTTCGATCCGCCCGGTGCGCAGCGTCAGGCGCGCCCGCACCTCCCCCGCCGACGCGCCGCGACGGCGGGCGGGCACTCACGGCGTCACGCACACGTTGCGCGCCGTCTGAAGGTTCAGCCCGAAGCGGGCGCCCTTGACCTCGACGATGACCTGCCCCCGAACCTGCGTGATGACGTTGACCCGGGCGCCCGGGACAAAGCCGATCGATTCGAGGTGACGCTTCATCGCCTCGCCGCCCCTTGTCCTGCTCACGGTCACCGAGCTGTTGGTGAGGGCCAAGGAAAGCGGCATCTCTCCCGGCATGGCTTACGCTCCTCTCTGCAAAATAAACTACTCGAAACTTTTTACAGATTGAGTTTAGCCATGTCTAACTTGTGAGTAAAGGCTCCCCTGCCTCAAGAAGATGAGGTCTGAATTCTCAGGCTTAACTATTTGTTATGTTATTAGAAAAACCATAGTGAATAATTTGCATATGTTCTTACCGAAATAGCACAGCTTGACTTGTGTTTACTCGGTTGAACTTCAAAGATGCAAACTATATGTAAACCAAGGCTAATCCCGTGCCACCCTCCCGCGCACCGCGTGGGCGGGAGCTCGCCCCGGCGTGGGCCCCGCCGCCGGTCGGGTGGAGCGGCGGCGGGGCAGACCGTCGGGGGCCGCGCGGGAGTAGCGTGACCCGCCCGTCTACTTCCGGGGGCGTCGGATGATTCCGACGATCACGTACACCGACAGGACCGCCGCGCCGACGTATCCGAGGAAGCCCAGCACCGGAATGCCGAAGATGACCGGCTGGATGCCAGCGTAGTACACGACGCTCGAGCCGATGAACAGCCCGGCGATGATGATGCCGAGGGTGAGCCGGTTCACGATGTCGGAAAGCCTGTTCATGATGCCCGAGGAGCTGAGCATCTCCATGTTCATCTTGAACTGCCCGCGCGTGAGCATATGCGTGAACTCGGAGAGCTCACCGGACGCCTGCAGCAGGCTGTGCGCCGCCTGGCGCCCCTCCATCGCAAAGTCCGCGACCTCATCGCGCAGCACGCGATCCAGCGTCGTGCTGCGCTCAATGTGATCGCGGATGATCTGAATCATGTTCGTGTCGGGCATGAACTCGTCGAGCACGCCCTCCAGCGTCACCATCCCGCGCGCCATCATCGTAATCGTCGGGGGCATCTCCACGTGGTTCTTGCGCGCCAGCGAGATCAGGGAGAACAGCAGGGAGCCTAGGTCGAGGTCCTGCAGGGAGACGCTCCCGAACTGGGCGACGATCATGTCGAGCTCGGCGAGGAAGTCCGCGTGGTCGATTGCAGCGATGTCCTTGGACACGGCGAAGCGCAGCAGGGCGTCCTTGAGCTTGGTGCTCGACCCCTCCCCCACCGCCGTGATGATGTCCGACATGCAGGAACGGTTGTAGGCCGACAGCCTCCCGACCATCCCCAGGTCGATGTACATGATCTTCCCGCCGGAGATGATGATGTTGCCAGGGTGGGGGTCGGCGTGGAAGAACCCGTCGTCAAGGACCTGGGTCGCGTAGTTGTCGACCAGCTTGACGCCGATCTCGTTGAGGTCATAGCCGGCGGCGCGCAGCCGCTCGGGGTCCGACAGCGGTATCCCGTCGACGAAGTCCATCACGACGATGTGACCGGTGCACAGGCTCATGTACGGGCGCGGGCAGTCCAGGTAGACGCAACGCTCGTTACAGGCGTGGAACTCTCGCAGGTTGCGCGCCTCCGCGAGGAAGTCGACCTCCTCGCGAAACGACACCCACATCTCCTCTACGACGTCGTTGAAGTCGATGAACTGCTCGTTCTTGAAGATGCGCTGCGCGCGACGCGCCAGCGTGCGCAGGATGTCGATGTCCTGCGCCATCGTCTCCTGCACGCCCGGTCGCTGCACCTTGATCGCGACGTCGGTCCCGTCGAGCAGCGTGGCGCGGTGGACCTGGGCAAGCGAGGCGCTCCCCAGCGGGTGCGGGTCAATCGAGACGAACAGCTCGCCCAGGGGCCGGCCATACTCGTGCTCGAGCGTGTCGATGACCAGCTCGAACGACATCGGCTCCACGTTTGATCGCAGCTCGGTCAGCTCGTCGCAGAAGCGCTGCGGCAGAATCTCCGAGCGCATCGAGAGAATCTGGCCCATCTTGACGAAGGTGGGACCGAGCTCCTCCAGCGTGGTGCGCAGCATGACGGGCGTAATCTCCCGGCTGAACAGCTTGTTGTGCCGGATGACCTTGAAGATCTCGTGCATGCGTCGCCGACGGGAGGAGCGCGTCAGGTTGTACTCGCGACGGAACTCCCCCACCGAGCCCGACGACAGGCGCCCCAGGATGTTGTTGTCGGAGCGGTCCGGGGAATCAGGGACCGGGTTCGCGTCGTCAATCGCCATGCGGGCGGCTATTCGCTCTTCGCGGCGCCGCCGGCCTCGGTGGCGCTCCCGTCAGCCTGCTCCTGATCGGACGGGCGCTTGGCGTCGGCGGCGTCCAGCACGTCGACGTGGACGCCCTTGGCCTGGGAGTCGCGGGCGGCCTTCTCGGAGGCGCGCGCCGCCTGCTCGACCGAGATCTGGTCGGACAGCTTCCTGACGGACTCGACGAACTGCGCCCGCTCCTCGTCGCTCATGAGCTCCAGGCGCGTGCGCAGCAGGCTGTCGCGGGCGTCCTGCGTCGCGTCGGCGGCGCGACGCGTGAGCTCGTGGTTGAGGTCGCGGCCCTGGGACACCGCCGCCTCCCCGCGCTCCGCCATGCGGTCGATGATCTCGCCTGCCCTCTCCCCGGTGGTCGCGACCATGCCCACGCTCGCCAGGAACATCTTGCGGACGCCGTCGAACAGGGAACCGTTGCTGCTAGCCATCATGCGCTCCTTATCGTCGAAGGGCCGCCCGCCACCGCACCCGCCGTGCGCCGCGCCGCCAGGCGGCCGCCCGCGTCGGCCCGCGCCGACGCCGTCACGTTCAGGATACCCGCTCGAGGCGCGGGCGGCGCCGCGCTTCCGGCAAGACGCGAAAATCCGCCCTGCCCCGACGCGGGGGGGGGCCGTCCCCGGCCAACCAAAAAAACCCCCCCCCCCCGGGGGGGGGGGGGGCGCCGGGGGGGGGGGGGGGGGGGGGGCCCCCCCCTCGAGGAGTGACTCGGTCGGTGCGCCGGCAGCCCCTGCGGGGGCGCGGCGGCGCGGGCGTCACAGCACGCGCAGCGAGACCTCCTTGAGCTGCTTCGCGGTGACCTCGGAGGGCGCGCCGCTCATCAGCTCGGAGCCCGAGGACGTCTTGGGGAACGCGATGACGTCGCGAATCGAGTCGGCGCCCGCCAGCAGCATGCACGCGCGGTCGAGCCCCATCGCGAAGCCGCCGTGCGTCGGGGCGCCGTACTCCAGCGCCTCAATCAGGAAGCCGAACTGCTCCTTGGCTCGCTCCTCGCTGAAGCCCATCGCGCGCAGCACGCGCATCTGGAGCTCCGCATCGTGGATACGGATCGTGCCGCCGCCGACCTCGTAGCCGTCCATCACGAAGTCGTAGGAATAGCTCCCGACCTTGAGCGGGTCGGTCTCGATCAGGGAGAGGTCGCCCTTGGGCATCGTGAAGGCGTGGTGCTCGGCGCTGATGCGCTTCTCCTCCTCGTCCCACTTGAACATCGGGAAGTCGACGACCCACAGGAAGTCATGGCCTGAGCGCTCGACGCCCAGCGCGTTCGCCATGTGCTGGCGCATGCCGCCCAGGATCTCGTCGGCCTTCTTACGCCCGGTGGCGGCGAACATCACCAGGTCGCCCGGCTCGACCTCGGCCCGCTCGCGCAGCGCCGCCATCTCGTCGTCGGAGAAGAACTTGACGATCGGCGAGTTGACGCTGCCGTCCGGGCGGAAGGCGATCCACGCCAGGCCCTTGGCCCCGAACGTCGAGGCGACGCCCTCGAGCTTGTCGATCTCGCCGCGGCTCCAGGTGCCGGCTCCCTTCGCGTTGATGCACTTCACGACCTCGCCCTCGGTGTTGGCGGAGTTCGCGAACACCTTGAACTTGGAGGCCTTGAACACGTCGGTCACGTCGTGCAGGTGCATGCCATAGCGGGTGTCGGGCTTGTCGGAGCCGTAGGTGTCCATCGCCTCCCAGTAGGGCATGCGGCGCAGCGGCGCGGGGAAGTCGACGCCCATCTTTCCGAAGGCCTCGGAGAAGACCTCCTCCATCGTCTCGAGCACGTCGTCCATCGTGACGAAGGACATCTCCAGGTCGACCTGGGTGAACTCGGGCTGGCGGTCGGCGCGCAGGTCCTCGTCGCGGAAGCAGCGCGCCACCTGATAGTAACGCTCGACGCCCGAGACCATCAGGAGCTGCTTGAGCAGCTGCGGCGACTGCGGCAGCGCGTAGAAGTGACCGGGCTGCTGGCGCGACGGGACGATGAAGTCGCGCGCGCCCTCGGGGGTCGACTTGGTGAGGTACGGGGTCTCGACCTCCATGAAGCCGCGCTCGTGCAGCGCCTCGCGCATCGCCCAGGTGAACCGGTCGCGGATCTTGAGGTTGTCGAGCATTTCGGGGCGGCGCAGGTCGAGGTAGCGGTAGCGCAGGCGCGTGTCCTCGCTCGTCTCGATGCCGTTCTCAATCGAGAAGGGCGGCGTCTTGGACCTGTTGATCACCTCGATGGCGCTGACCAGGACCTCGACCTCGCCGGTCGCCATGTTGGGGTTGGCGGTGTCGGCGGGGCGCTCGCGCACCAGGCCGGTGACGCTGATCGGCCACTCGGGGCGAATCTGCTCGGCGACGTGGAAGGTGTCGACGCCGGACAGGTCCGGGTCGAAGGTGCACTGCGTGATGCCCTCGCGGTCGCGCAGGTCGACGAAGATCAGGCCGCCATGGTCGCGGCGGTGGTGCACCCAACCGTTGAGGGTCACCGTGGACCCGATGTCGGAGCGGCGAAGTTCGCCGCACGTGTGGTCGTGCGTGCTGTGCTGGTTGAGCACACTGGTCATGACGAAAGCTCCTTTTGTTTCAACTCCGCAGAGTCGCGCCGGCCCTGGCGCGGGCGGCGGGCAGCCGCGCGGCCATTCGCCTGGGACGAGGGGCCGCGCACCATCGGGCACATATGCCCGTATCATAGCCCCGGGCGCCACCTGCCGCCGCCCAATTCGCGCGCTCTACGCGTTCTTCAGGGTCAGGCCACCGTCACGCGACCGAAGCCGACGGCGGAGCGGCGCCCGAATCGGCTCGAGGGGCGAAGCGCCCGGGCGATCCCGAGTTGCCGAGTTGTTGAACGCCTCCCCCGGGCGCTTGGCCCCATGGCCCGATGGGTACCTAGAACCGCAGCGTCTCCACCACCGACACGAGCGCGCCAGCGCAGACCATGACGGGAGCACAGATGGCACACAGCGACAGCGACAGCACGGGTCACGACTCGACGACGGCGCCGGCGGGGCGGGGCCCGCGCCTGCACGTGGGCCAGAGCGTCCATGGGTTCCTCGTCGAGCGCGACGAGGACCTGCCCGAAATCGACGGACGCGCCTACGTCCTGCGCCACGAGGGGGCGGGCACGCCGCTGCTGTGGCTCGCCAACGACGACCCCAACAAGGCGTTCGCCATCGCGTTCAAGACCCCTCCCGCCGACGACACCGGCGTGTTCCACATCCTTGAGCACTCGGTCCTGTGCGGCAGCGACCGTTACCCGGTCAAGGAGCCTTTCGTCAACCTGCTCAAGACCTCGATGCAGACCTTCCTCAACGCGCTGACCTACCCCGACAAGACCGTCTACCCGGTCGCCAGCACCAACGAGCAGGACCTCCTCAACCTGATGGACGTCTACATGGACGCCGTCCTGCACCCGGCGCTGTATCACAAGCGGACGGTGTTCGAGCAGGAGGGCTGGCACTACGAGCTCGACGGCAGGGACGACCGGCTGCGCTACAACGGCGTCGTCTTCAACGAGATGAAGGGCGCCCTGTCCGACCCCGAGGACTACGCGCTGCAGGGGCTCAACCGCGCGCTGTTCCCCGACACCGCCTACGGGTTCGAGAGCGGGGGCAACCCGCGCGCGATACCCACGCTGACCTACGAGGGCTACGTCGATACCCATGCGCGCCACTACAACGCCGCGAACGCCCGCATCGTGCTGTACGGCGACATCTCCCTGGACCGCGAGCTCGAGCTGCTCGACTCACGCTACCTCGCCCACGCCGCCCCGGCGAAGGGCGCCCCGAACCCCCTGCGGATGCAGGCGCCCGTCGTGAACCTCGGCGCGCGCGTTACGATGGACACCGCGCCGGAGAACTCCTCTGTCATGCTCGGGTTCGTCACGGGGACGTACGCGGACCGCAGGCGCGCGCTTGCCGTGAGCGTCTTGACCGACGCCCTCATGGGCTCCAACGAGGCGCCGCTCAAGCAGCGCCTGCTCGACGAGGGGCTCGGGGACGACGTGGATGCCTTCCCCTACGACGGCGTCCTGCAACCCTACCTGGTCTTCGAGCTGCGGGGGAGCGACCCCGACGATCCCGGCGTGGGCGACCGGTTCCGCGTGGCGCTGCAGCGTCACGCCCGCGACCTGGTGCGCGACGGCATCCCGCGCGAGACCCTCGACGCCGCCCTGGAGTCGCTGGCATTCACGCTGCGCGAGCGCGACTACGGCATCGCCGACGGCGTCGTCCTCGCGATCGGCGCCCTGTCGGGCTGGCTCTACGACGACGGGATGCCGACCGACTACCTGCGCTACGAGGAGGCGATGGCGGAGCTGCGCGAGGAGGTCGGCCGCGGCGGCTTCGAGCGCCTGCTCTCGCAGGTCGTGCTCGAGAACGACCACATGGCCCAGCTCACGCTCGTGGCGCAGCCCGACGGTCCGGACTCCCCCGCGGCGCAGGAGCGTGCGGAGCTCGACCGCATCCAGGCGTCGATGGACGACGGGCGCATCGACGCCGTCATCGCGGAGACCTCCGAGCTTCACCGCCTCCAGGCGACCCCCGACACCCCAGAGCAGCTCGCGACCCTGCCCGCACTCGCGCGCGACCAGATCGGCGACGCTCCCGCCGAGCCCGCCTACGGACCCGTCGACGCCCCCGTGACGTGCCTGTACCACGAGGTGCCCACGCGCAGGATCGACTACGTGAGCCACTACTTCGACCTCTCGTGCGTGTCATTCGACGAGCTGCCGGCGGTCACGCTGCTGTGCTCGCTGCTCGGCAAGCTGGGGACCGCGACGCACAGCGCCGCACAGCTCGACACGCTGCTCGAGTCGCGCCTCGGGCGCCTGTCGTTCTCGGGGCTCACGTTCTGCCGGCAGGGCTCGGGCGAGCCCCAGGCGCGCCTCGCGATGAGCGCGAGCGCCATCGAGGAGAACCTCGAGGACCTCGTCCGCCTGCCCGCCGAGGTGTGGTCCTCCACCGACTTCACCGACGTCGAGCGCATCCGGACGATCCTCACCCAGCAGCGCCTCGAGATGGAGCAGGGGTTCGCGGCGAACGGCCACACCTATGCGCTGGGGCGGGCGCTGGCACACGTCTCCAGGACCCACCTGCTCGCGTCGCGGTTCGGCGGGGTCGACTACTACCGGTACGTCCGCGGCCTGCTCGACGACTTCGACGGGAGGGCAGACGCGCTCGCGGCCCAGCTCGCGGACCTCGCGCGCAGGATCTTCACCCCGCGCGGAATCGTCTCGAGCTTCACCGGCGCCCGCGGGGACCTCGACGCCTACTGGGAGATCGCCTCGCGCGAGGCGATTCTGGGCGCCTCCCCCGACGGGTGCGTCGCCCCGCTCGCGTCGGGACCCCGACTCGTGGTGCCGCAGCCGGAGGCGCGCGACGAGGCGTACGTCATCCCCGCCGACGTCAGCTTCGTGGCCAAGGCCGCGGACGCGAGCGGCGTGGCGGGCGACTACTCGGGGGCGTGGGACGTCGCCGCCAACGCGCTGAGCTTGGGATACCTCTGGGACGAGGTGCGCGTCCAGGGTGGCGCCTACGGCGTGGGCTTCCGCGTGCGCACCGACGGCTGCATGGGGTACTACAGCTACCGTGACCCCAATGTCGACGCCACGCTGGGACGCTACGACCGCGCGAGCGGCTGGCTGCGCGGCTATGACCCCGACGAACGAGAAATGACCGGCTACGTCGTCAGCACGGTCGCCAAGTGCGACGCCCCGCGCAAGCCGGGAATCGTCGCCGCCCGCCAGGACGGCGACTGGATGAGGGGCCGCACGCCGGCATGGCGCCGGCAGGTGCGCGAGCAGATGCTCGCCTGCACCCCCGCCGACCTCGCCTCCCTCGCCGACAGCCTCGACTGCGTCGCTCGCTCCGGGTGCGTGTGCGTGTTCGGCTCGCGCGCGGCGATTGAGGCCTCCCACGCCGACCTGCACGCCGTCGACCTCCTCGCAAGCCGGGAGGCGCCGCGCGACGAGGCGTAGCGCACCCCCCTGCGCCGTCCGCTCCGCCCCGCCGGCGAAGGGCGGCGCGACGTTCCCCACGGGCTCCGCGCAAACGACGGGCGCCCCCCCCCCGCGCCGGACGCCCGGGGGGGGGGGGGCGCCCGCCGCGGGCGCCGCGGGGGGGCGCCGGGCGGGG
>CAIFEU010000001.1:43949-67848 GCA_903789505.1 uncultured Coriobacteriales bacterium
CCCCCCCGGCGGCGGGGGGGGGGGCCCGGGCCCCGGGGGGGGCGCGCAACCGCCGCCCCCCCCCGGGGGGCGGCGCGGGGGGGGGGGGGGGGCGGCCGCATCCGTCTCGAACGTCGCTGTCGAACGTCGCTGGGAGGTGCCGAGGCTCTCCTTACGCGAGCATCGCCTTCATGCGGGCGATTGCCTCCTCGATGTCGGGGCGCTGGCCGAACGCCGACAGACGCAGGCAGCCCTCCCCCGCCGGGCCGAACCCGACGCCGGGAGTCCCCACGACCTGCGCCTCCTCCAGCAGGCGGTCGAAGAAGTCCCACGACCCCATGTTGTCGGGGCAGTGCATCCACACGTAGGGCGAGTTCTTGGCGCCCGTGTAGAAGATGCCCATCTCGTCGAGCCCCTGCGAGATCACGGCGGCGTTGCCCAGGTAGTAGTCGACCTGCGCGCGCGTCTGCGTGCGGCCCAGCGGGGACAGCGCCGCCTGCGCCGCGCGCTGGACGATGTAGGGGACGCCGTTGAACTTGGTGTTCTGCCGGCGGCGCCACATCTGGTTGAGGTCGGCGGAGCCCGCCACGGTCAGCGTCTTGGGGACGACGGTGAAGCCGCAGCGCACGCCCGTGAAGCCTGCCATCTTGGAGAACGAGCTGATCTCGACCGCGCAGCGCTCGGCGCCGTCGATCTCGTAGATCGTGTGCGGCAGGCCAGGCGTGCGGATGAACGTCTCGTAGGCGGAGTCGAAGATGATCAGCGCCTGATGGTCGAGGGCGTACTGCACCCAGGCGGCGAGGTCGTCGGCGCCATAGACGGAGCCGGTGGGGTTGTTCGGGGAGCAGATGTAGACCAGGTCGGCGTCAATCGAGTCGTCCGGCTTGGCGATGTAGCCGCTCTCGGCGGTTGAGTGGACGTAGCGCACCTGATGCCCGTTCATCAGGTTCGTGTCGACGTATGCCGGATAGACCGGATCGGGGATGAGCGCCACCGCGTCGCTCGCCGTGAGGTCGAGGAAGTTGCCCAGGTCGCTCTTCGCGCCGTCCGAGATGAACACCTCGTCGACGCCCACCTCGGCGCCGAGCGACTCGTAGCGCTCGGCGACGGCGGCGCGCAGGAACTCGTATCCCTCCGCGTCGTCGCAGTACCCGCGGAACGTCTTCTTGTCGGCCATCTCGTCCACGGCGGCGTGCATCGCGTCGATGATCGCGGGCGCGAGCGGCTCGGTGACGTCCCCGATTCCCAGGCGGATGACGCGCTTGTCGGGGTTGGCCTGCTTGTAGGCGCTGACCTTGCGGGCGACCGTCGAGAAGAGGTAGCTCTGCTCGATACGGCCGAAGTTCTCGTTTACGCGCATCGTATGACTCCGTTTCGCCGTACAGTTGTGTCGGTTCATCATATCCCAGGCTTGTCGGTGATGTGTTGCCGACCCGTGTCGAGCGGCGTCGGGGACCCGAACTGCTCCAACTCACCACGCCTTGGGACGAACGACCTCCACCCTCGCCCTCACCAGCTGTCCAAAGCCCCATCCGGGTAGCTCACGTCCCAGAACGTCAGCCCACACGCGGGCGCGGTTCCTCCCGCGCGGGTACGGTCACGCGCCTCCAGGACCTGCCCGACCCAGGAGGGGTCCCTCCTCCCCAGGCCAACCTCCATGAGCGTCCCCACCATGATGCGGATCATGTTGTGCAGGAACGCGTTGCCGACGACCTCGACCGTGAGCAGCTCCTCGCCCAGCTGCTCCTCCGCGCCGATGGTGATGCTCCTTACGAACCTGCCGGTGGGCTTGCCCTCGGCGCTGGACGTCTTGCAGAAGCTCCTGAAGTCTTGCTCGCCCACCAGATGGCTCGCCGCGACGCGCATCGCGTCGACGTCGAGCGGCTCCTGCGCCCGCTGCCACCACGCCCATCGAGCGCAGAACAACGGCGGCACCTCCCCGCGGCTGATGCGGTAGCGATAGGTGCGCGACTGCGCGTCGAACCGCGCGGAGAACCCCGGCGCCCCGCGCAGGACCTTGCTGACCACGACGTCGTCGGGCAGCACCGCGTTGAGCGACCTCAGGAGCCGCCGGGCTCCCTGCTGCCGCCCGAGCCAGTCGCGCTCCCGCTCCGTCACGGGGACGCTCACGTACTGCGAGCGCGCGTGCACGCCGGCGTCGGTGCGCCCGGCGCAGGTGATGTCGACGTCGCGTCGCAGCAACGTCCGCAGGGCTACCTCGAGCTCCCCCGCCACCGTCCGCACGTGCGACTCGGGCCGCTGCGCGGCAAATCCCGAGAAGCCCGTGCCGTCATACCCCAGCCTCAGAACGAGTACGGCGCCGTCACGGCGCCCCTCATCCTCCGTCGAACCAGCGTCGTCCATACGGCGCTCCTCCCTCACGCGAAGGGCGCGCCGCGCGCGACGCGTCCGATTCTCCGAGAACGCCCGTGGCTACAGAGCCGCCGCCATCGCCACGAGCAGGACGCATCCCGCCACCGTCGCAGCGACGTCGCGGCTCGAGAGCGCAGGCTGGGCGAGATGGGTGCGTCCACGGCCTCGATAGCAGCGCGCCTGCATCGCGTCGGCCAGCGCCTCGCAGCGCCTGAACACCCCCACGAACAGCGGGATGAAGACGGGGACCCACGCCATGATCCTCCGGGCGAGGCTCCCGCTCGACATCGCCGCCCCGCGGGCGCGCTGCGCGTCCACGACGCGGTCGAGCTGCTCGGCGCACATCGGGATGAACCTGAGGGCGAGCGTCAGCAGGGTCGCCAGGTCGTCGACGGGAACGCGGAGCGCGCCGAGGGGGCGCAGGATGCTCACCAGGGCGGCGGAGACAGCCTCGACCGGCGTCGTGACGCCCACGAGGAGAGCCAGGAGCGCGAGCAGCAGGAAGCGCGACACCGTGACGGCGCCCTGCAGCATGCCCGCCGACGAGAAGCCCACCGACCCCACGCCCGCCACGTCACCCGACCCGTCCAGGCGCACCGCGTACGCCAACCATATCATGAGCAGGCCGACCAGAAGGGGCAGCAGGCTCCTCGCCAGGCTCGCGCCCCTCACCCGAAGGCGGGCTGTCGCGAGCGCGGCGACGGCGCAGCACGCAGCGAGGGCCCAGAGGCTCTCGATGTGAAACGCCGCCGCCGTCGCCACGACCAGCAGGACGACCTTCGCCCGCGCGTCGAGGCGGTGCAGCGCGCTTGACCCCTCGACGTAGGGAGAGAGGCCGCCGAGCGAGCTCGCACGCCCCATCAGGCGTCACCCCTCACGAGGCCGATGGCCCGGCGCACCTCGCGCGGCCCGGGCCTGCGTTCCAGCAGGGCGACGCGGCCACGATCGATCACGGCGAGGCCTTCCGACCCCGGTGCGAGCCGCGCGAGGTCATGCGTCACGATGACGACCGTAACCCCGTCGGCGCGCAGCCGCTCGAGCAGGTCGAGCAGGAATCCCACCCCCGCCGAGTCCATGCCGACCGTCGGCTCGTCGAGCAGCATCACCGGTGCATCGAGCGCGAGCGCCCCGGCGAGCGCGACGCGACGCGCCTGTCCCCCCGAGAGCGAGAACGGGCTGCGCCCGCCGAGGGCCTCCGCGTCGATCCCGACCTCATCGAGCGCCCTGGCAGCACGCGCGCGCGCCTCCCGCGCGTTGAGCCCGCGGTTGCGCGGGCCGAAGGCGACGTCGTCGAGGACGCTGTCGGCGAACAGCTGGTCCACCGCCCTCTGGAAGGAGCAGGCGACCTGCCCCGGGCGCACGGTGGAGCCATCCAGCAGGACGCTGCCCCCCGTAGGCTCGAGCAGGCCGCACGCCAGCCTTAGCAGCGTCGTCTTACCCGACCCGGTCGCGCCTCCGAGAACCCAGCGCGACCCTGCGCCAAGCGAAAGGGAGACGTCCCTCACCGCCCACTCCACGCCAGGCCCCGAGGGTGTCTGTGCCCCCGCCCGCGCGTCCAGCTCATCCGGGGAGACCCCCGCATGCGACCCTCCGCGCCTCCCGTGGCGACGAGGCGGGCGCGCCGCGTACGAGAATGAGACGCCGTCCAGCTCGAGGTCTCCCCGCTCGTCCCGACCGCCGCCAGACGTGCCGACGAACCCTGCCGCACTCGCTGCTGACCCAGCGCCGTCCACCCGGGTCTCGTCGTCAACAGTGACGCCCAAGACGGCAAGCATCCTCTCGAGCCCGTCGAGGTCGGACAGGTCGACATCCGGGTCGAGCTCTCCGCGGCGCAGCGCCCGGGTGAGCGCGTCGGTGAGCGGGGTCGTGAGGCAGTGCGACGCCCGAAGCGCGGCGTCATCCCGGAGCAGCTCAAGCGGGGTGCCCGACCAGCCGACACGCCCGTCGACCATGACCAGGATTCGGTCGTAGCCGATAACGTCCTGCAGCTCGTGCGTGGCGTGCATGACGCCAACGCCGTCACTGGCGACGCAGTCGAGCGTCGCCAGGACGCGCTCGCGTGATGCCACGTCGAGCATCGAGCAGGGCTCGTCGGCGAGCAGGTAGCGAGGATGCATCGCGAGCATGCCCGCGATGGCGACGCGCTGGCGCTGCCCACCCGAGAGCGTCGAGACGTCGCGCCGTCCCAGCCCGTCGAGCCCGCACTCCCGAAGCGCCCGGTCGACCCTCAGGCGAACCTCGCGCTCGCTCAGGCCGAGGTTGCACGGGCCGAACGCGACCTCGTCGAACACCGAGGTGCACACGATCTGGTCGTCGGGGTCCTGGACCACGAGGGTCGCACTGGAGCGCAGCATGCGCATGTCGGAAGCGCTCGTGGGCAGGACCTCTCGCCCGTCGAGCACCAGGGAACCGCCCGTTCCTGCAAGATGGCCGCACATGAGCCTGAGCAGCGTCGACTTGCCCGAGCCGTTGGGTCCGAGAAGCGCGACGCGCTCCCCGCGCTCGAGGGACACGTCGACATGGGCCACAGCGTCACAGTTGGCGTTGGGGTATCGATACGACGCGTCAAAGATAGCGAGCACTGCGCCTCCTGGGGCGTCAACGAAAAAGCGAGGAGGCCGATGTCGACCCCCTCGCTTTTGTGGGAACAGCATGCGCTTGCCCGGCTCACGGAATGCGGGCCCGAGAGCCTTGGAGCTAGGCCTTAGCGGGCTCCTCGGAGGCAGGGGCCTCCTCGGCAGGAGCGGTCTCGGCCTTGGCGTCCGCCTCAGGGGCGGCAGCGGTCTCTGCGGCAGCAGCGGACTCGCCGTCGGCCTTCTCCTCGGCCTCTGCCTCGACGGGCTTGACCTCGGAGGCGGCGGCCTTCTCGTCCTTGGCGCCCTTCTTCTTGGGCTGGACGGGCTCGGTCACGAGCTCCATGATGACCATCGGCGAGTTATCGCCCCTGCGGGGACCGAGCTTGTAGATGCGCGTGAATCCGCAGGTGCGGTCGGACCACATGCCCTGCTGGACCTTCTCGAACACCTCGCGCACGATCTCCTTGTCGTTGAGCTTGGCGATTGCCAGGCGACGAGAGTGGAGGTCGCCGCGCTTGGCCCACGTGATAACGCGATCGACGTCGCCACGGATGGCCTTGGCGCGGGTCTCGGTGGTCTTGATGCGGTCATTGAGGAAGAGGGAGCACACGAGGCTCCTCTTCATCGCGCGGGTGTGGGCGGCGTCGGTGCCCAGCTTCAACCCATGCTTCTTCTGGTGTCTCATCTTCAATGTCTCCCGTAAGTTACTGCTTCAGGCTCATGCCCATGGAGGCCAGCTTGTCCTTGACCTCTTCGATGGACTTGACACCGAAGTTGCGGATGTTGAGCAGGTCGTCCTCGCTGAAGTCAAGCAGCTGGCGCACCGAATGGATGCCAGCGCGCTTGAGGCAGTTGAACGAGCGAACCGAAAGGTCGAGGTCGTCGATGCGCTTGTCGAGCTCGACGTTGTCCTCCTCCTCGTCCTGGGCGAAGATGGAGGCCTCCTCCGGCACCTCCGTCGGGGCCGTCAGCGAAGAGAACGCGTTCATGTGCTGCGTGATGATGTTAGAGGCCCTCACGAGCGCCTCGGAGGGGCTGATGGCGCCGTTGGTCTCAATCTCCATCACGAGGCTGTCGTAGTCGGTACGCTGGCCGACACGGCACGGCTCGACGACCTTGGCGCAGCGGCGCACCGGCGAGAACAGCGAGTCGACGTGGATGATGCCGATGGAGTCATCCGGCCGCTCGTTCATGTCGCCGGGAACGTAACCGCGCCCGCGACCGATGCGCAGCGACATCGTGAGGTGCGCGCCGTCCTCGAGGGTAGCGATCTTGGTCTCGGGGTTCACGAGGTCGAACTCGGCGGGAACGAAGAAGTCCTCGCCCGTGACGATGGCAGGACCGTCGATGTCGACGGTCGCGGTCGCCTCCTCGCCCTGGCCGTTGGCCTTGAACACGAGGTTCTTGACGTTCAGGACGATGTCGGTAACGTCCTCGCGGACACCCTTGAGAGCCTGGAACTCGTGCTGGACACCCTCGATGTGAATGGCCTCGACCGCAGCGCCGTCAAGCGAGGAGAGCAGGACGCGACGCAGGGAGTTGCCCAGCGTGTCGCCGAATCCCCTCTCGAGCGGCTCGACCGTGAAGCGGGCGAACGAAGGACTCACGTTCTCGACCGTCACCTGGGGCCTGATGAACTCTGACATGTAAGTACCTCCAGACTCCTTGACCAATCGTTACTTCGAGTAAAGCTCGATGATGAGGTTGGTCTGGATGTCCATGTCAATCTGGTCGCGCGTGGGGGCCTGGAGCACCTTGCCCTGAAGCTTCTCCAGGTCGACCTCGAGCCATGCGGGGACCTGGCGCGCCTCGGAGGCGACGAGCGCGCTCTTGATCACGAGAAGGTCCTTTGCCTTGGGAGCGACGGAGATGACATCGCCCATGCGGACGCGATACGAGGGGATGTCGACACGGCGCCCGTTGACCAGAATGTGACCATGGCCGACGGTCTGACGAGCCTCGCGACGCGTGTGAGCGAAGCCGAGACGGAAGACGACGTTGTCCAGGCGAGACTCGAGCATAATCAGCAGATTGTCACCGGAGACGCCGGGCTCGCGGACGGCCTTGGTGTAGTAGTTGTGGAACTGAGTCTCCAGCACGCCATAGATAAACTTGGCCTTCTGCTTCTCGCGAAGCTGCTGGCCATACTCGCTCTCCTGACGGCGCTGCTGGCGCTTGCCCTCACCGCGCTTGGACGTCTTGTTGATGCCCATGACGGTAGGATCGATACCGAGGGACCTGCACCGCTTGAGCACAGGAGTCCTATCCACTGCCATTTCGGATTCCTTCCTGAAGTTCTACACGCGACGACGCTTGCGCGGACGGCAACCGTTGTGCGGGGTAGGGGTCTTGTCCTGGATGCTCGTGACCTCCAGGCCTGCGGCCTGCAGCGAGCGCAGGGCGGCCTCGCGACCGGAGCCCGGGCCCTTCACGAACACCGCGACCTTGCGCATGCCGTGCTCCTGGGCGGTCTTGGCGCAGGCCTCAGCCGCCATCTGGGCCGCGAACGGCGTGGACTTGCGCGAACCGGAGTAACCGACCGTGCCACCGGACTTCCAGGCGATGACGTTGCCCTGGAGGTCGGTGATCGAGACGATCGTGTTGTTGAACGAGCTCTTGATGTGGGCCTGGCCGACCGCCACGTTCTTGCGATCGCCACGCTTGATGCGGGTACGAGCACCCTTCTTGTTTGCAGGCATGGTTGTTTAGCCCCTCTTCTTCGCACCGATTTGACGACGCGGACCCTTGCGGGTACGAGCGTTGGTGTGGGTGCGCTGACCACGGACCGGGAGGCCCTTACGGTGACGCAGGCCACGATAGCAGCCGATGTCCATCAGGCGCTTGATGTTCTGACTCTGCTCGCGACGCAGGTCGCCCTCGATGACATAGCGGCCGTCGATGTAGTCGCGAATCTTGGTGATCTCGTCCTCAGTGAGGTCCTTGACGCGCGTGTCGGGGTTGACACCCGTCTCGGCGCAAATCTTCGTGGCGGTGGTGCGGCCGATTCCATAGATGTACGTCAAACCGATCTCAACGCGCTTCTCGCGCGGCAGGTCGACGCCAAAAATACGAGCCAACGTTAACCCCTTTCCTAACCCTGGCGCTGCTTGTGGCGCGGGTTCTCGCACACCACCAGCACCTTGCCATGACGACGTACGATCTTGCACTTATCGCACATCTTCTTGACCGAAGGACGTACCTTCATCGCTCATTCCTTTCGGTGAGTCCTGCACGTACTATCTATTCGCCCAGCCGCAGACGTTATTGCCGACTGATTGAATGCTGCCTTTGCAGGAAGTGCCAGTCCCGAGACAGCGCAAAGCTGGTTCCCTGCGCATCTACGGATGCCCGTCGGGAACCATGTTGGGGACCTATCTCGCGCTCATTGCGTCGAACGGACTCCGTTCGACGATGCACCTATCCCTACCGACAACGCGTACATGAACACGTTATTTGTAGCGATAGGTAATGCGCCCGCGAGTGAGGTCATAGGGGGACAGTTCAATGACGACCTTGTCGCCAGGAAGGATTCGAATGTAGTTCATACGAATCTTTCCTGAGATGTGAGCCAGAACCGTGTGGCCGTTCTCGAGCTCGACCTTGAACATTGCATTCGGCAACGGCTCGACAACCGTTCCCTCGAGCTCGATTGCGTCCTCTCGCTTCGTCACTGCACATCGCTTTCTGTTGGCAACAATAACGACTTGATAGTGTACAACGTGCAGGCAGAGATGTGAAACGCAGCCCTCAAACCGTCATACATTCTTCCAATGCAAAAGGGTCCCATCACATGACCAACACATGCGGGCCCCCGGCGGGGCGGGGGCGGGGCCCGCCTGATTAGGTGTGGGCCACCCATACGGAGAAACGTTGATTGACCACCGCCCCTGATATTCCTCAGGTGGCGGCGTTCCTGCCCTCGTCCACGTCGAATGGGTCATGTCCTGGCTCGCACGTCGTGATAACCGGACCATCCTCTGTGATCGCTATCGTGTTCTCGAAGTGCGCGGCGTACGACTCGTCATCGGTGACGACGGTCCAGCCGTTTGCCTTCGTGTGGACGTAGCGCTCCCCCAGCGTGATCATCGGCTCGATGGCGAGGCACATACCGACCTCCAGGCGAATGCCACGCCCCGCCTTGCCGTAGTTGGGGACGTCGGGCTCCTCGTGCATGTTGTGGCCGATGCCATGACCCACATATCCACGCACGACGCCAAAGCCGTTCTCCTCGGCATGCGACTGAATCGCGTGGCCGATGTCCCCCAGGTGGTTACCGGGGACCGCCTGTTCGATGCCAAGCCTCAGACAGTCGCGCGTGACCTCGAGCAGGGACTTGACCTCGTCGGAGACGTGGCCGACCGCAAACGTCCAGGCGTTGTCGCCCGCCCAGCCGCCGACATTGGCTCCCGTGTCAATCGAGAGGACATCCCCATCCTTCAGAACTCGCTTGCTGGAGGGGATGCCATGCACGACCTCGTCGTTCACTGACGCGCATATCGATGCGGGAAAGCCGCCGTAGCCCTTGAAGCCGGGGACGCCACCGTGCGAGCGGAGAAGTCCTCGACGAAGCGGTCGATCTCCAGAGTGGAGACGCCAGGCTTCGCCATCTCTCCCGCACGGCGCAGGACCTCCTTCGAGAGCGCGCCGCAGACCTTGAGCCCCTCTATGTCCTGCGCGCTCTTGAGGCTAATCATGGGAGATGGCGGCCTTTACGTCTGCATAGACCTGGTCGACGTCGCGGTTGCCGTCTACACGGACAAGGACGCCTGCGCCCGAGTAATAGTCGATGAGAGGCGCCGTCGAGTTCTCGTACACCGCGAGACGATTCTTGATGGTCTCGGGCTTGTCGTCGTCACGCTGGTACATCTCTCCCCCGCAGACCGGGCAGGCGGCGTCGGAGGCGGTGCCAGCATGACCGCATGAACGGCAGACGCGACGCGAGGAGAGGCGCTCGACAATAACGTCAGCAGGGACCTCGATGGCAAGAGCGCAGTCGATGGAGCGGCCGTCCTGCGATAGGGCGGCGTCGAGCGCTGCAGCCTGCGCCGTGGTGCGAGGGAAGCCGTCCAGGATGAACCCGCGACGAGCGTCGTCTTGCGAGAGGCGGTCCTTCATGAGGTCAATGATGAGGTTGTCGGGAACCAGCTCGCCGGCATCCATGAAGCCCTTGGCCTTCTTTCCCAGAGGGGTGCCCTCCTTGACGGCAGCGCGAAGGATGTCACCCGTTGAGATGTGCGGAATCCCGAACTCATTCACCAGACGCTCAGACTGCGTTCCCTTGCCAGCACCGGGAGCACCAAGCAGGACGATGTTCAAGACTGCCTCCTTTGGCATTGACGAGAAAGGGCGCCCGCCGTGAACATCTGGCGGGCGCCCGACGGTGCCTTGATTATAGGTAATCGACCTGTAACCAAACTGTCCAAACCAAATTCGACCACCAAGCGACTACAAGAGCGGATTCCGAGAAGCTACTTGAAGAAGCCCTCGTAGTTATGCATCTTGAGCTGGCTTTCGACCTTGCTCATCGTGTCGAGCGCAACCCCCACCATAATCAGGATCGACGTTCCGCCAAAAGCCTGGATCAGCGTGTTGTTCGTGAAGTAGAACAGCACGGAGGGCAGAATGGCGATGATCGCAATGAAGATTGCTCCCGGCAGCGTGATGTGGTTCAGCACGTTCTTGATGTAACGAGCGGTCGCGACGCCAGGCCGAACGCCCGGGATGAAGCCCCCCTGACGCTTGAGATTGTCTGCAGTGTCCTCCGGGTTGAACACCATGGCGGTGTAGAAGTACGCGAAGAACACGATGAGGACGGCACTCAGAATCCAGTTCAACCATCCCGCGGACACCGCATTGGACACCACCTGAATCCAGCCCACGTTCGGGAAGAAGACCGCAAGCTGGGCGGGGATGTACAGCAGCGAGGAAGCGAAGATGATCGGGATGACGCCTGCAGTGTTGACCTTGATGGGCAGATACGTGCTCTGCCCGCCCATCATCCTGCGACCGCTCACTCGCTTGGCATACGTCACGGGAATGCGACGCTGCCCGCGCTCGACATAGATGATCGGCGGAATCACGACGAGGATGACCAGCACGATCAGAATCGTGATGAGCGCCCCGTAGGAGGACGTCTCGATCGACGAGAAGATGGCGCCGGGAAGCCTCGCCATGATGTTGGCAAAGATGATCAGCGACATCCCGTTGCCGATACCGTGCTGGGTGATAAGCTCGCCCATCCACATGATCAGCATCGAACCGACGACAAACCCGAAGATGATCACGATGTCCATGAAGAACTCGGGCAGGCCCGTCGACGCAAACGAGATGCCGTACTGATCGCTCTTGAAGAGAAGCAGATAGCCAATTGCGTTGATGAGCGACAGACCGATGGTCAGGTAGCGCGTGTACTGCGTGATCCTGCGCTGGCCCATCTCCCCCTCCTTGGCGAGGGAGCGAAGGGACGGCACCACGGACTGCATCATCTGCAGGATGATCGATGCAGTGATGTAGGGCATGATGCCGAGCGAGAACAGCGAGACATACGACAGCGCGCCGCCCGAGAACAGGTTCAGGAGCGCCATGGTGTTGGCCATTCCCGAATCAGAGCTCTCGAACTGGCTCACCAAACCCTGAAAGGGGATGCCCGGGAGCGGGATGTAGCATCCCACTCGGTACAGCAGGATGATTCCGATGGTGAACAGAATCTTCTTGCGCAGCTCAGGCACCCTAAACGCATTCAGGAAGGCTTCTAGCACGGCTTCTCTACCGTCCCTCCGGCGGCCTCAATCTTGGCCTGGGCAGACGCGGAGACCTTGTCGACGCGCACCGTGAGCTTCTTGGTGATGTCGCCATCACCGAGCACCTTGACCAGGGTCGAGGGCTTCTTGATGACGTTCTTGGAAAGAAGAGCCTCGTTGTCGACGACATCGCCGTCGTTGAAGAGCTCCTCAAGGCGAGAGACGTTCACCGGCGCATACTCGACGCGGTTGATGTTCGTGAAGCCGGGAAGCTTAGGAAGGCGCATGGCCAGCTTCATCTGGCCGCCCTCGAAGCCCGGGCCCTTGCCGCCGCCAGAGCGGGACTTCTGGCCCTTCTGGCCGCGACCGGCGGTGGTGCCGCCCTTGCCGGAGTTGCCACGGCCGACGCGCTTGCGCTTCTTGTTCGAACCCGGGGCCGGGTACAGATCGTTAATCTGCATGACAGAACTCCTAATCTTCCTCGACCTCGACGAGGTGACGAACCTTGAGGATCATTCCGCGGATGCTGGGATTGTCCTCGTGCTCGACGACGTCGCCGATATGGTGAAGGCCAAGAGAACGCAGGGTGTCGCCCTGGTCCTTGGGGTTGCCAATCTTGCTCCTGACCTGCTTGATGCGCAGGGTCTTGGTCTTCTCAGCCATGGTTAGTCGCTCTCCTTACCGACGAACATCTCGCCGACGGTCATGCCGCGACGCGCAGCCGTCTGCTCGGGCCTCTCCAGACGGGAGAAGCCGTCGGCAGCGGCCTTGATGATGTTCATAGAGTTGCTGGTGCCCAGGGACTTCGAGATGATGTTCTCGATGCCGGCGAGCTCGCACAGAGCGCGAACGGGGCCGCCAGCCAGGACGCCGGTACCGGGGACCGCCGGACGCAGGACGACGCGGCCGGCGCCGAAGTGGCCCTCGACCTCGTGGGGAATGGTCCCCTCGTCGGTGACGGGAATGAAGAACATGTTCTTCTTGGCATCCTCGACGGCCTTGCGGATTGCCAGCGGGACCTCGGCCGACTTGCCCATGCCGATGCCCACGTTGCCCTTGCCGTCGCCGACGACGACCAGCGCGGAGAGCGACATGCGGCGGCCGCCCTTGACGGTCTTGGAGACGCGGTTGATGAAGACGACACGCTCCTGGAGTTCGGGCTGCCCGGAGTTGTCCTTGTTCTGCTGATGGTTACGAGGCATTCTCTTGTATCCTCCTAGAATTCCAGACCCGCATTGCGGGCACCATCGGCCAGAGCAGCGACACGACCGTGATACAGGTGGCCACCACGGTCGAAGCAGACCTTCGTGACGCCAGCCTCAACGGCACGCTTGCCGATGAGGTCGCCCACGAACTGCGCGGCCTCCTTGTTGGAGCCCAGCTTGCCAGTAGCGCGGAACTCGGCATCGAGCGTGGACGCAGAGCAAATCGTGGTGTGCGTCTCATCGTTGATGACCTGAGCGTAGATGTTGGCGTTCGTGCGGTTCACGCACAGGCGGGGGCGATCGGCGGTGCCGAAGACCTTACCGCGAACGCGACGATGACGACGAGCGAGACGCTCGGTCTTCGCCTTGGTCTTGTCCATTGTTGAACTCCTCGCATCGAGTCCCACCTTACAGGGTGAGACGACCTAGTTGCACGGCACGGAAAGACTACTTGGCGGCCTTGCCGAGCTTGCGGCGGACATGCTCGCCCTCATAGCGGATGCCCTTGCCCTTGTAGGGCTCGGGGGGGCGCTTCATGCGGATGTCGGCGGCAACCTGCCCGACGCGCTGGTTGTCGATGCCGTGCACGATGATGTGCGTGTTGTCGGGGCACTCGAAGGAGATGTTCTCCTCGGGAACGACGATGACCGGGTGCGAATAGCCCAGCGAGAGCTCGAGGTTGGCGCCCTTCAGCGCCGCGCGGTAGCCGACGCCCTGCAGCTCGAGCTTCTTGGTGAAGCCGGTCGAAACGCCCACGATCATGTTGTTGATCAGCGTGCGGGTCAGACCATGCAGCGAGCGGGCAGTGCGGGAGTCATCGGGACGGGTGACGAGAATCTCGTCCCCCTCACGGGTGATCGTGAGAATGTCGCTGAAGGTCCTCGAGAGTTCGCCCTTGGGGCCCTTGGCGGTGACGGTCGAACCATCGATCTTTACGTCCACGCCAGCGGGGACCGGGATGGGCTGCTTACCGATTCGAGACACGGTGGTTGCTCCTTTCTCAGTCCGCGTTACCAGACGTAAGCGATGATCTCGCCGCCGACGCCAATCCTGCGCGCGTCGCGGTCGGTCATAACGCCCTTGGAAGTGGAAACGATGGCGATGCCAAGCCCGCCGAGAACGCGAGGCAGGTCCTCCTTGCGGGAATAGATGCGCAGACCGGGCTTGGAGATGCGCTTAATCCCGCGGATGGTCTTGGCACGGCGCTCACCGTACTTGAGAGTGATGACGAGGTCGTCATGAGGCTTACCGGGCTCGACGACGTAGTCGGCGATATAACCCTCTTCCTTCATGACACGAGCGATCTCGACGAGCTTCTTGCTCGAAGGCATCGAGACCGTGGCCTTGTTCGCAGAATTCGCGTTACGAATACGCGTGAGCATATCTGCGATCGGGTCGCTCAGATTCATTGATATCCTCCTATGGTTCTTGATGAGACTGTCCGCCGGTACGCGTCCACTCGTAGCGGAAACGCCTGTTCGGACAGGCCCTGGCTCTGCGCTTACCAGCTGGCCTTGCGGACGCCAGGGAGTTCGCCATTGCTCGCAAGCTCACGGAAGCACACACGGCACAGACCGAACTGACGGTAGTATGCACGCGGACGTCCGCAACGCATGCAGCGGTTGTGCTGACGCGTCGAGAACTTCGGCTCACGCTTTGCGGCGGCGATCATCGACTTCTTAGCCACTCTTCCTCCTTTGCTGATGCTCGTACACCCTCAACGAACCCGTGCGCGAGGCGCACGGAGTTCGAGTTTACGCTTTTACCTCTTGAACGGGAACCCGAGGCCGCGAAGCAGCGCCTCGCCTTCATCATTGGTCGTAGCGGTGGTGACGATGGTGATGTCCATGCCGCGCGTGCGATCAATCTTGTCGAACTCAATCTCGGGGAAGATGATCTGCTCGGTGACGCCCATCGAATAGTTTCCAGTCCCATCGAAGGACTTGGTGGACATGCCGCGGAAGTCGCGGATGCGGGGGATGTCGATCGAAATCAGGCGATCGAGGAACTCCCACATGCGGTCGCCGCGCAGGGTGACCTTGGCACCGATGGGCATGCCGGCGCGAAGGTGGAACGAAGCGATGGACTTCTTGGCGTGCGCAATCATCGGCTGCTGGCCGGTGATGGCACGAAGGTCGGCGACGGCGCCATCGATGGCCTTGGAATCGGTCGCTGCCTCGCCGACACCCATGTTGACGACGATCTTCGTGAGGCGGGGAATCATGTTGACGTTCGGGTAGTTGAACTGCTTCTGCAGCTCGTCGCGAACGGTCTGGAGGTACTTCGCCCTGAGGCGGGGCATGTCTGCCATGTGGTTCTCTCCTTACTGGGGTTTAATGTGGCGGGTTTCCGACCCGACACCTTCCGGTACGATACCGAAAGCCAATGAACACAATCTTATAAAGTATAGCAAACGACCCCCCATGCCTTTCGGCAATGAGGGGTCGCACACGGTAGCTCTATGATTCCGGACAAATCCGGAAAGCGACTAGAACTCGGCGCCGCACTTCTTGCAGACGCGGACCTTCTTGCCCTCCGCGTTCACGACGTGATTGACGCGCGTGGGCTTGCCGCACTTGGGGCAGACGAGCTGCACGCGAGAGGCGTCGATGGCGGCCTCCTTGGTGATGATGCCGCCGCGGGGGTTGACCTGGGTCGGGCGAACCGACTTCTTGACCAGAGCGACGCCCTTGACGACCACGCGGCCGTCACTCGGCATCGCCTTGATCACCTCGGCGACGGTGCCCTTGTCCTTGCCGTTGAGCACCTTGACGGTATCGCCCTTACGGACATGAAGCTTAGCCATTTATGCACGTCTCCTTACAGCGTCTCGGGCGCCAGCGACGCGATCTTGAGGTACTTGCGGTCGCGAAGCTCGCGGGCGACCGGACCAAAGACGCGGGTGCCCTTGGGCGAACCGTCCGTGTTAATCAGGACGGCCGCGTTGTCGTCGAAGCGGATGTAGCTGCCGTCGTGACGACGGATCTCCTTCTTGGTGCGCACGACGACGCAGCGAACAACGTCGCCCTTCTTGACACCGCTGTTGGGCAGCGCCTCCTGAACTGCGCAGATGATGACGTCGCCAACGCGCGCATAGCGACGACGAGAGCCGCCGATGACCTTGATGCACTTGACCTTGCGTGCACCGGAGTTATCGGCGACGTTAAGCATTGATTCTGCCTGGATCATCGTTTCCTCCGATTGATGCTTCGAGCGGTAGAGGTATGCCCTCTGGTGCGGCAAACGTGCCGCGGAACAGTCCCTGGCCGCAGATGCGGCCAGGGAGGGAGAGCGCCGAAACTACTTGGCGCGCTCGACAATCTCGACAAGACGCCAACGCTTGGTGGCGGACAGGGGGCGCGTCTCCATGATGCGCACGGTATCGCCGACGTTCGCCTCGTTGTTCTCGTCATGCGCGTGGAACTTCTTGGAGCGCGTCATCATCTTGCCGTACTTGGGATGGCGCTTCTGCGTCGTGACCTCGACCGAGATGGACTTGTCGCCCATGCGGGAGACCACAACACCCTGACGAACCTTGCGGTGGTTGCGTTCCTGAGTCTCAGACATTCGTTACTCCCCGTTCTTCTGGGCGGCGAGCTCACGGGCGCGAATCTCGGTGAGGACACGAGCGATGTCCTTCTTGACGAGCTTCACGCGAGCCGTGTTATCCAGCTGACCGGTAGCCATCTGGAAACGGAGGTTAAAAAGCTCAGCGCGGAATTCCTTCAGCTTGCTCTGGAGCTCCTCATCGGAGAGCTCCCTGATCTGTGCGGGCTTCATTTACGCGTTCTCCTTCCCGTCCTGAGCCTGCTCATCGGCACGGGAAATAACCTTCGTCGCAATCGGCAGCTTGCTAGCGGCCAGACGTAGAGCTTCCTTTGCGATGGCCTCGTCGACTTCGCCGATCTCGAACATGATGCGGCCGGGCTTAACGACGGCAACCCAACCCTCGGGGTTGCCCTTGCCCTTGCCCATTCGGGTCTCAGCGGGCTTCTTGGTGATCGGCTTGTCCGGGAAGATCGTGATCCAGACGCGGCCACCACGCTTCATGTAGCGGGTCATGGCGACACGAGCGGCCTCGATCTGGCGGTTGGTGATCCAGTGGGGCTCGAGCGCGACCAGACCGTAGTCACCGAAGTTCAGCTTGGTTCCACCCTTGGACTTGCCCTTCATGGAACCGCGCATCACCTTGCGGTGAGCGACACGCTTAGGTGCGAGCATGGGCTACTTCCTCCCTTCGGTGCGGTCGCCACGACCGGCGCCGCGGGGACGACGGGGACGCGACGGCCCCTCGAGGGCGGGGTTCGGCACGGGCTGGCCGGGGAGCTTCTCACCCAGGTAGATCCAGACCTTGACGCCGCAGGAGCCCATGATGGTGTGGGCGGTGGCGGTGCCGTAGTCGACCTTGGCACGCAGCGTGTGCAGCGGCACGCGGCCCTCGTGGTACCACTCGCGACGGCTCATCTCAGAGCCGCCCAGGCGACCGGAGCACTGGATGCGGATGCCCAGGGCGCCGGACTTGCGGGCGCTCTGAACGGCCTTTCGCATGGCGCGACGGAACGCGACGCGCTGCTCGAGCTGCTCGGCGATGGACTGAGCGACCAGGGTGGCGTCCAGCTCGGGACGCTTGATCTCGATGACCTCGACGTTGAGGCTGCCGCCGGTGACGCCGGCGACCTTCTCGAGCTCCTTGCGCAGGGTGTCGATCTCGGTGCCCTTGCGGCCGATGACGATGCCCGGGCGGGCGGTGAAGATGATGACCTTCACCTTTTCACCAGAGCGCTCGATCTCGACGCGCGACAGGGCCGCGTCCTTGAGGCGCTTCTCGAGGAAGGAGCGAATCTCAAGGTCGTTCTCGAGCTGCGTCTTGTAGTTCTTGCTGCCGGCATACCAGCGAGAACGCCAGTTCTCGGTGGTGCCGAGGCGGAAACCGATCGGGTTGACCTTCTGGCCCATTCGAGACTACGCCTCCTTCCGCGGAGCGACGATGACGGTGATGTGGCTCGTGCGCTTGTTGATGCGGGAGGCAGAGCCCTTGGCGCGCGGACGAATGCGCTTGAGGGTCGGACCCTCATCAACATAGCAGGCCTTGACGTACAGATCGTCAGCACGCATGTTGAAGTTGTTCTGGGCGTTGGCGACCGCGCTGTTCAGAACCTTCGAGATCACCAGGGCAGCGCGACGATCGGAGAACTGCAGGATCGTGCGGGCCTTGTCAATCGGCTGGTTGCGAATCAGGTCGATCACGACGCGGACCTTGCGAGGCGAGGTGCGCACATATCGCGCGACGGCGCGAGCCTCGACGACATTCTTGGATTCTTCAGTCATTCTTATTTGCCCTTATCTGCCGAATGGCCACGGAACGTGCGCGTCGGTGCGAACTCGCCAAGCTTGTGACCGACCATGGACTCGGTGATATACACGGGCACGTGCTTGCGCCCGTCGTGGACGGCAATCGTGTGCCCGACCATCTCGGGGAAGATGGTAGAAGCGCGCGACCAGGTCTTGACAACCTGCTTCTCCCCCGACTCATTCATCGCAACAATGCGGCTGAGGAGTCGAGCCTCGACATAGGGCCCCTTCTTGAGGCTTCTGCTCATATCAACATCTCCTTCTCAGTGTTCTTGTTACTTCTTGCGACGACGGATGATGAGACGGTTCGAGTACTTCTTCGGGTTGCGCGTCTTGTGACCCTTGCTGTTGACGCCCCAAGGACTCACGGAGTTGCGACCGGAGGTGTGGTTCTTGCCCTCGCCGCCGCCGTGCGGGTGGTCGACGGGGTTCATCGCGGTACCGCGGACCGTGGGACGGATGCCGAGCCAACGGCTGCGACCTGCCTTGCCGATCGAGATGTTGGCGTGCTCGGCGTTGCCGACCTCACCGACGGTCGCGCGGCAGGTGAGCAGCACGCGGCGCATCTCGGAGGACGGCATGCGCAGGATTGCGTACTTGCCCTCCTTGCCCATGAGCTGAATGGAGGTGCCAGCGCTACGCGCCATGGCAGCGCCCTTGCCGGGCTGGAACTCCACGGCGTGCACCAGGGTGCCCACGGGGATGTTCTCGAGCGGCAGGCAGTTGCCAGGCTTGATGTCAGCGTTGGGTCCGCTCATGACGATGTCGCCGAGCTTGAGGCCCTTGGGGTGCAGGATGTAGGTCTTGAGACCATCCTCGTAGTTCAGAAGGGCGATGCGCGCGGAACGGTTGGGGTCGTACTCGATCGTGGCGACGCGCGCGGGCACGCCGTCATGCTGACGCTTGAAGTCAATCACGCGGTAGCGACGCTTGGCGCCGCCGCCCTGATGGCGCACGGAGACGTGCCCGTGATTGTTGCGGCCACCATGCCTCTTGATAGGTTCAAGAAGCGGCTTGTACGGCTTGTTTGTGGTGATCTCAGAACGATCAGACACAGACATGTGCCGACGGCCATTGGTGGTCGGCTTGTACTGCTTGATGCCCATTACATCTCCTCTCGCCCGATTGCCAGCGAGCGCATTGATGAGAGGTTAACCTCGCGCTCGTGACGCCGGACAACAACGGTACCGGGTGTATTTATTTGATACGCCCAACACAAGAACAAGCACCGGGGCCCCTAGCACGCCCCGGTGCTCTTGTGCCAAAAGAAGGAATTACTTAGGCCTGATTGCCGAAGATCTCGATGGACTCACCCTCGGCAATGGTAACGACGGCCTTCTTCCACGTGCGAGTATAACCAGGACGCATCCGAACGCGCTTGGGCTTCGGCTTTACCCATAGGGTATTCACACGCTTAACGTGCACGCCGAAGATGTCCTCGACCGCGCGCTTGATCGCGGGCTTGTCAGCGTCGCGAGCAACCTCGAACGTGTACTTGTTCATCTCCATCTTGTCGAACGCAGCCTCGGTGACGACGGGACGGATGATGATGGTACGGGGGTCATAGACGTTAGCCATTACGCCAGCACCTCCCCAAGGCGAGTCGCAACGGGCTCGGCGAGAACGAGCACGTTATTGTCGAGCATGAAGTAGGTGTCGATCTCCCTGTCGAACAGAATCGTGACAGTGGGGATGTTGCGGAAGCACAGGGCGGCGTCAATAGCGCCCTCGGGGAGCACGAGCGTGACACGCTTGCCGGCGATGCCGAGGTCGTTAAGGAACTTGATGCCGTCCTTGGTGTGGGGCTTCTCGTAGGGGAACTCGTTGATGACGATCAGCTCGTTGTCGGCAAGCTTCGCCGACAGGGCGCTACGCATCGCGAGCTTGATCTCCTTCTTGTTCATGCTGAACGAGTGGTCACGAGGCGTGGGCCCGAACACGACGCCGCCGCCGCGCCACTGGGGCGCACGGATGGAACCCTGACGCGCGCGGCCGGTGCCCTTCTGACGCCAAGGCTTCCTGCCGCCGCCAGAGACCTCATGGCGGTTCTTGACCTTGTGGGTACCCTGACGGTCCTTGGCGAGCAGGTAGCGCACGCACTGGTGCATCACCGGGACGTTCGGGACGATGCTGTACACGGCGTCGGGAAGCTCAAGGTCGCTGACCTTCTCGCCCGCAATGTTCTTGACTTCAATCGTAGACATTGTCTAGCTCCTTCAAGCCTGATGGGCTGGTTGCTTGGGGCCCGTTAGGCCATGCGGACGATGACGAGGCCGTTCTTGGCGCCAGGCACAGCACCCTTGACGACGATGAGGTTCTGCTCCTCGTCGACGCGGACGACCTGAAGGTTGCGCACGGTGACGCGATCGTCGCCCATGTGCCCAGGCATCTTGACGCCCTTGTGGATGCGGCTCGGCGTGGAGCACTGGCCGACGGAGCCATGCGCACGATAGTTGTGCGAGCCGTGCGTCTTGGGGCCGGCATTGAAGTTCCAGCGGCGAATCGTGCCCTGGAAGCCCTTACCCTTGGAGCGGCCGATGACGTCGACCTTGGCGCAGTCAGTGAAGTTGGAGACGGTAACCGTCTCCCCCACCTCATGCTGCTCCCCCTCCGGGACGTGAACCTCGCGCAGGTAGCGGACGGGAGTGACGCCTGCCTTGGCGAAGTGCCCCTTCATGGGCTTGGAGACGTTCTTCTCCTTGATGTCGCCGAAGCCAATCTGGACGGCGCAATACCCGTCCGACTCCTTGGTCTTGACCTGCGAGATAGCGCAGGGGCCGGCCTGGATGACGGTGACGGGGACGATGTTGTCGTTTTCGTCCCACACCTGGGTCATCCCGATCTTGCGGCCGAGAATCGTGTTGATCATACCAATCCTCACCTCATGCGGTCATGGAACACAAGGGGTAGCTCCTCTACCCCTACCCAGCGGACCGCGACCCAATGTCGTGCCACAGAAAGAGGGCACAGTTGGAAAAGTATACACGCCAGCGCATCTTCCAACCGTGCCCTCACGAAAACGCTAGAACTGCACCCACAACCAGCCGCTTAGCGGCACCGTCGAGGAATCCTAGAGCTTGATGTCGATGTCGACGCCGGCCGGCAGGTCGAGGCGGGTCAGCGTCTCGACCGTCGAGGGCGTGGGGTCAAGGATGTCGATCAGGCGCTTGTGGGTGCGCATCTCGAACTGCTCACGGGAGTCCTTGTTCACGTGCGGCGAGCGGATGACGGTGAACAGCTTGCGCTCGGTGGGCAGCGGAATGGGTCCGGAAACGCGGGCGCCGGTCTGCTGAACGGTGTCGATGATCAGCTTGCTGGCCTGGTCGAGGACCTCATGGTCGAAGCCCTTCAGACGAATCCTGATCTTCTGGGAAGCCAACTTATACCTCCAAAACGAACGGGGCGACCGTATCGGCCTTGCGCCTGGGCGCTCCCCGAATGCCGATGAATTCCTAGGTGGCGCTAGTTGCCGGCCTTGGTCTTGATCTCGTCCGCAATCGCCTTCGGGACGGGCTCATACGAGGCGAACTGCATCGTATAGACGGCACGGCCCTGGGTGGTGCTGCGCAGGTCGGTCGCGTACCCGAACATCTCGCCCAGCGGAACCTTGGCGCGGATGACCTTGGCGTTCTTGCGGTCCTCCATGCCCTCAATCTTGCCGCGGCGGCTCGACAGGTTGCCCATGACATCGCCCATGTACTGCTCGGGGGTCGTGACCTCGACGTCCATGACGGGCTCGAGCAGGACCGGGTTGGAGCGGCGCAGCGCTTCCTTGATGGCCATCGAACCAGCGATCTTGAAGGCGGCCTCGGAGGAGTCGACCTCGTGGTAGGAGCCGTCGATCAGCTCGACCTTGATGTCGACCGTCGGGTAGCCGGCGATGACGCCGGACTCCAGCGCCTCCTGGATGCCCTTGTCGACCGAGGGGATGAACTCCTTGGGGATGACGCCGCCGACAATGGAGTTGACGAACTCATAGCCGGTGCCGGCGGGCTGGGGCTCCATGTTGATGACGCAGTGGCCGTACTGGCCATGGCCGCCCGTCTGGCGGACGAACTTGCCCTCGACGTTGCTGACGGCCTTGCCCGCGGTCTCGCGATAGGCGACCTGGGGCTTGCCGACGTTGGCGTCGACCTTGAACTCGCGCATCAGGCGGTCGATGATGATCTCCAGGTGCAGCTCGCCCATGCCGGCGATGATCGTCTGACCGGTCTCGGGGTTGGTGTGCACCTTGAAGGTCGGGTCCTCCTCGGCGAGCTTCATGAGGCCGAGCTCGAGCTTGGTCTGCTCGTCCTTGCTCTTGGGCTCGACGGCGACGTCGATGACGGGCTCGGGGAAGTCCATCGACTCGAGCACGATCGGGTGGTTCTCGTCGCACAGCGTGTCGCCGGTGGTCGTGTTCTTGAGGCCGACGACGGCGACAATGTCGCCGGCGGAGCAGCTATCGCGATCGACGCGGTCGTTGGCGTTCATCTCAAGGATGCGGCCGATGCGCTCGCGGTTGTCCTTGGAGGAGTTGAGCGCATAGGAGCCGGCGTCAAGCTTACCCGAGTAGATGCGCAGGTAGGTGAGCTTGCCGACGTAGGGGTCGGTCATGATCTTGAACGCCAGGGCGCTCAGCGGCTCCTTATCGGAGGGCTTGCGCGTGATGTCCTCGCCCGTCTTGGGGTCGGTGCCGTGCGTGTCGGGCAGGTCGACCGGGCTCGGCAGGTAGTCGACGATACCGTCGAGCAGCTCCTGGATGCCCTTGTTCTTATAGGACGAGCCGACGAAGACCGGGTGCAGCTTGCAGGCGATAGTGCCCTTGCGGATAGCCGCCTTGAGCTTGTCCACCGGAATCTCCTGGTCCTCGAGGACCATCTCCATGAGCTCGTCATCGAAGTTGGCGGCCTCGTCGAGCAGCTCGGAGCGATGAAGGGCCGCGTCGTCGCGGAACTCCTCGGGGATGGCGTCCATCTTCTCAGGGAAGATCATGCCCTTGGCGTCTTCCTTGAAGTCCCATGCCTCCATCGTGACCAGGTCGATGAGGCCCCAGAAGTGGTCCTCCTCGCCCATCGGCATCTGGACGGCGATCGCCGGGGCATCGAGACGGTCGTGCATCGTCTCGATCGCGGCGAAGAAGTCGGCACCGACACGGTCATACTTGTTCATGTACGCGATGCGCGGCACGCCGTAGGTCTCGGCCTGACGCCACACGGTCTCGGACTGCGGCTGCACGCCGGCGACCGAGTCGAAGACGGCGACGGCGCCGTCGAGCACGCGCAGGGAGCGCTCGACCTCGGCGGTGAAGTCGACGTGGCCGGGGGTGTCGATGATCTGGATGCGGTGGTCCTTCCAGTAGCAGGTCGTCGCCGCGGACGTGATGGTCACGCCGCGCTCCTGCTCCTGGACCATCCAGTCCATCGTCGCGGCGCCGTCGTGGACCTCGCCGATCTTGTGCGTCTTGCCCGTGTAGTACAGGATGCGCTCGGTCGTGGTGGTCTTGCCGGCGTCAATGTGGGCCATGATGCCGATGTTACGAGTATCGGCAAGAGTGAGTTTCTTGGCCATGCTTGATTTGACTCCTTATCGGTAATCGTCCCCTCCCACGCGCCGCTCGATGAGGGTGCGCAGGGTCGGCGACTAGAAGCGGTAGTGCGAGAACGCGCGGTTGGACTCGGCCATCTTATAGAGG
>CAIFEU010000002.1:0-6862 GCA_903789505.1 uncultured Coriobacteriales bacterium
GCGCGGGCCCCCGCAGCGGGAAGTCGCAGGCGACGCGCACGGCGCCGCCCTCCACCAGGCGGGCCGACACCGCCATGACCCCGTCGGGGTTGGCGACGCGGTAGCCGCGGGAGCTCGCCCAGCCGTCGGGCGACCAGACGCCGCGCGCGTCGGACGCCGTCGTGAGCACCGGGGTCGCCCCCAGCCGCTCCGCCAGGGCGCGTGCGAGCGCGCCCGCCCCGCCGATGTGGCTCGAGAGCACGGGGATCACCCAGCGCCCCGTCTCGTCCATGACCAACACCGCCGGGTCGGTCGCCTTGGAGCGCAGCAGCGGCGCGACGGCGCGCACGGCGATGCCGAGCGACCCCACGAACACGAGCGCCTCGCAGCGGGGGAAGGATGCGCGGGCCCAGTCCCGAAGCGACGGGTGCCCCGGGCCGTGAAAGGCGACGCAGGAGCACTCCCACCCCAGGCCGGCGAGGGCGTCGCAGGCACGTGCCGCCTGCGCGTCCCCCGCGCGCGTGAACGAGGCCACCCCCGCGCGGGAGTGCCCGCGGCGGTCGCGCGCGCTCACGGTCGGACCAGCAGCGTCGCGAAGTAGCCGGTGCGCCCCTCGCCGTCGCCGGCGTCGCCGCACCCCTCGGAGAGGCGCGCGACGACCCTCTCGCCAGGCAGGCCGCAGTTCTCGACCAGCGCGGTCCTGCCGAGAAGGTCGCGCTCGCGCAGGGCCCGCAGCGCGTCGGGCATGTCACGTCCCGCCTTCATGACCACCTTGCACCCGGGCAGCCCCAGCGCCGCCCCCAGGTCCCCGGTGCGCGCGGGGATCACGTGCACCTGCGTCTCGGGCGTCTGCGTGAGCGGCTCCCCCAGCACGCTCGCGGCGGCGCAGAAGCTCGGCACCCCCGCGACGGTGCGCACGCGGTACCCGTCGGACGTCGCGATTGCCGCGAGCCTGGAGAACGTCGAGTACACCGAGACGTCGCCGAGGCAGGCGAAGGCCACGTCGGCGCCCGCGTCCAGACGCGCCTCGAGCGTGCGCGCCGCGAGCCGATGCGCCCGCTCGAGGCGCTCCTCGTCCCTGCTCATCGGTAGCACGACCTCAAGCAGCTCGTGGCCCGTGACGTCGGTCGCCGCGCGCACGATGCCCAGCGCGAGCGAGTCGGCGCCGGCACGCGCCACGGGGTAGGCGAGCATCGGGCAGGCGCCGATCGTCCGCAGGGCCTTGACGGTGATGAGCTCGGGGTCGCCCGGCCCCACGCTCACGCCCCACAGGGTCCCCGTCCCGCGTCCCTCATCGCCCATGATCGTTACCTCCAGCCTCGTCCATCTCCGCGACCAGCGCGTCGGCGCCGGCGGTGCGCCCCAGCTCGCCGCGGCGCGTGCTGAACATGATCGCCTCCACGGCGAAGGAGCCCGCCGCGCGTCGGCGGAGCCGTTCGCCCAGGGCGTCCGTCACGCTCGCCATGACAGGGGCGAGCAGGCCGGCATCGTCGAGCACGTCGAGGGCTGCCTCGGTCGTGGGGGCGGCGAAGACCGCCCGCGCGACGTCGGCGTCCGCCCCGCACAGCGCCGCATGGGCGCACAGCGTCTCCAGGCGGCAGTCGGCGGTGCGCGAGTGGGTGTCCATCACGCCCGCGGCCACCTTGACGAGCTTGCCCGCGTGACCCACCACCAGGACGCGGGAGATCCCGTGGCGGGCACAGCTGTCGAGGGCGGAGCCCAGGTAGTTCGAGAAGCGCACCAGCGGGATGCGCGCGAGCGTCGGGTCCGCCGCGACGAAGTCGGCGCCGTAGTTGCCCGGGACCAGCACGACGCCGGCCGCACCGGTCTCGGCGAGCTGGCGAACCTGCAAATCGACCGTGTCGCACAGCGCCCTCACGCTCATGGGCTCCACGATGCCGCTGGTGCCCAGGATGGAGATCCCGCCCTGGATCCCGAGCTGAGGGTTGAACGTCCGGGCAGCGACCCGCTCGCCCCCGGGGACCGACACCTCCACGACGGCGGCGCACTCCCTGCCGCGCTCGCGCAGGGCGCGCGTCACCTCGGCGGCGATCATCGCGCGCGGCACCGAGTTGATCGCCGCCTGCCCCACCGGCTGGTCCAGCCCGGGCAGCGTCACGCGCCCCTCCCCCGGGCCGCCGACGACGCGCACCTCTCCCGCCGTGCCCCGCTCGAGGCGCACGCGCGCGCGGATCAGCAGGCCGTCGGTGGCGTCGACGTCGTCCCCGCCGTCCTTGCGCACCGCGCAGCTCGCGCAGGGCGACCCCTCCCACGTCCCGAGCCGAGGCTCCAGGACGTCGGCCTCCACCGCCACGCCCGAGGGCGTGACCAGCCGCGCCGTCGCCGGGGCGGGGCCGCCCGCCGCCATGCCGGCGGCGGCGCCGGCGGCCATCGCGGCGCAGCTGCCCGTCGTGTAGCCGCACCTCAGGCGCCTGCCTCCCGCCCACACGTAGCGCTCGAGGGCCATCAGCGCGCCTCGCGGCAGCCGGTCGGGAAGCTCGGGTCGTAGAGCCTGCTGCGGTCGTGACCGGCGCGCGGCGCGACGGCGTCCCCCACCACGATCAGCGCGAGCCGGTCGATGCCGGCGCCCTCGGCTGACTCGGCGAGCGTCCCCACGGTGCAGCGCACGACACGCTCGTCGGGCCAGGTCGCCTTGTAGACGATGGCGGCCGGCTCGTCGGGGTCGCGCCCTGAGGCGACCAGGTCGCCCTGCACGCGCCGCGCCAGTCCCGCCGAGAGGAAGACCACCATCGAGGTCCCGTGGGCCGCCAGCGAGGAGAGCGACTCGCGGTTCGGCGTCGGGGTGCGGCCTGCCTCGCGCGTCACGACGAGCGACTGCGTGACGCCCGGCAGCGTGTACTCGCAGCGCAGCGCCGCCGCCGCGCCCGACATGCTCGACACGCCCGGCGTCACGTCGTAGGGGATTCCCGCCGCGTCGAGCAGGTCCATCTGCTCGCGAATCGCCCCGTAGATCGACGGGTCGCCCGTGTGCAGCCTCACGACCCGGCGCCCGGCGAGGGCGGCGTCGCGCATGACGGCGAAGACCTCCTCCAGCGTCATCCGGGCGCTGTCGTGGAGCTCGCACCCGGCGGGGCACCCCTCGAGCAGCTGCGGGTTCACCAGGCTGCCTGCCCACACGACCACGTCCGCCTCCCGCAGCAGGCGGGCGCCGCGCAAGGTGATCAGGTCGGGCGCCCCCGGCCCCGCCCCGACGAAGTGGACCGTCGCCGGGTCGCTACTCAAAGTCGTACTCGCCCACGTGACGGTCGTGGAACATCTCGAACAGAGCGTCGAGCTTCCCGTCGTCGTCGACGGTCTCGTAGTACTCGTCGTCGCCCTCCCCCACCAGGCGCAGGATGACGACCTCGACCGCGTCCTCGTCGTCGAACGGGTCGTCGGCATCGTCCATGGGCGCAGCCTCGCCGTCGCCGGGCTCCTCCAGGTCGTCCTCCTGGTCCCCCTCGCCCTCGGAGGGGGCGACCACGACATAACGCTCGCCCTCGTAGTCAAGGGTATCAAGGATGTCGAACTCCGTCGTCTGACCCTCGTCGTCGGTCAGGGTGATGGACGCGTACTCGTCGGCCATGGGGCAACAACCCTCCTGTCTCTGGCTCGCGCGCGAGGCGGCGAGCCGCTGGGTACTCCCGGCTATCGTAGCAGCTCGGTCATGCCCCGCGCACACGTCCCCACACATGAACACGTTTGACTCACTATTGACCCGTCACGTGGGGCGGATGTGTCCCATTTCCCGCCCCACTCACCCACGGGTGGCACGATGGTCGCCCGTCGACGGGCCGGACGGGCGCCAGCGGGCGGCGCGCCCGAGCGCAAATGGGGCCGCCCCATCCCCAGAGGCGGCGGCGTCGCCAGGGGGACGGGGCGGCCCCGTTCGGACCGACCGCTCTCAGGCTCGTGCGGCGTCGCGGCGCCGCGCGAGAAGCTAAAGCGAGAAGCTAGATCGAGATGACGCCCACGGAGTTCAGGATCGAGCTCACCAGCACCACGCCCAAAAGAATCGGGACGACGAACTTCAGGAGGAACACGTAGACCTTCCTGAGCGCGAACCTCGTGCCGTCCGCCTCGACCTCCTCGACGATGTACCCCGGCTTTATGACCCATCCCACCAGGATGCTCACGACCAGCGCCAGGGCGGGCATGATCACCGAGTTGGAGATGAAGTCGGCGAAGTCGAGAATCGTCATGTCGGCGCTGCCGATCGGGAAGTGCACCCAGGAGAGCACTGAGTAGCCCAGCGTCGGAAGCAGCGCCAGGACGATCAGGGCGATCCCGACGATCCTGACGGACTTGCGGCGCCCCACGTGCGACGCATCGTCGATTCCCGAGACGACGGCCTCGATGATCGAGACCGAAGAGGTCAGCGCCGCAAAGAACACCAGCGCAAAGTACAGGAAGCCGACGAGCGAGGACAGCGGCATCGTGTCGAAGACCTGCGGCAGCGTCTGGAACATCAGGCCGGCGCCCGCCTGCTTGGTGGCCTCGACCCCGCCGAACGAGTAGGTCGCGGGGACCACCATCAGCCCCGCCAGCACCGCTATGACCGTGTCGAACAGGCAGATCCACCCCGCGGAGCTCGCGAGGTGCTCGCTGCGCTTCATGTAGGAGCCGTAGGTGATCATGATGCCCATGGCGAGCGACAGCGAGTAGAACATCTGCCCCGCGGCGGCGACGACCGTCATGACGCTGAAGTCGGAGGCCTTGGGGATCAGGAAGTAGGCCACGCCGGCGCCGGCGTCAGGCAGCGTCGCGATGGCATAGACCGCGATCGCAATCGCCAGCACGAGCAGGGCGGGCATCGCGTACTTGTTGAGCTTCTCGATGCCCTGGTTGACCCCCAGGATGATGACGAGCATCGTGATGCCGCAGAACAGCAGCGTCCATGCGACCGGCTCGGAGTCGGAGGTGATGAAGCTCGTGAAGTAGCTGGTGCCCGCGATCTCGTCAGCGGCGCCCAGAGCGTAGCCGACCATGTACTTGAGGATCCAGCCGCCGATGACGCAGTAGTACGGGCCGATGATGCAAGGCACTATGATCTCGAACAGGCCGACCGCCTTCCAGCCCGCGCCCTTGTGGCCGGTGTCCGCCGCCATCCTGGTGAAGGCCGAGATGCCCGAGAGCTTCGTGCGCCGCCCGATACCGATCTCGGTGATCATGTAGGTGAGGCCCAGGATCAGCACCAGGATGATGTAGGTGAGGACGAACGCGCCCCCTCCGTACTTCGCCGCCAGGGACGGGTAACGCCAGAGGTTGCCCAGCCCGACCGCCGAGGCGGCGCCGGCAAGGACGAAGGCGAGCTTTCCCGACCACGTCGCACGCTCGCTGACGGCGTCGTTCGAGATGTCCACCGCCAGGGGCTCCGAATGCCCCGAGGTCGTCGGTGAGTCTGCCATCGAATGCTCCAATCTGAACCGATACCATCGGGGGCAGGCGCGACCTGCGGCTCGGCCGCGGCCCCACCTGCCCCAGTGCTACAGCAATGTGAACATGCTAGAAGCAATTCTTTTCAGATGTGTTTCAGTTTGTTAAACCCACACCTTATGGGCGCTCATCTCGCCCCGAGGGCGTGCGCCCACGCCGGCGCACGCCCCGGAGCGGGGCGCTATCCCATCTTCTGCGCCAGCAGCTGGTTGAACAGCTTGGGGTTGCCCTTGCCGCGGCTCGCCTTCATGCACTGGCCCACCAGGTACCCGATGACCTTCCTGTTGCCGTCGCGGTACTGCGCGACCTGGTCGGGGCAGGAGGCGAGGACCTGGTCGACGATTGGCTCCAGCGCGGACGCGTCGCTCACCTGGCGCATCCCGCGCTCGTCGACGATGCTCGCCGGGTCCCTGCCGCTGCTCGCCATGAGCTCGAAGACCTCGCGCCCCTGCCGGGAGGTGATCGCGTCGCCGGCGAGCAGCTCCGCCAGGCTCCGGACCTGCTCGGCCGTGATCTTGGCCTGGGAGATGGTCAGCCCGTTGGCGTTGAGGTAGCCCGCCAGGTCGTTGATCACGACGTTGGCGACGACGCGCGCCATCTCGGGGCCGACGCCCTCGACCGCCCGCTCGAAGAACGCGGCGACGTCGGGGTCGCCGGCAAGCTGGGCGGCGTCGGCCCGGCGCAGCCCGTAGTCTGCGACGTAGCGGTCGCGGCGCGCGTCGGGCAGCTCGGGCAGGCGCGAGCGCACGTCCTCGACGAACTCGTCGGACAGGTCGTAGGGCGCCAGGTCGGGCTCGGGGAAGAAGCGGTAGTCGTCTGCGGTCTCCTTGGTGCGCATGACCAGCGTGCGCTTCGTCGACGTCTCCCAGTGGCGCGTCTCCTGGGCGATCGTGCCGCCCTCCTCGAGCACCTCCGCCTGGCGGCGGATCTCGTACTCGAGCCCGTCGTGGAGGCTCTTGAACGAGTTGATGTTCTTGAGCTCGGTCTTGGTGCCCAGCCGCCGCGTGCCGCGGCGCCTCAGCGACACGTTGCCGTCGCAGCGCATCGAGCCCGACTCCATCGAGCAGTCGGAGATGCCCAGCGTCAGGAAGATCTGGCGCAGCTTCTCCATGAACAGGCGGGCCTCCTCGGGGCTGCGCAGGTCGGGCTTGGTGACGAGCTCGATCAGGGGCGTCCCCGCGCGGTTGTAGTCGATCAGCGACGCCTCCGCCCCGTCGATGCGCCCGTCGACGCCGCCGATGTGGACCATCTTGGCGGCATCCTCCTCCATGTGGATGCGCTCGATTCCCACGTGGGCGACGTAGCCGCCGTCCGCGTCGAACGACACGCCCTCGTCGTCACGGTAGCGCTCGGCGGCGCCGGCGCCGGAGACCTCCAGGTCGAGCCAGCCGTTCATGCAGAACGCGACCGGCCCCTGCGTGGTCTGGAAGTTCTTGGCCATGTCGGG
>CAIFEU010000002.1:6872-19093 GCA_903789505.1 uncultured Coriobacteriales bacterium
GAAGTAGTGCTTGCGGTAGAACATCGAGTGCTTCATGATCTGGCAGTTCGTCGCGAGCCCCGCCAGGACTATCGACTGGATCGCCGCCTTGTTGGGCACGGGCAGCGCGCCGGGCATGCCCAGACAGACCGGGCACACGTTGGTGTTGGGCTCGTCGTCGTGAGACAGCCTGCAGCCGCAGAACATCTTGGTCTTGAGCGTGGTGAGCTCGGTGTGGACCTCAAGCCCGATGACCGGCTCCCAGTCCCGAAGGACCTCGCTGAGCTCCCTCATCGAAGCTCACCCCCCTTCCCGGAGAAGGCGCGCGCCACCGGGGCGGCGCCGTAGGCGTCCTGCAGCGTCGCGGCGACGCGCAGCAGCCGGTCGTCGGCGAACGCCGGGCCCACCAGCTGGGCCCCCACGGGCAGCCCCGAGTCGGCGCCGACCCCCACCGGCACGGTGACGCCCGCGTTGCCCGCGATGTTGATGGAGATCGTGAACATGTCTGACAGGTACATCTGCGTGGGGTTGCTCATCTCCCCGAACGCGAACGCGGTGCGCGGGCTGGCCGGCATCAGGATCGCGTCGCAGCGCTCGAACGCGTCGCGGTAGTCCTGCGTGATGAGGGCGCGCACCTGCTGCGCCGGGTAGTAGTACTTGTCGTACACGCCGCTGGACAGCAGGTAGGCACCCAGCATGATGCGGCGCTTGACCTCAGGGCCGAACCCGATGGCCCGCGACATCGAGGTCATCTCGGACAGGTCGCGGGCGCCCTCGTACCGGTAGCCGTAGCGCACGCCGTCGAAGCGCGCCAGGTTCGAGAACGCCTCGCACGGCGCCAGCACGTAGTAGGCGCTGATGGCCTCGGGGGCGTGGGGCAGCTCGACGTCGACGACCTGCGCCCCCGCGGCGCACAGCGCCTGCGCGGCAGCGTCGATCGCGCTCTCGACCTCGGGGTCGACGCCCTGCGCGTGGTTCATCGCGTCGACGATGCCGATGCGCATCCCCTCGACGCCGTCGTGCAGGTGCTCGCAGAAGTCGACGTCCCACCGCTGGGAGGTGCAGTCGCGCGGGTCGCGGCCGGCCAGCGCGTTCATCGCGAGCGCGACGTCGTCGACCGTGCGCCCGAACGGACCCACCTGGTCGAGGGAGCTGCCGAAGGCGACGACCCCGTAGCGGCTCACCATGCCGTAGGTGGGCTTGAGGCCCACGACGCCGCAGAACGACGCGGGCTGGCGAATCGACCCGCCGGTGTCGGAGCCCAGCGTCAGGGGGAGCATGCCCGCAGCCACCGCCGCGGCGGACCCTCCCGAGGACCCGCCCGGGACGCGGCCGAGGTCGTGGGGGTTGCAGGTCTTGCCGAAGTAGCTCGACTCGGTGCTCGAACCGAAGGCGAACTCGTCCATGTTCAGCTTGCCCAGGGGCAGGCAGCCGGCGTCGAGCATGCGCTGGACGCACGTCGCCGTGAAAACGCTCTCGTAGCCCTCGAGCATCCGTGAGCCGCAGGTGGTGCGGGTGCCGACGAGGTGCATGTTGTCCTTGAACGCCACCGGGACGCCTGCCAGCGGGGCAAGCTGCTCGCCGGCGGCGCGCGCCGCGTCGACGCGGTCGGCGGCGGCGAGCGCGAGCTCGGGCGTCACCTGCAGGAACGCATGGACGTCGCCGTCGCGGGCGGACACGGCGTCAAGCGCGGCCTGGGCCACCTCGCGCGCCGACACCTCCCCGTCGCGCACGAGCCGGGCTATCTGGCCCGCGCCGAGGGAGTCGTAGGAGGTCGGCATCACCGGTCGCCCCCGTTCCCGAGGATCGACGGCACGCGGAAGCTGCGCCCGTCGCGGTCGCCGGCGTTGCGCAGCGCGTCCTCGAGCGACAGCCCCGGGACGGGCTCGTCCTCGCGCATCACGTTTGACAGGTCGCCGATCGGGTGGAAGACCGGCTCGACGCCCGTCAGGTCGAGCCCGCGGATGGGCGCGAGCACGTTGTCGACGGCGTCGTTCATGTAGGCGGTCATCTCGTCGAGCTCCTCATCGGTCAGCGCGATGCGGGCGTAGTCGGCGATGTCGCTCACCTGCTTCTTGCTCAGACTCATGCACGTCTCCCTGTGTTGTCCTGATGGTCGTTGCCGCGCGCAGGGCGATGACCGCGCGCGGCACCGGGACGAGCCCGGCATCGTGACAGCTCAGGTTACCACAGGGTCCGTGTCCGGGAGGTTGCCCGCGGCCAACGTGCACGCCACCGCTACCGTGCGGGACGCGCCGGGCGCAAGGGCACTCCTGCCGCGCGCCCGCGAGACGGGACGGGGCGGGGGAATCGCCCCGGAGGTTCAGGGCTCAGCAGGCGGCGCCCTCGAGCTCGAGCACGAGTCGCTCGGCGTGGCGCAGCTCGTCGGGGGTGTTGGCGTTCACGAAGCAGCGCCCCTGCGGGACGATGGCTCCGACCTCGTCCATCGTGAACTCGCGGGAGGTCATCGTCGAGACGAAGCCGCGGATGCTCTCGACGCCGTCGTCGACGGCGCGCGTCAGCCCCTCGAGGCATGTCCGGCGGCGGTACACGCCGTGGAACGGCTCGTAGCCAAACTGCGTGCGCGGCAGGACGAGGTCGAGCGTGGGGTCGTCGAGCAGGCAGCGGTACTCGGCGAGGAACAGCTCGGGGCTCACGAAGACCATGTCGCAGGCGCACACGGCGACGTAGTCGTTGGAAGCGTTGCGCAGCGCGGTCACCATGCCGGTCAGCGACCCGCGTCGGTCGTAGACGTCGGAGCACATGCGGATGCGGCCGGCGGCGGGATGCTCGCGCAGGAAGGCGAGCCGGTCCGCCTCGTTGGTGGTGATCAGTATCTCGTCCGAGATGGGCGCGATGCGCGTGACCAGGCGCTCGATCAGAGGCCTGCCCAGGAACGGCACGGTCGCCTTGGACCTGCCCATCCGGCGCGACTCGCCGCCCGCCTGGATGGCGACGGTGAGGGCGGGAAGCCCCGACCCCTCGAACGCGAAACGACCTTCGAGCCGATCAGCCACGCTTGCCCTCCCCCACTTCGCCTGCACTGACCGAGATTATAGTCCCAACGCACAGGCGCGCGGCCGCGACGCGCGCTGCCTCCGGGCGAGTCCGTGGGCAGCGCTACCCTCGGGCGGGCCGCGCCGGGACGTCCGCCGGGCATCCGCCGGGCTGCTCGGCGCACGCCTCCCGCCCCCGCTCGGGCCCCTGCCGCATGAGGTCGCGGACCGTGATTCCCTCGAGGTAGTCGGAGACGACCCGGTCGAGACCCTTCCACATGGGCAGGGTGCGGCAGGAGTCCTTGCGCTCGCACCCCTGGGACGAGCCCTCGCACTCCAGGCACGCCACCGGCGCGAGGGTGCCCTCCATGAGGCGGACCACGCGCGCTACCGTGATCTGCTCGGGGGGCACGACCAGCCGGTACCCGCCCCCCTTGCCGCGCAGGCCCTGAACCAGCCCCGCCCGCGTGAGCGTCGAGACGATGCTCTCCAGGTACTTCTTCGAGATGCCCTGGCGCCGCGCGACGTCGGACAGCGGGGCGAACGCCCCGTCGCTTTCGGAGTGCTCCGCTATGTCGATCAGCGCGCGCAGGGCGTAGCGGCCCTTAGTTGAGATCATCGGTTCCTCACCAGTCCCTCGCAAGCAAGCGTTCGACGCGGCGCCCTACATGCGGCGCCGGGGCCCTCCCCCGTCACAGGCGCTGGAGCCGTGCGACGAAGAACCCCTCGTAGAGCCCCGTGGGGCAGATCTGCAGCGTGCCCGCGACGCTGGTGGGCAGCAGGGGCAGCCCACGCATCCCGAGCCCGTCCACGTCGATGGGCAGCACGCGAAAGCGCGTGGGGCCCCTTCGCGCGCGCTCAATCGCGCCCTCGTTCTCCTCGCGCAGCACCGAGCAGGTGGAGTAGACCACCGTCGAGCCGGGCTTCGCGAGGCGCAGCGCCTTGGCGAGCAGCGCCGTCTGGGTCCTGACGCACCGGTCCACCAGCACCCGTGTGAAGCGGCCCCTCGTGCGGGCGCCGCCCTCCCCGATCGTCCCCGAGCCGGAGCAGGGGGCGTCGAGCAGGACGCGGTCGAAGGAGAAGAGGTCGTCGAGGCGGCGCGCGTCCATCCTCATGACCGTGACGTTCGTGGCGCCCTGGAGCCTCAGGTTGTGCTCGAGCCTGTCGGCGCGGCCGCCGTTCATCTCGCAGGCGGTGATGTGCGCCCCACCGCCGGTCAGCGCCGCGATCTGGGTCGTCTTGCCGCCCGGCGCCGCCGCCATGTCCAAGATGTCCTGCCCGGCACGCGGGTCGAGCACGAGGGCCGGGACCTGCGCGGACAGGCTCTGGAGGTAGACCTTCCCCTGGCCGTAGACGTCCAGGGCGCGCACGGCGTCCTCGCGCACCCCCGGCAGCACCAGCGCCTCCGGGCTCCACGGGACCGGCTCGTGCGCGATCCCCGCGGCGTCAAGCGCCCCCGTCACCTCGCCGAGCGTGGACTTGAGGGCGTTCACGCGCAGCGTGACCGCCCGGCGGGCGTGGCAGCCCTCGACGACGCGGGCGACGTCGTCCGGGTCGTCGTACTGCGCCTCCAGCGCCTCCAGGAAGAACGGGGGCAGCTGCCCGTCCCCAGCGACGCGGTCGTCCCGTGCGTCGCCCCCGTCCGGACAGGGCCTCCCCCCAACGCCCATGCGCACCTCCGTAGACGACGTCACGCCGTAAACCCTCCAAAGCCTTCGCGCGCCCCGCGCCCTTGCGCGGACGCCCTGAACGCCCATCATAGCGCCTGGCGGCGGCGTTCACGAAACGTCTGCGCGCCCGTGCCGAGCGGTCCCCCGTCCGGCACGGGCGGGGGACGTGAACGGCGATGGCGCCGCTCGCCGCCCGAAATCGCCCGCATGGGGTCTGCGTGCTTCACATTACTTGCAGAATGGTCATCCGCGTCGGGTCTATAGTTGCGCCTAGACGACACATCCTCGCGTTGGCGTCTCTCCGCGCGCGAGGCACCACTCACCCGATAACCCAACTCGACCACACCGCCGGAAGCTCGCGCACGCCGGCATGGTGGACCCCGCACTCGGGCAGCGCGCTCGCTCGCGCTCCCGTCGCGCCGGTCGCCCCCTGATGGAAGGAATCACACGCATGGCAATGATGGGTCTCACGAAGAAGCAGGTCGTGACACTGGCGATCATCGTGTTCGGCACGTTCGTCGCCGTGCTCAACTCGACGGTGGTCTCCCCCGCCCTGCCCCACGTCATGGCGGAGATGCACGTCAACGCCGCCACCGCCCAGTGGCTCACGACCGGATTCACGCTCGTCAACGCCATCATGATTCCCATCACGGCGTTCCTGCAGGACAAGTTCTCGACGCGCCGGCTCTTCGGCGTCGCGATGGGCGTCTTCACGCTCGGCTCGGTCCTGTGCGCCGCCGCGCCCGGATTCGTCATCCTGCTCGTGGGGCGTCTGGTGCAGGCGGCGGGCGAGGGGATCCTGATGCCCCTGGCGGGCACCGTGCTGATGCTGACGTTCCCGGTGGAGCGCCGCGGGACCGCCATGGGCATCTTCGGCGTCGTCCTGGGGTTCGCCCCCGCGTTCGGCCCAACGGTCGCCGGCCTGGTCATCGACGCATACAGCTGGCGCATCATGTTCGGTGCCATCGCCGTCCTCGGCCTGGTGACCACGGTCGTGGGCAGCGCCCTCATGCAGGAGACGGCGGGGCTCAACCCCTCCTCGACGCTCGACGTGCCCTCCGTCGTCCTGTCCACGCTGGGCTTCGGCGGGGTCCTGTACGCGCTCTCCGACCTCGGGTCCAACGGCGTCTCGCCCGCCAACCTCACGGTGTTCGCCGTGGGGGTCGTCGCCCTGGTGCTGTTCTTCCGTCGCCAGCTCGGGATGGAGACGCCCATGCTGCAGGTGCGCGTGCTCGCGAACAGGCGGTTCATGCTCGCGACCGTCATCACGATGCTCGTGCAGGGCGCCCTGATGGCGGGCGCCGTCCTGGTCCCGATCTACCTGCAGACCTACCGCGGCTTCTCCGCCACCACCTCCGGCCTGGTCATGATGCCCGGGGCGATCATCATGGGCCTCATGGGCCTGGTCGCCGGTCGCCTGTTCGACAAGCGCGGCCCGCGCCTGCTCGCGATCGTCGGCACCGGCCTGCTGGCGCTTTCGACCGCGGCCTTCACGATCCTGTCCGACTCCACCACGCTGGGCTTCCTGACCGCGCTGTACACGGTGCGCCTGTTCTCGCTGTCGCTGGTCAACATGCCGATTGGCACCTGGGGCATCAACGCGCTCGACAACAGCCTGGTCAACCATGGCAACTCGGTCAACAACACGTTCCGCCAGGTGGCGGGGTCGCTGGGCACGGCGATCATCGTGAGCGTCTGCACGACGGTGACCGAGGCGTCTGTCGGGGCGATGGACGCGACGCACGCCGGCATCCACGGCATCAACATGGCGTTCCTCGTCGCGACCGCGCTGTGCGTGTGCGCGTTCGTGCTGTCGGTCATCTTCGTGCGCAACGGCGACGAGGACGCCTCGGTGAGCGACCCGACCGGCGAGCGCAAGGGCATCCTCGCGCACGTCATCAAGACCGACGTGTACACGCTGTCCCAGAGCGCCACGGTGCGCGACGCCGTGAGCCTGTTCGTCGAGAAGCACATCTCCGCCGCGCCGATCGTCGACGACGCCGGCAACGCGGTGGGGTTCGTCTCCGACGGCGACGTGCTGCGCTTCCTCTCCCCGCGCACCGGGACGATCACCGACCCCATCACCGCGATATCGAGCACGATAAGCTCCGACGACACGCGCCTGCCGCTGCCCGACAAGATCGAGCACCTGATGTCGGCCAACGTGATGTCCATCGCCACGAAGGGCGCGCTGGGCGTCGACGCCCACGCCGACCTGTCGCACGTATGCCGGTTCCTGGGCGAGAACCACCTGAAGAAGGCGCCGGTGCTCGAGGGCGGCAAGGTCGTCGGCGTCATCAATCGCTCCGACATCATGAGCTACACGATGCAGGTCGTGCTCGAGCGCGAGGCGCAGCGGGGGCAGCGGGACGTCGCCGAGCAGCGCGGGTAGCGAGCGGCACCGCCGGGAGCCGCGCCGGCAGGCGGGCAGTCCGCGCCGGGACGCCCTAGACGGATGCGGGCCATGCGGACGTGCGCTGCCGCAGCGCCGCATACAGCCGCACGAAGTCGTCGCGCCCGAGCGTCTCGGCGCGCACCGAGCCGTCGATGCCCGCCTGCCCGAGCGCCCAGTCGAGGTCTGCGGTCGGGCAGCCCGAGCGCGACAGCGAGTTGCGCAGGGTCTTTCTGCGCTGGGAGAACGCAGCGTCGATCAGGCGCGAGCAGCCCCGGGCGTCCGCCTCGGCGAGCCGCTCGCCGGCAGGCAGGCGATCGATGCGCACGACGGCGCTCTCGACATGCGGGGCGGGCAGGAAGCAGCTGCGAGGGACCTCGAAACGCCCCGTGACCCGCGCGTGCAGCGCGAGCTTGGCCGTGTACGCCCCGTACTCCTTGGTCCCGACGGGCGCGCAGATGCGGTCGGCGACCTCGCGCTGCACCATGACGACCTCGGTGAGGACGCAGGGCCAGTCCTGCATCCACCGCAGGATCAGCTTAGCAGCCACCGCGTAGGGCAGGTTGGCGACGACCTTGTGCGGCATGTCCTGCGCGCGTGCCGCCGCGCCCGCGACCGGGTCTCCCGCCCTGCGCGCCGCATCTCCCCCGCGGAGCCTGCCGAGGGCGTCGCGCACCTGCTCGGGTGCGACACGTAGGGCGTCGCCAAGCACCAGAGCCAGCCGCTCTGAATAGTCGGCGCAGCTCACCGACAGGGGCCCGCGCATGTCCTCGTCCGCCTCGATCGCGACGACGGCGGCGACGCGCGGCAGCAGGGCGCTGGTCAGCGTCCCAATTCCCGGGCCGACCTCCATGACCGCCTCGTCGGCGGATAGCTCCGCGAGCTCCAGGATGCGGCCGACCACGGCGTCGTCGACCAGGAAGTTCTGGCCCAGCTTGTACTTCGCCCTCAGGCCGAAGTCGTCGAGCAGGGAGCGCGTGGCGCTCACGCTGGCAAGCCTTGAGTATGGCATCGGGTGCGTCCCTTCGTCTTGAGAGGCGTTCGTCGTTCGAGCCCTCGCCGGGGCAGCCTGGGCTGACGGCGTCAGCGGGGGTGCGGGGCGTCCCCGCGGAGGGCGGCGTCAGCGGGGATGCCCAGCAGGTCGTGGGCACGCCGGGCGCGCGAGAACGGGGGGCGTCGCAGCGCGTCGGCGGACACGTCGACGCCCAGCCGCGCGCAGACGGCACCCGCGTCGTCGCCCGCGCCGCACGAGACGCGGGCGCGCAGCTCGAAGTCGAGCATGCGCATCGCGGAGCGCAGGCAGGTCGAGAGCGGCTCGTCACCGAACGGGTCGCCGCCCGACCCCACCGCTGCCAGCCCCAGCGCGCGCCGCCCGTCGTCGGGAAGCGCCGGGTAGGCGCCCCCGCCCGCCGGGCGATAGCGCAGCGCCCACAGCACCTGCATGCGGTCGAGCGCCGCCTTGAGCGTGGCGGGAGGTCCGGCGAAGTAGACGGGCGAGACCACGACGAGCGCGTCGAGCGCGTCGAGGTCGCCGACCAGTCGCGGGAAGTCGTCGGAGATGACGCAGGCGCCCGTCGCCGCGCAGGCGTTGCAGCCCCTGCAGGGCGCGACCTCGTAGTCGCGCAGCGTCAGCCGGCAAGCCCGGCAGCCCGCGCGCCCGACGGACTCGACGCAGGCGTCGCACGCCGCGTCGCAGCGTCCCCGCGTGAACGGCGACGCGCTCAGCACGCCCACGACCCTCTCGCGCCGCCCGGCGGAGCCCCCCATCACGGGCGCCCGCCGCCCGCTTGGCCAGCAGTGCCCTCGGCAGTGGCGACGGGGGGCTGCGACAGCTCCCCGAACGACCCCGGCACCGCGAAGCCATGGCGCGCGTCGAAGACCTCGCGCGCGTTGCGCGCGAACGCCTCGTAGAGCGCCCCGCGGTCCTCCCCCAGCGCGCCCGCGCGCAGGGTCGCCAGATAGTCGCAGGTCACGGCTATGTATGCGGGCTCGCAGGGCGTCCCGCGCAGGGGTACGGGCGCCATATAGGGGGAGTCGGTCTCGGTGAGCAGCAGCCTCGCGGGGCATTCCGGGCTCGTGACGGCCTCGCGCAGCTGCCCCATCGCGTTGAACGTGACCGCACCCCCGATGCCGAAGCGGCACCCCAGGTCGCGAAAGGTCAGCAGCGTCGCGAGGTCGAGGTCGAAGCAGTGCATGACCGCGCCCGCACCCGGGGTCCCCACGCGCCGCAGCACCTCGGCGGCGTCAGCGTGCGCCTCGCGCACGTGCAGCGAGACGGGAGCGTCGAGTGCTGCGGCCAGCTCGAGCTGCTCCTCGAACACCGCGAGCTGAGTCACGCGCGGCGAGAGGTCGTAGTGATAGTCCAGGCCGATCTCGCCCACCCCCGCGCACTCCGGCGCCTCGAGCAGCGTGCGCATCGCCTCGTGGGCGTCGCGGTCGAACAGGCGCGCATTATGCGGGTGGCATCCCACGAGCAGGCGCACGCGCGGGACGGCGACCGAGCGCATGCCCCAGCCGTCGAGCACCGCACGCGCCTCGGCGCCCCAGCCGCGCAGCGCGCCGAGCAGCGCCTCCGGGTCGCGCGCGTCGTCGGTGGGGTCCACGACCGTCACGATGAGGCCCACGCCCGCCAGCGCGTCGCGCGCGATGGCGACGGCGGGGGTCAGGCCGCCGGACAGGCACGTCAGATGCGTGTGGCTGTCGTCGATCGGCCCGGCAGGGGCGGGGCACGCCACCGGCACGCCCTTCTTGGTGGCGAAGAACGCCTCCGGGCGCGGCACCTCGGCGGGGTCGGTGGCCACCCCTACTCCCCGGCCTTCGCGACTGCCTCGTCGTCCAGGCGCGGGAACAGCGCCTCTCCCTTGGTCACCGGTTCGCCGCCCTCAAACTGGCCCCAGGCGCACGCGCCGCGCAGGTCATCGCCGGGAACGTCGGGAAGGCCCAGTCGCCTCATGACCTCGGCACTCGCGGAGGGCATGATCGGCCACAGCAGCGTCGCGGCGATGCGGATAGCCTCGAGCAGGCCCCAGATCGTGAAGCGCAGGTCGTCGGCGCGGGCGGGGTCCTTGGCGAGCGCCCAGGGCGCGGTCTGCTCGATGTAGAGGTTCGCGGCCTCGACCAGCCGCATCGCCTCCCGAGCCCCCGCGGCGTAGTCGAAGGCGCGCATCGCCGCGGCGTAGCGGTCGTATATGCCGTCCGCCGCCTGCGACAGCGGGCTTTCCCGCACGGCGTAGTCGGTCGCGCGCCGAGGCGAGCGGCCGTCGAAGTACTTGGCCGCCATGTTCAGCGCGCGGCTCACCAGGTTGCCCCAGCTGTTGGCGAGGTCGGAGTTGTAGACCTGCGCCATGCGCTCGAACGAGATCGCGCCGTCGGCGCCGTGCACGACGTCGGTCATGAAGTAGTAGCGGTACCCCTCGACGCCCAGCAGGTCAATGACCTGGCGCGGGGCGATCGCGTTGCCGCGGCTCTTGGACATCTTCTCGCCCTTGCCGTCGGCGCCGCGAACCAGCAGGAAGCCGTGCGCCAGCACGTGCTCGGGCACCTCCAGGCCGGCCGCCATCAGCATCGCGGGCCAGATCACGCAGTGGAATCGGATGATATCCTTGCCCACGACGTGCGTCTGCGCGGGCCAGCGGCGGGCGAACTCCCGGGCGCCCTCGTCCGTCGGGTCCCCGTAGCCGACCGCCGTCAGGTAGTTGATCAGCGCGTCGAACCAGACGTAGGTCACGTGACGCTCGTCGAACGGCAGGGGGATGCCCCAGTCGAAGCTCGTGCGCGTGACGGAGAGGTCCTTCAGGCCTCCCTCGACGAACGAGCGGACCTCGTTGTAGCGAATCTGCGGCTGGATGAAGTCGGGGTGGGCGTCGTAGAAGTCCAGGAGCGGCTGCTGGAACGCGGAGAGCCTGAAGAACCAGCTGTCCTCGCTGACGCGCGAGAGCGGCCTGCCGCAGTCGGGGCACAGGGGCTGGTCCTCGGGCCGGTCGCGGTTGACCTCGGCGTGGCGCACGTCGGTGGGCGTGAAGTAGGTCTCCTCGGGCACGCAGTACCAGCCCTCGTAGCGCCCCTTGTAGATGTAGCCCCGGTCGCGCATGACCTCCCAGAAGTGCTGGACGCTGCGCACGTGGCGCGGCTGGGTCGTGCGGATGAAGTCGTCGTTGGAGATCTCGAGCTCGCGCCAGAGGTCCTTGAAGTCGGGGACCATCGAGTCGACCCACTGCTGGGGCGTCATGCCGTGCTGAGCCGCCGAGTCTGCGACCTTCTGCCCGTGCTCGTCCAGCCCGGTCAGGAACTTGACGTCGCAGCCGTCCATCCTGCGGAAGCGCGCCTGCGTGTCGCACACGATCGTCGAGTACGCGGTCCCGAGGTGGGGCTTGGCGTTGACGTAGTAGATCGGCGTCGTGATGTAGTAGGACGGCTTGCCCGCCGGCTCCTCGTCGGGGGTCGGGCTGGTCTGGCTGGTCTCGTTGGACATGGGGCGCATTCCTCTCGTGCTGTGCTTCGTGAGGCGGGTGAGGTTCCGCACCGCCGGTGGTCCGCGGGCAAAGGGCCCGGTGCCGCCGGCTCGACTGGTCAGCTGCACATCCTACCTCAGCCCGACGCCGGGTTCGCGCGCCGGGAGGCGGCTGCGCGCGAGATGCATCAAGAACGCAGCCCCCAGGTCCCGGCGCCCCCGCAGGCGCTACCGCGCGAGCTCGAGGATGCGCTCGTACACCTTCCCGCGCGTCATCCCGCAGCTCGCCGCGAGGTCGCGGGCGAGCGCGCTCTTGGGAGTCCCCGCCTCCAGGCCGCGGCGAATCGCGTCGTCGAGGTCGAACGCCGCGCCGCCCCGCAGACGGCCGCGCGCGGCCTCGAGCTCCTCGCGGCTCGGGGCGTCCACCACGATCGCGACCTCGCCGCGCAGCCCCTCGCGCGCGCGGACGGCAGCCGCGAGCTCGGCAGCGGGGGCGCGCAGCACCTCCTGGTGCATCTTCGTGAGCTCGCGGGCGAGCGCGACGCGACGAGCGGGCAGCACGCGGGCGATCGCGTCGAGGCTGTCGGCGCTGCGGTGGGGCGACTCGTAGAAGACCAGGGCAGCGGGCAGGGCAGCGAGCGACTCCAGCAGCCGGTCGCGGCCCGCCGCCCCCCCCCCCCGCCACACCCCCCACACAGAAAAAAAACCCCCGCCACCCCCCCAACCCCCCCCCC
>CAIFEU010000002.1:19103-28413 GCA_903789505.1 uncultured Coriobacteriales bacterium
CGTGGCGCCGCGGCAGGAACCCGCCTAAGTCCAACGACTCCCACGCGAACCCCGCCTGCGCCAGCGCGCAGGTCACCGCCGACGGGCCGGGAACCACGTCGACCGGGACGCCGGCGTCCAGGCAAGCGTCGACGAGCCGCGCACCGGGGTCGGCGACCGCCGGCATGCCGGCGTCCGACACGAACGCCATGCCCTCGCCGGCGAGCATGCGCTCGACCAGGCCCTGGGCGCGCGCCGCGATGACGTGCTCGTCGCAGCGCTCCAGCCGCGCGCCGCGGATGCCGCACGCGGCGAGGAGCCTGCCGCTGACGCGCGTGTCCTCGGCGAGCACCACGTCTGCCGCCGCCAGGGCGTCACGCGCCCGCGGGGACAGGTCGCCCAGGTTGCCGATCGGCGTCCCCACCAGCGTGAGCCCGCCTCGAATCGCGTCGTCCATCGTCATCGCAGCCGTCCCCTCGCTCCGCGCGCGGCACGCCCGCGCCCTGTGCACCCATGCGATTCTCCCGCCTGAGCGGCACGCCGCAGCCCGTCGCGATGCCACGGCGCCGCTCTCCACGCACCCTGCACGTCTCGCCTGCCCACCCACCACATTACAGCCGCTGGCGGAAGACGTACGGCATCGCAGGTGGCAAGGTGCGTACGATTGCTAGACTTCGCCGCGTCGTCCGTCCGCATCATCCCCCGCACGCACAAGCCGTGCTACAAAGATGCAGACCCACCGCTCTCCGGCGAGGTTCCAGCTCGTCTCGGGAGGGCAGGCGGGCATACGTGCGGCCTGTCGTCACGAACCAAGAGGAGGCATCGTGGGAATAATCTGGTTTCTGATAGTCTTTCCGCTGGTCGCGGCCGCCTTGTGCGTCATCTCGCGCGACGAGCGGCTGCGGGGCGTGATCGTGTGTGTGAGCGCCTGCGTCATCGCGGTGGGAAGCATCGTCCTCGCCGCCCAGCACCTGGGGGGGACGGCGCGCTACTACGCCTTCTCGAGCGTCGCGATCAGCGTCGTGCTGTTCATCGTCGAGCTCGCGCTGTGCGCCTACATCATGTGGCGCTCCCTGTCCGCGCGCAAGTACGGCGTCTTCGTCCTCGCCTGCGTCCAGGCGCTGCTCGCGTGCGTGGCAGAGTTCGGCCCCTCGGGTTCCGTGGAGGTGCACCGCGCCGTCTACATCGACACGCTCTCCTCAATCATGGTGCTGATCATCGGCATCATCGGCAGCGGCATCTGCGTCTACGCCGTCGGGTACATGCGTGACTTCCAGCGTCACCAGGACGAGCTCGCCCGGCAGGGCAAGGAGTTCTCGACCGACCGCCAGGGCTTCTTCTTCGCGGTCATGTTCGCGTTCCTGTCGGGGATGTTCGGCATCGTGACGTTCAACGACCTGGCGTGGATGCTGTGCGCCTGGGAGGTCACGACCGTCTGCTCCTTCTACCTCATCGGCTACACCAAGACCGCCGAGGCGACCGCGAACTCGTTCCGCCAGATCTGGATGAACCTGATCGGCGGCATCGCGTTCGCCACCGCCGTCATCATCATCGGCGTCACCTGCAGCGTCATGGAGCTCGACCGCTTCATCGCGATCGGCGCGCTCGCGCCCATGGCTGCCATGCTCCCCGTCGCCCTGCTGGCGCTGGCGTCGCTGACCAAGGCCGCCCAGATGCCCTTTCACACCTGGCTGCTCGGCGCCATGGTGGCGCCCACGCCCACCAGCGCGCTGCTGCATTCCTCGACGATGGTCAAGGCCGGCGTCTTCCTGCTCATCCGCCTCTCCCCGCTCATGGGCGTCTACGTGTCGGGCCTGCCCCGGATGGGCATCAACCCGGTGGGCTTCAGCGTGATCCTCGTCGGCTGCATCACCTTCCTGCTCGCGTCGCTGATCGCGGTGAGCCAGTCCAACGCCAAGCGCGTGCTCGCCTACTCCACGATCCCCACCCGGGGCCGGATCGTCACCTGCGCTGGCATCGGGTCCGCCGCCGCGGTCTGGGCGGCGATCTTCCTGCTGATCTTCCACGCCTGCGCGAAGTCCCTGCTGTTCCTGTGCGTCGGGACCGCCGAGCATCACATCGGCAGCCGTAACATCGAGGACATGGACTCCCTGATCACGCGCATGCCCAAGCTCGCCGTCCTGATGGCGTTCGGCATCTGCGGCATGTTCATCGCGCCGTTCGGCATGCTGGTGTCCAAGTGGGCCGCCCTGGGGGCATTCGTCAACTCCGGCGTCATCGTGATCGTGATCATGCTCGCGTTCGGCTCGGCTGCGACGTTCTTCTTCTGGGCCAAGTGGCTCGCCAAGATAGTCGCGGGCGACCCTTCCGCCGAGAACGTCGAGGGCAGCGTGCACACCACCGAGTGGTGCGCCCTGGGACTGATGGCGCTGCTGCTCGCCGCGTGCTCGATCTTCCTGCCGGCGATCTCCTCCGGCGTCGTGACCCCATACGTGCGCCAGCTCACCGGCGGCGTCATGCGCATGCCCAGCGCCGGCGACCTGGTGCTGATGGCCGTGTGCGCCTTCGTCATGATCGCGATTCCGCTGGTCGTCGCCCTTCGCGCCCGCAGCATCCGCCGCGGCGACGGGCACCAGCCGTACTTCGGCGGCGTCGGCCACGGCCATGCCGCGTTCATGGACTCCATGGGCCAGCAGGTCGCCTACACGCAGCGCAACTGGTACCTCGAAGGCATGTTCAACGAGGAAAAGATCGGGATGATCGGTACGGTGCTGTGCACGATCATCGCGTTCATGGGCATATCAGCGTCGGTCGGCCTTGCCGTCGTCTTCTTTGGGAGCGTGATCTAGATGGTGTGGCTGTCCGTGCTGCTCGCGATTCTGTTCGTCGTGGTGGCGCCCGTCCTGGGCTGCCTCATCACCGGCGCCGACCGCATCCTGACCGCCCGCATGCAGAGGCGTCGCGGCCCCTCGATCCTGCAGCCCTACTACGATGTGCGCAAGCTGCTTGAGAAGGACGCGCGCGCCAACGACGTCGTCCAGGTCATCCTGCTGGCGCTCTCGCTGGTGATGCTCGTCGTGGCGGGCGTGTGCCTGTACGCCGGCGCCAACTTCCTGCTGTGCATCCTGCTCGAGACGCTTTCGAGCCTGATGTTCATCCTGGCCGCCTCGGTCGACCCCTCACCGTTCGTCCAGGTGGGCGTCCAGCGAGAGATTCTCCAGGTGATGTGCTGCGAGCCGATGCTGCTGCTGTTCGCCGTCGGCGTGTACCTGTACACCGGCTCGTTCTCGGTCTCGTCGCTGTTCTCCACCAACCTGCCGATGGTCGTCTGGCTGCCGCTGATCTTCATCGGGCTGGTCTTCGTGCTCACGATCAAGCTCCGCAAGTCGCCGTTCGACATCGCCTCGAGCCACCACGCCCACCAGGAGATCGTCGCCGGCGCCTCCACCGAGATGAGCGGCCTGAGCCTGGCGCTGATTGAGGTCACGCACTGGTACGAGCTGGTCATCCTCATGTCGTGGGTCGGCATGTTCTTCGTGACCTCCAACCCGCTCTCGGTCCTCCTCGCGATTCTCGCCGCCGCCGTCGTGTTCCTGCTCGAGATCTGGATCGACAACTCCTTCGCCCGCGTCAAGTGGCAGGTCATGTTCAAGAGCAGCTGGATGGTCGCGCTGGTGTGCGGCATGGTCAACTTCGCGATGTTCTTCTTCATCGACTCCAACGGGCTCGTCTTCTTCTAACCACCAACGAATCACGCAAAGGAGGTGTCCCATGTCGGTCAAGGACACCAGCAAGAAGGGCGCGTCCTACGTCAAGAAGTCGCCCTGGATCATCCATTACGACGCGGCGAGCTGCAACGGCTGCGACATCGAGGTGCTTGCGTCTCTCACGCCCCTGTATGACGTGGAGCGCTTCGGCATCATCAACACCGGCAACCCGCGCCACGCGGACATCTTCCTGGTGACCGGGTCGGTCAACGAGCAGGCCAAGCCGGTCATCGAGCAAATCTACTCCCAGATGGTCGAGCCCAAGGTCGTCATCGCGTGCGGCATCTGCGCCTGCTCAGGTGGCGTGTTCAAGACCTGCTACAACACGATGGGCGGCATAGACCAGGTCATTCCGGTCGACGTCTACGTCCCCGGCTGCGCCGTGCGCCCCGAGGCGCTGATCGACGGCGTCGTGCGCGCGCTTGACATCCTCGAGCAAAAGCGCGCCGCCATGGACGCGGGACTGCCCGTGCCGACTCCCGAGGTCAAGCTCGGCGTCGAGACTCCGCGCGTGCTGCACACCCAGGACGACCCCGACGAGTCCGGCACGCCGATCGAGCCCGCCGCGCAGGGCGGGGAGGGAGCGAAGCGATGAGGTTCCAGGACACCAAGTTCATCCAGATCGACGCCCAGGACATCCTCGGAATCGCGACCGCGAAGCGCGCCGACGACTGGCGCTTCCTCGAGGTGCACGCGAACCGGCCCAACAAGGAGGGCAAGGTAGAGATCGTCTGGTCGTTCTTCGACGACCGCGCGCTGCAGGCCGTGGCTTACGAGGCGTTCGTCGACCCAGGGAGCTCCGTCGACAGCCTGAGCGGCATCTTCCCGTGCGCGTTCATGTTCGAGAACGAGATGCACGACCTGTACGACATCACCGTGCGGAACATCTCGCTGGACTACCACGGCAACTTCTACCAGGTCACCTGCGACGCCCCGATGATGGACAGGGACGCCGACAAACCGCGGCGCACGGTCTCGCTGGGCAACGGGGGCACCTACGCCACGACAGCACCAGATGCGCCCGTCCAGGGCGAGGCGCGCCAGGACCCCGCGGCCCCCGCACACGAAGACGAGCGTCCCGACGCCGCCGGCGCGGCGACCGGCGAGTAGACCGGCGACGGGATCGGGAGGAAAGAGAAGCGCACATGGCAAAGAAGACCCTGGTACCCTTCGGACCGCAGCACCCGGTGCTGCCCGAACCGGTCCACCTGGACCTCGTGCTGGAGGACGAGACTGTCGTGCAGGCCGTACCGCAGGTCGGCTACGTGCACCGCGGCCTGGAGAACCTCGTCGACAAGCGGGACTTCCAGCAGTTCACCTACATCGCGGAGCGCATCTGCGGCATCTGCAGCTTCGGTCACTCGATGGGCTACAGCCAGGCAGTCGAGAACCTCATGGGCATCGAAGTCCCCGAGCGCGCCGAATACCTGCGCGTCATCTTCCACGAGATGTCGCGCATGCACAGCCACCTGCTCTGGCTGGGCCTCGCCGCCGACGCCTTCGGCTTCGAGAGCCTGTTCATGCACTCGTGGCGCCTGCGCGAGCGGCTCCTGGACATCTTCGAGCGCACCACCGGCGGTCGCGTGATCCTGAACTTCTGCATCCCCGGCGGCGTCGTCCACGACATAGAGAACACTGAGCTCGAGGCGATCGTCTCGACGCTGAGGGGCATGCGCGAGGACTACGACCAGATCGCGGCCACGTTCCTGGACGACGCCTCGGTCCGCAGCCGCCTGTCGGGGGTGGGCTACCTGTCCAAGGCCGACGCGCGCACCTACGGCTGCGTCGGGCCGATGGCGCGCGCCTCCGGCTGGGACGTCGACGTGCGCAACAACGGTCTGGGGGCCTACTCGGCGCTGGCGGACTTCAAGCCCGTCACCTCACAGGACGGCGACTGCTACGCGCGCTGTCAGGTGCGCGTCGAGGAAGTGCGCCAGTCCATCGACATCATCACCGAACTCGCCAGCAAGATTCCCGACGGCGAGACCCTGGTAAAGATCAAAGGCAACCCCGCGGAGGGCGCCGAGTCCCTCACGCGCATCGAGCAGCCGCGCGGCGAGGCAATCTACTATATCAAGGGCAACGGCACCAAGTTCCTCGAGCGCTGTCGCGTGCGCACGCCCACCTCGACCAACATCCCCGGCATGTGCGCGACGCTGGGCGGCTCGGACCTTGCCGACGTGCCCAACATCGTGCTGACGATTGACCCCTGCATCAGCTGCTCGGAGCGATAGAGAGGAGACGAGACGATGTCCGGTCTGTTCAAGCTCGGAAAGATGACGCTGCAGAGCCTCTTCTCGAAGCCCGCGACCGTCGCGTACCCCGCGGAGCCGCGCGAGTACTACCCGATGACCCGCGGCCAGGTGTCCATCGACATCGCCGCATGCATCCAGTGCGGCACCTGCGAGCGCGGCTGCCCTACCGGCTGCCTGGCCGTGGACAAGGCCAACTACACCTGGTCCATCAACCGCTACCAGTGCGTGCAGTGCCAGCACTGCGTGCGCTCGTGCCCGGTCCACTGCCTGACGATGCGCCACAACTACACCGAGAGCGCCACCGAGAAGCACGTAGACGTCTACGGCCTCACGCCCGCTCAGCGCGCGGTCAAGGATGCGGAGGCGCGGGCGCGTGCCGAGAAGCAGGCGAAGGCGCGCGAGGCGGCGCTCGCCAAAAAGCGCGCCAAGGCACAGGCGGAGAAGGGGGGTGCGGAGAAGGCGGCCGGCACCGGTGCCGCCAGCGCCGCGAAGGGAGGCGCCGGCACGACTGCCGGGAGCGGGGACGCCTCCGGTGGGGACGAGGGCGCGCGCAACGCCTAGGCGACGCACCCGGGAATCCTACGGCGGCGCCGAGCGTCGACGCAGCGGCCGGGACCAGACAGCGAAATCCGCGGGGAGGGGCAGGGAGGGCCGCTTATTCGGCGGAGTCTCCCTGCCCCTCCCCCATCTCTATGGGCGCCCCGGCTGCGCCTCGTGGGCCTGGCCGTAGTCGAGCGACAGGACGAACCGCAGCGCGCGGGGGTGAACTCCGGGATAGTGCGCGAGCCAGTCGCGCGCGAACGAGAGCGTGTCATGCCCCAATGACGCCATGGCGGGCGCAGGCGAGAGCGCGAGGACTTCGGTGAAGCGCATGCGTATCAGGCTCGAGGCCCAGCTCAGCGCCTCACGCCGATAGCGCGTGCCGCGCAGGTCGCGCGAGCAGTCGTCGCACAGTGCCCCGCCGTCGGAGAACGAGACGCTCACCAGGCCGGGAGGCAGGAGCTCCCCTGCGAGCTCCTCGCCGGTGCACGGCGCGGCACCCTCGGGACGGGGGGCGCCGTCGGGCGGACGTTCACCGGCAAGCCGCACGGGCCTGCCGCACGAGACGCACGCGTCGAGGACCGGGCGATATCCCTGAATCGAGACGACCTTGAGCGCGTACGCGGCCCCCACCAGGGGCAGCAGGACGGTCGGCGCGCGCATCACCGCGTCCAGCGCCGTGGAAGTCAACGGCAGCAGGCGCGCGTCGTGCTCGCCCTCGACCGTGACCTCCGCAGCGACGTCGAGCACCGCCTCCATCATCGCCTCGCGCTCGAACTCCTCGCTCGCCTGCGCCCGGCTCGTCAGGAGCTGTCCCTCCGAGACGATGTCGAGCGAGCGTCCGCGGCGCACGAGCAGGTCGACCTCGTTCCCCAGGCTCATCACACCGGCGAGCCTGGCGCCCGGCTTGCGCGCTCCCTTGGCGACGACGCGCACCTGCACGGGCAGCTCGGTGAGCAGCGTCACGATCAGGTCGGTCTCGCCGAGCTTGGTCCTCCTCAGCACGATTCCGCTGGTGCGGTAGGTGAGCGATGACGGCGGGCGCGACGGCACGGCGCTGCCCGCCTACGCGCCCTCGCCGTAGCCGAAGCGGCGAATCTGGGCGGCGTCGGAGCGCCAGTTGTCCTTGACCTTGACGTTGAGCTTGAGGAAGACCTTGTTTCCGAGCAGGCGCTCGAGGTCATGGCGCGCGTCAGTGCCGATCTTGCGGATCATCTTCCCGCCGGCGCCGACCAGGATGCCCTGCTGGCTCGCACGCTCCACGTAGATGGTGGCGTGGATGGAGGAGAGGTTCCTGCGCTCGTCGTAGTCGGTCGAGTCGATGCCCACGCCGATCGCGTGCGGCACCTCGTCGCGCGTGTTGCGCAGCGCCTTCTCGCGGATGATCTCGGAGATCATGACCTCGATGGGCTGGTCGGTCTGCATGTCCTCGGGAAACCAGCGCGGGCCGGCGGGCAGATGGTGATACACCAGGCTCACGAACGCGTCGACGTTGAAGTCCTCCTTGGCGGACAGGACGATTACGTCGTCGAACGTGCAGAACTTCTCGACGCGGTCGACCTGCGCCTGGGCGCGCTCCTGGTCGATGAGGTCCGCCTTGGTGACCACGAGCACCTTGTAGGCGTCCGCCTGGGCGACGTGCTGCGCCACCCACTCGTCCCCCCTGCCGGCGATCGCCGACCCGTCGACGACCATCGCGACGACGTCGACGTCCTTCAGGGCGTTCAGCGCGCTGACGTTGAGCTCCTCGCCCAGCGCGTCGACGGGCTTGTGAAGCCCGGGGGTGTCAACCAAGACGATCTGCATGTCGGGCGTGTTGTATATGGCGCTGATGCGGTTGCGGGTGGTCTGCGCCGTCGACGACGTGATGACGACCTTGCGTCCCATGATGGCGTTGACAAGGGTCGACTTCCCCGCGTTGGGACGGCCGACGAGAGAGACGAAGCCGCTGCGGAACGGCTGGTCGGGATACATCCGCTGCGGCTCGGTGTCCTGGCCGTCCTCCCCGTCGCCCGCCGGTGCGTCGTCGGAGTCATCGGCGTCATCGTCGAGGTCGTCCTCTTCGAACGCGCCGTCCTCCCCATCCTCGAGGTCGTCGGCATCCTCGTCGTCGAGCTCGTCGTCGACCCCGTCGTAGCAGGCGGCGTCGTCCAGGTCGTCCTCCTCGCCCACGGCCCCCTCCCCCTGAAGCCGGGCCTGGTCCATCAGGCGGTCGTATTCCCTGCCGACCTGCTCGTCGGTCATGTCGTCGGGGTCGATGTAGGGGGAGTCGGAGGGAGAGCTGCTCATGGGCAAGTCCTTTCGCTAGGTGATCAGCCGCGGCGCGACGCCGCTAGCCGGCAAGCAGGGCTACAATCGCCCTTATATAGATGATACAGCCCGCGACAGCGGAGCACATGCAGAGAAGGTAGACGCCGGCGCACGCGTAGTCCTTCGCGAGCTTCGCGAGCGGGTGGTACTGGGGCGAGACGAGGTCGACGACCGCCTCGATGCCCGAGTTGAGCAGCTCGGCGCACAGGACCGCGCCGATGCAGACGACGATCACCGCCCAGCCGACCGCGTCGACGCGCAGGACCACCCCCAGCACGACCGCCAGCACGCCGATCGCAAGCATCACCTTGATATTGCGCTCGCGCTTGAAGGCGGCCCTGATGCCCTGGAAGGCATAACCGAACGACTCGACGAAGCCGGGATGGCGCCCCCCGGGCATCATCGCGCGTCGCTCCCCTCCGCCTTGTGGTCGACGGTCGGGCCGCCCGGGGGGGCGGCCCCCGGGCCCCGAGGGCGAGTCCGAGGGCAGGGGCCGCG
>CAIFEU010000002.1:28423-48117 GCA_903789505.1 uncultured Coriobacteriales bacterium
CGCGCCCCCCCCCGTTGTGGGCGAGGGGCGGGCCTAGTTTGAGGGCGGCCACGGGGACGTCGACGAAGGGGGCGAGGTACTCGCGCTCCAGCGCCTCCATCTCCTCCGCCTCGTCGGGCGTCTCGTGGTCGTAGCCCATCAGGTGCAGGCAACCGTGGACGATCAGCAGGCGCATCTCGTCGGCGGGGGTGTTGCCGAAGCCCGGCGCCTGGCCGACCACCACCTGTGGGCAGACGATGACGTCGCCCAGCATGGGCTCCTCCCCGACGTCCCCGCCGACCTCGTCCGCGTCGGCCCCATCGACCTCGGCACCCTCGTCGTCGGCACCCTCGCCGTCGGGGGAGTCGATGTTGAACGACAGCACGTCGGTGGGACGGTCGATGCCGCGATACTCGCGGTTGAGGCTGTGGATCTGGTCGACGTCGACGAAGCTGACGGACACCTCGTACTCCTCGGGGAGACCCTCGCCCCGCAGCACGTGCCTGACCAGCCGTCCCACCTCGTCGGAGGACAGGACCTCCTGGCCGACCTCGTCGTTGATCTGAACGTTCACTGCCGATCACATCTCCCCTTCGCGCCCGGTGGCGCGTCGCTTGTCCTCCGCTGCCTCGTAGGCGGCAACGATCTTGGCGACGAGGCTGTGCCGCACGATGTCTGCGGGACTCAGGTCGACGAATGCGATGTCGTCTATCCCGCCCAGCATCTGACGCAGGCCCTCCAGCGACGACCTGCCCCGCGGCAGGTCGGTCTGCGTGAAGTCGCCGGTGATCACGAACCTGCTGCCGAATCCCAGGCGCGTGAGGAACATCTTCATCTGCTCCGACGTGGTGTTCTGTGCCTCGTCGAGGATCACGAACGCGTCGTTGAGCGTCCTGCCGCGCATGAACGCCAGCGGGGCTATCTCGATGACGCCCGACTTGACGAGTTCTCCGCCGCGCTCAGGGTCGGTCATGTCGAACAGGGCGTCGTACAGCGGGCGCACGTAGGGGTCGACCTTCTCCTCGAGCGTCCCCGGCAGGAAGCCCAGACTCTCCCCCGCCTCCACGACCGGCCGTGTGAGGACGATGCGGCCCACCTCCTTACGCTTGAGCGCCGCCACGGCCATCGCCATGGCAAGGTAGGTCTTGCCCGTCCCGGCAGGCCCGAGCCCGAAGGTGATCGTGTGCGACCGGATGGCGTCGACGTAGCGCTTCTGCCCCGTCGTCTTGGGGCGAATCGCGCGGCCCCGATACGTCAGCAGGATGTCGTCGCGCAGTGCCGCCGGCGAGAACGCGTCGGTGCGCAGGAGGCCGATCGTGGCCTCGACGGACTCGACCGTGGGCGTCTCCCCCGACCGCACCGCGCGAAACAGGTCGGTGAAGAGGCTCATCAGCGCCTGGACGTCGGACGACGCCCCCGCGATCGAGATGGTGTCGCCGTGGACGGTGATGCTGGCCTGGGGAAACCCGCGCTCGATGGCGCGCAGGTTGGCGTCGTTGACGCCACACACCTCGATGGGGTCGACCGTCGACGGGACGGTCAGGCGGGCCTGTGTCGAATCCAAGTTTCTCCCCTCCGCCGCCGCATGGGGCGGCTCGCCCTGATACCACTAGTATACGGTGGGCCCGACCGAGCCCGCGTCCCCCCGACTCGACCCGGAGGCGTCTCCAGATGAACGGCACCTCGAACCTCGGCGCCACCGCTGGCGCGCGCAGGTCCCCATCCACCGCCCGACGCGCCGTCGCCGCCTGCGCGGCGGGGCTTGCAGCCGTGAGCGCATGCGCCCTGTGCGCCCTGGCGGTGCGGCGCCGACTCGCCGAGGACGACGTCCACCTGATCATGCGCTCGAAGTTCGGTCCGATCGCCATCTACGACGTTGAGGGCGACGACGGAAGCCCCCGTACGCGTGCTGTCCGTCGCAGGCTCCGCCCAGTCGGCGACCTACCTCGACGACCGCTATGCCGAGCTCGCGTACGCGTACCCCCGGCTCTACGACCTCGCCTTCGCCGCCCGCCCCGAGACCCGTGACCTGCTGATGGTCGGCGGGGGCGGGTTCGCCTATCCCAAGCACCTGGTCGCGACCAGGCCCGAGGCGCGCATCGACGTCGTGGAGGTCGACGAGCGCGTCGTCTCCCTCGCACGGCGCTACTTCTTCCTCGATCGGCTGGCGGAGGAGTACGACACCGACGCGAGCGGGCGTCTGCGCGTCATCGTGGGCGATGGGCGCGAGCACCTCAGGGAGTGCGCGCGCGACGGCAGGCGCTACGACGCGATCCTCAACGACGCCTTCGCCGCGGGACATCCGGCGGCGTCGATGCTCACGCTGCAGGCTGCCGACGAGGTCCACGCATGCCTGCGCGCGGGAGGGCTGTACCTGGCCAACGTCGTGAGCGCCCTGTACGGCGATGGCGCACGCACGCTGCGGTCGGTGGTGGCGACGCTTTCGACCCGCTTCGCGCACGTCGTCGCCGTTCCCTGCGCTGAGGAGGGCTCCGGCGCCTTCGAGGCGGACAACGTCATGGTGATCGCCAGCGACGCGAACCTCGAGGCTCTTCGGCCCCTCGGAGCGCGCACGGTGGCGACGGGGCCCGACGACCCGGTGCTGTCCGACGACGAGGCGCGGCGAACTCTGCGGCGGCTCTCCCGCAGGTAAGACACCCCGTTGAGGCTCCCCGGGGGAGATTCTGGCGTCTCGGTAGCCGGGCACCGGAACGCGTAGGGAGCGCGACGAGATGGGTACCCTACAGCCCAGACGCCCCGTCACGCAGGCAGGACGGCATAGACGCGCCACGACGATCGACTCACGACGAGAGGAACGAGCATGACCCCAACCGAACAGACCCACGCCACTTCCGCCACCGGCGCCACGGGCGCGGACGCGACCACGACGGGCACCAGCGGCATCACCATCCCCCACGACGACTACGAGCGCCCCGGCGGCGTGCGCACGGTGTCGTACTCCACCACCGTGGCAACCCACACCGCGATCCACACCGACATGAACGGCATCAGCAGGCTGACCGGCGGGCGCCTGATGGAGTGGATCGACGAGGTCGCCGGCATCGCGGCGCGGCGGCACTGCAGCGACATCATCACGACGGCAAGCGTCGAGCCGCTCGTGTTCCTCCGCCCCGCGTTCCTCAACGACATCGTGACGATCGTCGGAACGGTCACGCACGTCGGACGCACGTCGCTCGAGGTCCGGGTTGACTCCTTCGTCGAGGACAACCTGACCGGCGAGCGGACGCTGATCAATCGCGCCTATCTCACCGAGGTGTGCCTCGACGAGAACAGCAGGCCCAAGCCCATCCGCTACGGCCTCGCCCTGGAGACCGACGAGCAGCGCGCCGAGTGGGAGGCAGCGCGCCTCAGGGTCGAGCAGCGCCGCGAGCGACGCGCCGGCGAGCGCGCGTAGGCGGCGCTCCCATCCGCCCGCACCCTGCCGCGGCGGAGGGGTGCGGGCCGACGAAGCGTCGCCCCCCCCCCCCCCGGGCCCCCGGGGGGGGGGGTGGGGGCGGGGGAGTTGGTGCGAATCGCCTTGAAGCCCTCGGTCTGCGCCTTGATGCCACGCTCGGCGGCGAGGCGCTCGATCGAGGAGGCGCCGAAGAAGCCGTCAATGCCCGGGACGTGATGGATCACGTAGTCGGCGTCCCTGGGCTCGGCAATCGGTCCCCCATGGCAGATGACCATCGCGTCGGGGTTGATGTTCTTGACGACCTCCTGGATGCGCTTGATGACCTCGACGCAGTCGTCGAGCGTGCGGGCGGTCTCGGCGCCGATGTTGCCGCCGGTCGTGAGCCCCATGTGGGCGACGATGATGTCGGCCCCCGCGCGGGTCATGTCCGCGGCGCTCTGCTCGTCGAACACGTACGGGCAGGTGAGCATGTCGAGCTTGTGGGCCTCGGCGACCGCCTGGACCTCAAGGTCGTACCCCATGCCGGTCTCCTCGAGGTTCTTGCGGAACACCCCGTCGATCAGGCCGACCGTCGGGAAGTTCTGGACGCCGTTGAAGCCCTGCTCCTTGAGATCACGCAGGAACCGGGGCATCACGCGGAACGGGTCGGTCCCGTTGATGCCGGCGAGCACCGGCGTGTGCTTGACGATCGGCAGCACCTCGTGGCCCATGTCCTGGACGATCGCGTTGGCGTCGCCGTACGCGAGCAGGCCGGCGAGCGAACCGCGGCCGGCCATGCGGAAGCGGCCGGAGTTGTAAATCACGAAGATGTCGGCACCGCCTGCCTCCGCCGCCTTCGCCGTGATGCCGGTGCCGGCGCCAACGCCCAGCAGGATCTCGCCGGTGGCGCGCTTCGCCCTGAATCCCGCCAGAATCTCCTCGCGGCTCTTCTCAAGCATGGTGCAGAGCTCCTTTCGCTCGGGGCCCCGGCGCCGTCCGCGGCGTCGCGGAGCCGATGTGACTTGCGTGCCGCCCGCCCCGCAAGGGGAGGTCGGCCGCCTACCCTCGTGCGCCGCCGTCCCGCGACCGGTCGAGCGCCATCAGCTCGCAGAGCTTGTCGACGACGGCCCGGGCGAACGCGTCGTCGTTGACGTGCGCGTCAACCTCGACCAGCTCGGCGCGGGAGCGGTCGACGCCCTCGCGCACCGCGTCGAACAGCGCCGCGTCCTCCTCGGGGCCATAGAACGGCTGGCCGGGAGCGTCAATCATCGAGACGCCGCGCAGCGGCAGCATCACCGCGCAGGGGCCGGTCGACATGTTGACCTTCTCGGCGAGCTTGCTCCCGAGCTGACGGTTCTCGTCGGCCGTCGTGCGCATCAGCGTGACCGTCGGGTTGTGACGGTACAGGTTGCGGTCGCGGTTGCGCTCGGGGACGGTGTCCCACGGCCCGAAGTTGACCATGTCCATCGCGCCGACCGAGACGACCGCGGGCACGCCGCACAGCGCGGCCGCCTCGTTGCGGTGCGGCCCCGCGGCAAGGACGCCGCCGAACAGCTCGTCGCACCACTCGGTCGTCGTGATGTCGAGGACGCCCCTGACGAAGCCGCCCCGCACGAGCGCCTCCATGCATTTGCCGCCGGTGCCGGTCGCGTGGAACACGAGCGTCTCGTAGCCGCGCTCCTCGAGCAGCTCCTGCGCCTTGGTCACGCAGGGGGTCGTCACGCCGAACATGGTGAGCGCCACGAGCGGCCGCACGTCGCTCTCCGCGGGGACCTCGTTGCTCAGCATGCCCACCATCGCGTTGACCGCGTTGCCGAAGATGGTCATCGAGATCGAGTTGACGCCCGAGACGTCGACGATCGAGGGGAACATGTCGATGTCCGCGGCGCCGACGTAGGGCGTCGTGTCGCCGGACGCCATCGTGGAGACCATGACCTTGGGGACGCCGACCGGCAGCTCCTGCATCGCCGCCGTCGCGATCGAGGTGCCGCCGGAGCCGCCCATCGAGAAGATGCCGTCGAAGCGGCCGTCGGCGTACAGCTGCGGGACGAGCCGCTTGACCCCCTGCGCCATGGTGCTGGTGCCCAGGGCGCGGTCCCCCCTGCTCACAATCTCGTCGATGTCCGCCCCGGCGGCATCCGCCACCTGGACGTTCGAGACGTCCGGCTCGAAGGTGGGGTCGTAGACGCCGCAGTGGATCGTGAGCGTGCCGATGCCGCGCTGCTCGAACAGCCGCTTGACGAAGGCGAACTCCTCGCCCTTGGTGTCGAACGTCCCGAGAATCGCAACCGTCTTCTGAGCCATGTGCTTCCCTTCGCTTCATGTCGTGCCGGGCAGCAGCCCCGACGACGCCGACGTCACGTCCCCCGGCGGCGCTATGCCCCCTGGTGGTAGTCGCTCAGGAAGTCGGCGAGCGCCTCCATCGCCTGCCTGAGCGTGTCGATGTCGGGGAGGTAGACGATTCGGAAGTGGTCGGGGGCGGGCCAGTTGAACCCCGTCCCGCGCACCACGAGGACCCGCTTGCGCCTCAGCAGGTCGAGGGCGAACTGGTTGTCGTCGGTGATGCCGAACCGGCGCACGTCCAGGCGCGGGAAGATGTAGAACGCGGCGTCGGGCTTGGTGACGCTCACGCCGTCGATCGAGTTAAGGGCGTTGTAGATGTATTCGCGCTGGTCGTAGATGCGCCCCCCGGGCACCAGGTAGTCGTTGGTGCTCGAGATGGACGCGCCCAGGCACACCTTGACGATGGACTGCGCCGGGACGTTGGAGCACAGGCGCATGCTCGAGAGCGTGTTGATGCCCTCGATCAGGTCGGCGCCGAGCTCGATCCTGCCCGACAGGACCATCCACCCGATGCGGTACCCGCACACCATGTGCGACTTGGAGAGCCCGTTGAACGTGATGCAGAACAGGTCGGGGGCCAGCGACGCGATCGAGGTGTGGCGCTTGCCGTCCATCAGCAGGCGGTCGTAAATCTCGTCCGCCATGATCATCAGCCCGTGCTCGCGCGCGATGTCGACGATGCCCTGGAGAATCTCGGGCGGGTAGTTCACCCCGGAGGGGTTGTTCGGGTTGATCACGACGATGGCGCGCGTGCGCGCCGTGACCTTGGAGCGGATGTCGTCCAGGTCGGGGTACCAGTTCGACTGCTCGTCGCACAGGTAGTGCACGACGTGCCCGCCCGACAGCGTCGCCGCAGCGGTCCACAGCGGGTAGTCGGGCGCCGGAATCAGGATCTCGTCGCCGTCGTTGAGCAGCGCGGTCATGACCAGGTTGATCAGCTCGCTCGCCCCGTTGCCGGTGTAGATGTTCTCCATGCGGACGTTGGGGATGCCCTTCACGCCCGACTCGTAGTCGAAGATCGCCTGGCGCGCCTCCTCCAGGCCGCGCGATGACGAGTAGCCCTCCACGTCGGAGAGCCTGTCGCGCATCGTGTCGACGACGACCTGCGGGGTGCGGAAGCCGAAGGAGGCGGGATTGCCGATGTTGAGCTTCAGGACGCGCTGGCCGGACGCCTCGATGCGCTCCGCCTCGTCGAGGAGGGGTCCTCGGACCTCGTAATGAACGTCGTTCAGCCTGTCTGCCTTCCTGAACTCGCGCATATTGGGACCCCTCTCGTCGTCTCGACCCTCGTCGCCTTCCTTCGATTATGAGGATTTGGGCGGGGCGGGCCGCGAGAACGCGGCGAATGGCGCCGCATCGCAAAGGGTGCTCACAAATGATTCAAACGCGTTGCGCGCGCCCGGCAGCGCCTCCCCGGCGCCCCGCAGGCGCGCGCCGCCCCCCGGCGCCGCCCGATTCCCTCAAGCCGGCGGCCCTGGGATACAATACGCCCAACCGGCGGCACCCCCGCGGAAGGGGCCGCCGGCGGACGGGGGCGCGGCATGCGCCCCGAGACGGTCACGGCTCGCGGAGGCGATCTGAAGTGGCTGACCTGATGCGAGGGACGCGCGCCAGCGCCCGCCCCGGCGAGGGGGCGCCCGGCGGGGTGCAGGTGCTCAATCGCGCGTTCGACCTGCTCGAGGAGCTCGCCTCGCACCGCGAGCCGGAGAGCCTGACCGACCTCGCCCGGACGACGGGGCTCAGCAAGACCACCGCGTACCGCATCCTGTCGACGATGGTCGAGCGCGGCTACGCCGCCCGCGCGCTCGACGGGGGCTACACCGTGGGGCACCGGCTGTTCGCGACGGCGTCGAGCCGCATCGACGCGCTCGACCTTCAGGCGGAGGCCCGCCCGCGCGTGCTTGCGCTCCAGCGCCAGCTGCACCTCACCTCGTACCTGGGCGTGATGGACGGCCCCTTCATCTCGATTATCGAGAAGGAGACCTACGGGGAGCTCGCGGACGGCTTCGTCGAAGTCGGCAGGCGCTACCCGTCCCACTGCTCCTCGATGGGCAAGTGCATGCTGGCGTGCCTTTCGAGCCGCGACCTGTCCGACATGCTCGCGGGCTTCGAGCTCAAGGCGTTCACGCCCCGCACGATCACCGACAAGGACGAGTTCCGCGCGCACCTGCGCAAGGTGCGCGAGCAGGGATGGGCGTCGGACATCGAGGAGTCGAGCCCGGACCACCGGTGCGTCGCCGCCCCCGTGTTCAACTTCCGCGGCGACGCCATCGCCGTCGTGGGCGTGAGCGGCTCCAACGACGAGATGCCCGACGCGCGCATCCCCGAAATCGCCCGGCACGTGGTGCGCGCCGCCAAGGAGGTCTCGGGGAGCATGGGCTACGCCGAGTGACGATGCCGCGCGCGACGCACGAGCGGGCGCGGCGGGGTCGGGGCGCCGCCGCGTGACGGCGTCCCGGCACCCCGCGCGCCCGCTCAGGGCAACCCCCGGGGCGGCCCCCGGCGCGCCTACGCCTTGGCGGCGCTCACGCCCGCGATGCGACCCCAGTTGAGCGTCCCCTGCAGGCACGTGCCCGACCCCGGGTAGTACGGGCCCAGCCAGCCGCCCGAGTTGGTCCCGGCGGCGAACAGGTGGCCGATCTTCTCGCCGTACCTGTCGATGACCTGGGCGTCGGTGTCAATCTTGAGGCCGCCGATCGACCCGATGTTGGTGTTGACGGTCTTCCAGGCGTAGAAGGGCGGCTCGTCGAGGGCGGTGAGCTGGACCGTGCGCCCGAACAGCGTGTCCTCGCCCGCCGCGACGTCGGAGTTCCACTTGTCGACGCTGAAGCCCAGCACGTCGGGACTCACGCCCATCTGCTGCGCGAGGCCCTCGACCGTGTCCGCCGTGACCATGCTCCCGTCGTCGAGCGCAGCCTGGAGCTTGTCGGGGTCGCTCCAGCTTGCCTGCGAGACGCCCGTCATCTTGCTGTCCATGACCATCCAGACGCACCCGGTCTGCCCGGTCTGGTCGTCGAAGCCGCCCTCCTGCATGCAGGCGTTGAAGATCGCGCGGCAATGGAACGCGTAGGTGGTGTCCTCGCGCACGAAGCGGTTGCCCCTCTGGTTGACCAGGATGTAGGGAATCTCGGGGTTGGTGTTATTCGTGTAGGACCAGGTCTGGAGCAGCAGGTCGACGCAGCCGCCGAAGCGCGCGATGTCGGCGCCCATGCCCACGCCCAGGATGATGCCGTCACCCGTGTCGGTCGCGGCGGTCGCCACCGCCTGGGTCTTGAGGTCCCAGTACTGCTGGGGGTTGAACGCGCGAGCGAGCTGCTCGTTGTGCTCGATGCCGCTCATCGCGAGCACGACGCCGCGCTTGGCGAGGAACGCGCGCCCGTCCTCGGTCACGACGCCCGCAGCGGAGGAGTCCGCGGGGTCGCGGATGATGCCCGCCACGCGCGTCCCCGTCAGGATCTCGCCGCCGGCGCCGCGCACGGCTGCCTCGGCGTTGGTCGTCCACACGACCCCTCCCGTCTTGGAGGCGTCGGCGGCGTCGGTGATCAGGTGGATGCGGTCTGCCAGCAGCGAGGTGTCGGTGTACGAGGCGGGATAGCAGCCGAACACCTTGCTGAAGGTGATTCCGAAGCTGTCCGCCATCCACTGCAGATTGTCCGCGGCATCGTCGGCCATGACGCGGACCAGGTCGGGGTCGACCAGGCCCTCGGAGTCGTTCATCCAGAACTGGAAGTGCCTGTCGGCGGTGTCGTCCTCGACGTTGACCTTGCCGAGGCTCTTCTGCCATGGGGTGCCGGCCGCCTGGACGGCGCCCTCCGCGAGGGAGGTCGTGCCGCCGCAGGAGTCGGCGCGCTCGATGACGAGCACGCTCGCGCCCTGCTCGAGTGCGGCGTACGCCGCCGTCAGCCCCGAACCGCCCCCGCCGCACACGATGACGTCGTACGTCCCCTCGGGCTGGGCGAGGGAGACCTCCCGCGCGGTGAGCCCGCTGTACGAGCCGAGGACGACCTCGTAGCCCGACGTCGAGGACCTGGCCGCGTCCGCGTCGCCCGAAGACGACGGGGAGGGCGCCTTCTCCGCGGCGAGCGCCTCCGAGCCGAACGACAGCGCCATGACCGAGACGCCGAGCGCGGCAGAACTGACGAAGCCCCTGCGAGTAACCTTTTCCATCATTTCCCCCTTCACGATGGACCGGCGCGCACATCGGGCGACCCCGCGTGCGCGAGATCGACCGGGAGCCCCGCCCCACGCCCCCTCGGCGTGGCTGCGCGTCTCCCGCGACGCCATCAGTATTCGCCCCCGCGGCGCGCCGTTCAACCGACGCGGTGCCACGATGCGGTACCGGGTTCCATGATGTGGAACAGAAAGACGAAGGGAGACGGGGGGGGCCGCCGGGGGGGCCCCCCGCGCGCCCCGGGGGCCCTCTTGCGCCCAAACACCCCCCGCGGCCCCGGGGCCCGCCCGCGGGGGCCCCCCCCCGTCTCCCCAGGGCTTCGTGCGATATGGTGAAGCCGCGTCTGCTGCCGTGCGCGTGTCGACGGCAGGTGGCCTTGCCGGCGGCGACGTCCCTGCGCAGCGGCCTGCGTGACGGTGTAAGGAGGCTACTCTGCCTTCTCGAGCATCTCAAGAATGGCGGCCTTCTGGTTGGCGCCCAGCCCTCCCAGACGGCGGTTCTCGGCAATCTCGAGCTCCTGCATCGTCTTGTCGGCCTTTGCCTTGCCCCAGCCGGGCAGAGACTTGAGGAAGTCGGTGACCTTCATCTTGGTGACGACGGGGTCATCGGACTCGAGCGCCTCGCGGGCGCTCATCTGACCGTGCTTGAGGTTGTCCTTGACCTGCGCGCGCGCCTTGCGGGCGGCGGCCGCCTTCTCGAGGGCCTTCTTCCTGTCTTCCTCGCTAAGCTGCGGGAGCGGCATGTCTTCCTCCTTCATTCAGTGGCTCAACACACGTGCGGGCGCCTGTGCCCACCTTGCTTCCAGATTACCCCGGGTGGACCGGGCAAAACCGACGCCCCCATCCGGATGCGAACACATGCTACCAGCATGGGCAGCGCATTGCACGCCAAAGATGCCGCCGAATTCACGCAAGGCAGAAAAACGGCGGCGGCGCGGAGGCGCCCCCCAGGGACCGACCCGGGCGCACCCGTCGCGCGCGGACGAGTGCGTTTGTCGAGATTTTATCGTCGCGCCCGGTATCGCGCGCGCCCGTTTGAGCTACCAGACCGTATCATCTCTGGCCGAATGGACGCATGCCTTCGGTGAACGGTCGGTGCCATGCCCCGAGAGCGAGGGACCCCGCACGGGTCCGCCCGTGCACGCCCGTCGGGCCTCCCGCGGCGAACGAAAGCGGAAGGGGTGCCTCGACGCGCTCGATTGCTCGTCCAAAAGGGCCCTGTGCGGCACGGGAGGGTCAGCCCCCCAGGTGCCGGAATGCACGCCAATGACACAGTTGCGAGGCATGACGGGAGAGCTCCTCGGGAAGGGACGCGCGCGAGGCATGGAAAACGACGAGGTGTCGCTGCGGAAGGAAACGAGGGACGGCGCCCGCGCGGGGGGCGCGGCCCGACGCGGCGGGCGGCGGCCAGTCGCCAGCGCCGGGCTGGTCGCCCTCGCCGCCGGGGCGTTCGTGCTCGGGTTCGCCGAATTCGCGATGATGGGCATGCTCCCGAGCGTCGCGCTCGACCTAGGCGTGAGCGTCCCGTGGGCGGGGAACTTCATCTCCTCGTACGCCATCGGGGTGTGCCTGGGGACGCTCGTGCTCGTGTTCGGCAGGCGCGCGCGACCCAAGCGTCTCCTCATGGTCCTGGTCGCGATGATGCTGGTCGGGGGCGTCGCGGCGACGCTCTCCCCCGGACCGCGCGCCCTCGTCGCCGCGCGACTTCTCTCCGGGCTACCCCATGGGGCGTACTTCGGCATGGCGACGATCGTCGCGAAGAGGCTCGCCCCGCCCGGCGCCGAGGGCAGGGCGGTCGGCGTCATGGTGCTGGGGCAGACGCTTGCGAACACGCTGGGCGTCCCGCTGGGCACGGTCCTGGCGTCATGCCTGACGTGGCGCGCCGCCTTCGGGTTCGACTCCCTGTGCGCGCTGGCCGCCCTCGCACTCGTCCTGGCGAAGGTGCCCGACGTGAGCCCCATCCCCGACGCCGGCCTGCTCGGCCAGTTCCGCTTCCTGCGCGAGCCCGCCCCATGGGTGGTGCTGGGGGCGGTGCTTCTCGGCAACACCGGGCTCTTCTGCTGGTGGAGCTACGTCTCGCCGTGGTTCACCAGCGTCGGCGGCTTCTCGGACGCCGCCCTTCCGGCGCTTCTTGCCTGGGCGGGGGTCGGGATGGTGGTCGGCTCGCAGGTGGGCGGCAGGATGGTCGACCGCATGAGCGCGGGCAGGTCGGCGATGATGGGCCATGCCCTGGGCGCCACCTCGCTGGCGCTGATCTTCCTCGTGTCGGGGGCTTCGCCCGCGCTCGTGGTGCTCCTCGCGCTCTCCTGCTCCGCCGCCCTGTTCTTCCCTGCCAGCGCGCAGCAGATCCTCATGGTGCAGGTGGGACGAGGCGGCGGGGAGATGATCGGCTCGGCATGCGTACAGGTCGCCTACAACGCGGGCAACGCCCTGGGCGCCCTCATCGGCCAGTGCGTGCTCAACGCCGGTGCTACCTACGTGTGGCCGAGCCTCGCGGGGGTGCCGTTCTCCCTGGGGGCGGTCGCCCTGCTCGCGCTGTTCACCCTTCGCTTCGAGCCGGCGTTCGAGCGTGAGGCGCTCGGCAGGTAGACGCGCCGGGAGATGCTGGGGAGTCGCCCAGACGGGGGACTCCCCAACCGCATACCAGGCCGGCCCGCGGCGCGGGCGGGGAGCCCCCCGTCGTGTCAGCGCATGGGCGTGGTGATGGCGGGCGCCAGCTGCCCGCCGGAGCGCGTGCGCTATTCGCCCGCCGAACGTTCGTCACCGCGGACGCCGCCGTCGCGCCAGCCGCCGGGGCGGTTGCCGCGGTCGGAGCTGCGCCCGCCCTCACGGCGGCGGTCGGCGCCGCCCGCGTACCCCGACCTGCCGCTGTCGTCGCGATAGTCGCGACCGTCGCGATAGCCACGTCCGTCGCGGTCGTAACGCCCCGTACGGCCCTCGCGCCCGTAGCGGTCGCCACCGGAGCGCCCGTCGCGGTCGCGGTAGCCCGAGCCGGGCCTGTCGCCGCGGTCGGGACGGCCCCATCCGGCGTCGCCGGACCGGTCGGAGCGGCCGCGACCGTAGCCCCCGTCATGGCCACCGTAGCGGTCGGAGCGTTCGTAGCGGCCCGAGCGATCACCGCTGTCATAGCGGTCGTAGCGGTCACGGCGCTCGTCGCGCCCGTAGCGGTCGCCCCTGTCGGACCTGCCCTCCCGGCCGGAGCCGTCCTCCCGGCTGTAGCGCTCGTCACGGCCGTAGCGATCCGATCGCTCGTAGCGGTCCGAGCGACCCTCGCGACGGTCCCTGCGCTCCTCGTGATGCCGGTCGTCGCGCCAGCCGCGGTCGGAGCGGTCCCGGTCCTCGCGACGCCGGTCGCCGTAGTCGCCCCAGTCGTCTCCCCCGCGACGGCCGCGACGCCCGCGGTCGCCATCGTAGTCGTCCCGCGCGCCACGCCCACCGCGCCAGCCGCGATCGCCGTCTCGGTCGTCCCAGTCGTCGCGAGCCTCGCGCCACCCGCGCCCGCCGCGACCGTCCCTCACGTCGAAGCGCTCGCCCGAGCGCCCGTCATCCCAGCCTTCTCCGCGGTCGCGGCCGCGCCCGTAGTCGCGCGCGTCTCGGTCGTCGCGACCGTCGCGCTCCCGCGGCTGCCAGTTGCGCTTGTAGAGCAGGCGCGAGTCGGGGCCTCGGCCGGAGCCCTCCTCAACCTTGTACACGCTGAGCTTCCCGGACTTCTCGTTCACGGTCGCGACCACGCGGCAGCTGCGCCGGTCGTGCGCGACCTCCGAGAGCTGCACGCGCTGCGGGTCGCCCTGCAGGTCGATGTCGACGACCGCCTCGATCGAGTCGATTCCGCCCGGCTCCTCCGCCGTCTCAATGTACAGCCTGGTCGGGGCGGGACTGGGGTTGCCGTGGGCGTCGAACTCGACGGACTCCACACGCGTGAAGCCCCACCCCTGGGCGGGGACGCCCACCCGCGCGGCGTCTATGAAGCCGAATCGATGCCCCGAGAGCTCGCGCGCCTGCATGAGCAGGCGGTTCACGAGCGCGATCATCCGGGCGAGCGCGGCAAGCTCCGCAGGGGGGACCGTCTGCCCCGCCTCTCGCGCCTCTCGCCGCGCGGGCTCCGACGGGGCGTCGCCCGTCTCACCGGCACCGTCCTGGGCGTCGTCTGGCCGCGCGTCCCCGGCGTCGGCTCCGTCGCCGCGCGCGTCATCGGCCGCGCCCGTCGGGCCGGCAGGCGTCTCGCCGCCGCCCGCGTCACCCGCGTCGGCATCGTCACCCGCGTCGGCATCCGCGGTCCGCCTCACGACCTGGTCCATCATCGGCATGCCCAGGTACGTCGCCTCCAGCGCCTCGCCGATCCCGGGCACCGAGGGGTCCCACGCGAAGGCGTACGAGGTCTTCTCCGGCTTCTTCCTGCGCTGCGTCACGACGGGCACCAGCCCGCCCACGCCCCGCGGGAAGGGCGGATGCCCGTCGTCGACAGGCAGCGCCCTGCGCGGCACGCTGATCTGCACCCGACCCTGACCGAGCGCCGAATTGTCACCTAGCAGTCTCATCGATGCCATCCATCCTCACGGTCATAGCCGTCGTCGCCTCGGGGGTCGCGCCCGCCGCCGAACCCGCGCCGGTCGTCCCAGTCTCTCCCGCGTCCCCGGCCGGGGCGGCCCTCGCGCTCGTATCGGTCCTCGTACCCGTCGTCAAAGTCGTCGCCGTAGCGGCCGTCCCCGCGCCCGTCGAAGCCGAACCGGTCCTCGTACGGGGCGTCGTACGGGTCGTTGTAGGGGTTGTCGAGATAGGGGTCGCCGTACGGGTCGGCATACGGGTCGGCGCCGTCGTCGAACCCGTCGGACGCCGCCCCGCGCGAGGGCGCGGGCATGTCGGGCTCGCCCAGCTCGCGGCGCAGGTCGGCGACCGTCTTGACGGGCTGGGAGGGGATGAAGCGCCGCGCGAGGCGCTCGGCGAACTTCGAGGGAAGGAGCTGCGCCATCTCCTGGCGGCTCCAGCTCTGGTGCGACCTCGACGCGTTATGGTCGGTGAGGTCGACGCCGGGCATGTACATGCGGCACGAGTTGCGCGGGCATGCGTACTCCCCCGCCGCGGTGCCCCGGGCGAACAGCGTCTCGACCTGGCTGGCTATCTGCTCGTCGGACCAGTCGGCGATGTAGACGTTGGCGTTGCCCATGGCACGCCGCGCGAGCTGCTTTGCCTGCTCGGGAACCTTCCCGTCGGAGCCGGTCGAGAACAGGACGAGCGGGATACGGCGCTCGGGGTCGACCAGTGCCTCGGCGAACGACGCGAACGTCTGCGCGGAGAGCTTGTTGGGCACGGTCTGCAGCTGCGTGGGGCCGATCGTGGACTTGTACCAGGGCAGGTCGATGATGGATCGCACCAGCGCGGGCGTGGCGATGGTCTCCGGCAGCGGCGCAGCGCCCTCCCCCAGCGGACGGCAGACGGACTGCACCGACACACGGCACGCCGGGGAGGGCTCTTCCTCCCCTTCGCCCCCGCCCACGCGCTGCAGGCAGATCGTGGAATGCCAGCGCCGGTCGTCGTGGGAGGTGTCCGGCTCGTCGTACTCCACGACCCACTGGTCGACCTCTCCGTCCAGACCGCGGGCGCTCGCGCAGCAGAGCGCGGGCCAGCGGTCGAGGTCGTAGTCGCCCCCGTAGTAGTCCTCGGGCATGCGGTAGTCCCACGCGCGCGGGAACGGCGCGTCGACTCCCAGGTCCTCGGCGATCGGGCTGCCGCCGTAGGAGTCCTCCTTCTGGACCAGCCAGTCCACGATCAGTGACGCGACCGCCATGAACGGGTCGCTGTCCTGCTGGATGGGGCGAACGTCGAAGCTCGACCGATGCTTGAGAATCGAGACGATATCGCTCATGTGCGCTTCCCGTCCTCCGTCGCGGCGGACGCCTCGCCTGGCGGTGCCGCCGCGTGTGCCGTCGCTCGGTGTCAATGCCATTCGGAATGAAGATGCAGGTGCCCGCGGCGCGCCGCCAGGCGACGTCGTCGCACCGGGCGGACCGTCTTTCGGGCGGGTGCATTTTACCGCGCCCGACGCACGGCGTCGCACGTCGGGGACAAGTCGACCAAATGACGATGCATGGCGACGCCAGCCGCCGGGAGCGGTTAGGGGCAGCCGCGTGCGCCCGGCGGGCCTGGCGGACGGGCCGGCGGAGGGCGGCCTGGCGTCGGACGAGCCCGCGGGACGGGCGGGCGCCGGCGAGCGGGCGGCGACGACGCGCGACACCACCGCCCAAGGGTCGGCGGACGACGCCGGATATTCGGCAAACGGTCGCGAATTGGGCGAACGGCGCCGGTTCCCCGCCGCCCGGCGCCGACACAAGGAAATAGAATGTCCATAAGAGTCCGTCGGGCGTCCCGCGCCCCGCGCATCAGCCCCCTCGGAGGAGGCGGCCTGGGCGAGGCCCGCCGCGTCGGGACGCGCAGTTCTGGGGAGGTACCCATGTCCATCGTCGGAGCGTTCGTGCTGCCACATCCGCCCCTCGCCGTCGCAGGCGTCGGCCGCGGGGAGGAGGCGAAGATCTCGACGACGCTTGCCGGGTATCGCGAGGTCGCGCGTCGCATCGCCGCGCTCGAGCCGGAGACCGTCGTGGTCTCCTCACCGCACGCGACCGCGTACTACGACTACATCCACATCTCGCCGGGCGCCCATGCCAGCGGCGACTTCTCCAACTTCGGGGACCCGGACGACGAGGTCAGCGTCGATTACGACGAGGAGCTGGTCAACGTCATCTGCCAACAGGCGGCGGCAGTGGGCCTCCCCGCGGGCATCGAGGGCGAACGCGGCAGCAGCCTGACCGACGACCACGGGACGATGGTCCCGCTGTCCTTCGTGCAGGCCGCCGGCGTCAGGTGCCCCATCGTGCGCATCGGCATCTCGGGCCTGTCACCGCTCGACCACTACGACCTCGGGCGCTGCGTCGCGCGGGCGGCGGGCAAGCTCGACCGCCGCGTCGTGTGGCTCGCCAGCGGCGACCTGTCGCACAAGCTCAGCGAGGCGAGCCCCTACGGCTACTCCCCAGACGGACCGGTCTTCGACGAGGTCATGTGCGAGGCGTTCTCCTCGGGCGACTTCCTCAGGCTGCTGACCGTCGACCGCGGGCTGTGCGAGCGCGCCGCCGAGTGCGGCCTGCGCTCGTTCCAGATGATGGCGGGCTCGCTCGACGGGCGCAGCGTCTCCGCCGAGCTCATCTCCCACGAGGGGCCCTTCGGCATCGGCTACGGCGTCGCCGCCTTCGCCCCCACCGGCGCCGACCCCGACCGACGCTTCGGCGAGCGCTATCGCGAGATCCATGCGCGACGCATCGCCGAGGTGCGAGCCGCCGAGGACCCCTGGGTGGGCGTCGCGCGCGCCAGCGCCGAGAGCTGGGTTCGCTCCCGCCGCCGCCTGGAGGTTCCCGACGACCTGCCCCAGAGCCTCCGCGACCGGATTCCCGAGGAGCTCCTCGCGACGCGGGCGGGCTGCTTCTGCTCGGTCAAGAAGAACGGGGAGCTGCGCGGCTGCATCGGGACGACCTCTCCCACGCGGGGGTGCCTGGCGCAGGAGATAGCCGACAACGCCGTCAGCGCCGTCTCGCGCGACCCGCGCTTCGACCCGGTCACGCCCGACGAGCTCGACGAGTTGGTATACGACGTCGACGTCCTCGATGAGCCGCAGGACATCGCCGGCACCGACGAGCTCGACCCGCGGCGCTACGGCGTCATCGTGAGCGCTGCGGACGGGCGCCGCGGGCTGCTGCTGCCCGACCTGGACGGCGTCGACACGGTCGACGAGCAGGTCTCGATCGCCCGGCGAAAGGGTGGCATCGGGCCCGACGAGCCGGTGAGCCTCCAGCGCTTCGAGGTAACCCGGCACGTCTGAGCCGGGCGCTTCGCACGCCCGCGCCGCCCTGCGGGCGCGACGCCAGTCGTACGGGCGCGGGCGGGCATGCCCCCGCGCCGTCCGGGCTCACGCCCCGGCGCCGCGCACCGCCTCGACCATGGGAACCACCAGCCTGCGAATCTCCCCCTCCTGGTCGGGGGCATCGCCCAGCGAGGCCCCGAGCGCCTGGTACAGGCGGGGGTCGGCGCGCGCCATCAGCTCGGCGAGCAGGGACTGCTCGCTGGGGGTGAGCGCGTACTCGAACACGATGTTGGACAGCACGCCGTCGAACAGGCGCGCCATGATCTGCGCGGAAGGCTCGACCAGCAGGTCCTTCGCCATCCGGAACGCCTCGGTGCCCGCCTTGCCGCACGCGTCGCCCAGCGCGAAGCCAGCCACCAAGGTGAGCGGGCCGCCGGCGACGCCGAACGCCGACAGCAGGACGCGCGCGCCCGTCGCCCCGACGGCATACCCCGCCGAGCTCGCGGCGCTCGAGGCGACCATGCGCGCGGCGTCGCGCCCCACGACCGCCCGCGGGTCCCTGCCCGCGTCCGCCCGCGCCCGCGACCCGCTCGCCAGGGCCCTGCCCACCCCCTGCGCCACCTCGCCCGCGCGCCGCGCCTCCTGCCGCCCGGAGGGGAGCCTGCCTCCGCCCAGGCGAGCGCGGAGCTCGAGCCAGCACTCGAGGAGCTCGCCCAGCCCCGCAGGGTCGCGGCAGACCACCGAGCCGGTTGTCTCCCGGTACTCGACGCCGGGGATACGGCCGCACCGCGCGAGGTTCGAGGCCTGCAGGTACGTGTAGCCGCCGCATCGCACCAGCGCGCCCGCTGCGTCGGGCTCCTCGACCATCGGGACGCGTCCCTGCCCGATCGCCCGGCGCATGCGCGCCAGCATGGCGTCGTACTGGTCCAGGGGGACCTCGACCGCCTTGGGGACGAGCGGGTCATCGAACGTCTCCCGCACCGCCGCGGCGCGCGCCGGGTCGGTCGCGCTGAAGGTGCCCGGGGCGTCGGCGTAGAACTTGTACTCGCCCTCGGCGTCGAAGCAGAACTCGAACGTGGCTTCGACCGACTTGCGGCACACCGAGCGCATCGGCGCGTCCGGCCCCAGGATGCCCGTCACGCGCGCGACGCTCCTCCCCGCGCGACGCGCGCGCACGCGGCGGTTGCAGATGCGCACGCACGCCATAGCGAGGCCGCGGAAGCGCTCCGCATCGCGGAAGGGGACGCCGTCCAGGGTCGGGGCCCCGTGGTCATGGCTCACCCGCGCCGGGTCGAAGTTGCACCAGCGCACGTATCGATACCCCAGCCCGACGCACTCCAGCCCCGAGGCGTCTGCGTCGTCGGGGCTCGGCCCCTCGGGCGCGTCGTCCTCGTCATCGCCCTCGTCATCACCGGGGCCATCCTTGATGACCACGCCGGCGTCGGTGAGGACCAGCCCGTGCGAGCGCGTGCCGAACGCGACGTCAGCCCACAGCACGCGCTGCTCGCGGGGGACCGGCAGTGCCTTGCGCATGCGCCTCACCGCGCGGTCGGTGAGCTCGGTCGGCGACTCCCCCAGGTCGGCGAGCAGCTGCGTCGCGACATAGGGCATCAGAGCGGTGGCGCCCGGGAGCAGCCGCCGTGGGTCGACGCCGCCCTCGCGCCGGTCGCCATCCGAGACGAGACCGTCTATCGCGTCGCCGATGGCGTCCCCGACCGTTCCCGCGGCAGAGACCAGATCGTCGATGAGCCCCACGCCTCGCTCCGTCCCCTCGAGAGTCACGCCCCCGCCGACCCGCGGCAGCCCTGCGCGTCCGGACGGCGTCGCCCCGCGCGAAAGTGGGCGCGCCGCCCCGGTGGGGCAGGTCGCGACGGGAGGTCCGGGCTACGTCAGGATACGACAAAACGCGCCGGTCGCGGGCAAGGCCCGTCCCCGGCGCGCCACCGACACACCGTCACC
>CAIFEU010000003.1 GCA_903789505.1 uncultured Coriobacteriales bacterium
AATAGCAACTCGCCAGAAACCGGGGGGGGGGGGGGCGCCGCTGGGGGGCCGCCGGGGCAGGGGGGGCCGCTGGGGGGGGGGGCGCCCGGCTGGGGGCTGGGTTCGCAGGGGGCGCCCCGCGACCGTGTCGCCGCGGGACGCCCGACGTGCCCGGACAGGCGCCGGCTCAGCCGCCGGCCTTGCGGGCGCCGGCCCTCATGCAAGCCGACGCCCCCACGCCCGCGCCCGTCAGAACTCGAGGCCCTCCAGGCGGTCGAACACCACGTCGATGCGCGTCAGGAAGTCCCACGGGTCGAAGATCTCGTCGAGCTTCTCGGCGGGGATGGTGCAGTCGGGGTCCTCCTCCAGGCGCTCGCGCAGGCCCTTGCCCGGGCGCGCCTGCTGGATGTCGTCCCACACCTCCATGGAGTTGCGCTGGACGATCTTGTAGGCGTCCTCGCGCGTGATGCCGGTATCGACCAGCGCGAGCAGCACCTTGCTCGAGAAGATCAGGCCGCGCGTGCGGTTGAGGTTGGCCTCCATGTTCTTGGGGTAGAGCTTCATGCCGTCGAGGATCCACTCGAGCTTGGCGAGCATGTAGTCGAGGGCGATGAAGCTGTCGGCCTGCGCCACGCGCTCCGCCGAGCTGTGCGAGATGTCGCGCTCGTGCCACAGGGCGACGTCGTCGAACGCCACCTGGGCGTTGGCCTTCACGATACGGCTCATGCCGCAGATGCGCTCGGCAGTGATGGGGTTGCGCTTGTGCGGCATCGCGCTGGAGCCCTTCTGGCCCTTCTTGAACGGCTCCTCCGCCTCGAGCGTGTCGGTCTTCTGCAGCGCGCGGACCTCGGTCGCGATCCGCTCGCAGGTCGCGGCGGTCGTGGCGAGCACGCCGGCGAGGTAGGCGTGGTGGTCGCGGCTGATGACCTGCGTCGACAGCGGGTCGTGGTGCAGTCCCAGGTGCTCGCAGACGTACTCCTCGACGAACGGGTCGATGCTCGAGTAGCTGCCCACCGCGCCGGAGATCGCCCCGTACGACACGTTGTCGCGCGCGTCGAGCAGGCGGTCGTAGTCGCGCTTGAGCTCCCACGCCCAGCTGCCAAACTTCATGCCAAACGTCATGGGCTCGGCGTGGATGCCGTGCGTGCGGCCGACGCACAGGGTGTTGCGCTCCTCGAACGCGCGGCGCTTGCAGATCTCGCCCACGCGCTTGACGTCCTCGATGATGATGTCGCACGCCTGGGTCAGGATGTAGCACAGCGCCGTGTCGCCCAGGTCGGAGCTGGTCATGCCGTAGTGGACCCAACGGCTTGGCTTGGGCTGCCCCTCGGGCACGTCGGCGTCGATGTAGCGGGCCATGTCGGTGAGGAAGGCGATGACGTCGTGGTTCGTGACCGCCTCGATTTCGTCGACCTCCTCCTTCTTGAAGTCGGCGTGGTCGCGGATCCAGGCCGCCTCCTCGCGCGTGATGCCGATCTTGCCCAGCTCGGCCTGCGCCTCGCACGCCAGGACCTCGATCTGCTTCCACACGTCGTACTTGTTTTCCAGGGAGAAGATATGGCCCATCTCGGGACGGGTATAGCGTTCGATCATGTTGGCGTCTCTTTCCTCGTAGCCCCTCGCGGCAGTTGCGGCATGTCGTCCCAGTCGACCCAGGTGGCAGGCCCGTCATCCCTTGTAGAGTCTACCGTGTCGTGTGGGCAATCTGTAGCGGAACGACGCGTTTTCGCACCCTGCCGTCAGGACACCCCTTCGCTGACCGCATGGCATCAGCCCGCGCGTGGCATCGGCCCGCACTGCGCCTCGATTGCCCGGCGATCACACCCATGGGCCCGCAGTCATGCGGCCCCGTCCCCGCGAATGCCGCGAGCGAGGGTCTCCGCCTGTTCGTCGATGATGCCCATGAGTTGATTGACCGACTCCCTGCGCCCATGGCTCGCCCAGGTGAGCAGGATGCTCAGCGTGAACCCGGTGCGCACCGCCATGAAGAAGTCACCTCGGTCGCCCTCGGTTCTCGGAAGGGTACCGAAGCGCTCGCGCAGCTCCTCACCGACGCGCCGATGGCTCGCATAGACGATGTCTGCCCTGTTGTTGCGGACGAGCAGCTCGAGAATCTCCCCGTTCTCCATCCAGTACGAGAAGTACGTGCGAAGCAGCCTGCGCTCGTTGCGGAACTCCCTCGGCCCGAGGCCGCCGAGCGCGGCGCGAAACCCTTCGTCGCAGCGCCACGCGAGGACGTCGGACAGGTTATCGAAGCACCGGTAGAAGGTCGTCCTCGCGACCCTGCTGCGCCTCTGGACCTCGCTGACCGTCACCCGGTCGAATGACTCGAGGTCCAGGCACGCAATCAGACCGTCGTAAATCCTCTCCGCGGACCTGCGGCTTCGTCGGTCGTCGCTGATGTGGTACATGTGGCACCCCCATCCCCGTCCGACGCCGTTTCGCTACGAGTTTGTAGTGTCCTGTAGCGCTACGTTTCGAAACGATTGTAGCGAAATGCTCCTCGCAGTACAGATGGACAGACATAAGGTGTCCCGTTTGAGAGGAGCATGAGAGATGTTCGAGGTGTGGCGGTGGTTTGTAGGGTGGGGGTGGCTGTACGCGATGGTCGCGATGAGCATCACGCTCGTCGTCCAGATGGTCGTCGCCAAAGCAAGGGGAAGGGGCTGGGACGCCCTGAGGGTCTTGGGCGCCCTGACGGTCGTCGTGCTAACCCTGCACGTCTGGGAGGAATGGGTAATCCCCGGGGGCTTCCACTACATCTACAACGCCGGTTCCGACGCCCTCCTACGCGACCGATACCCCATGAACGAGGTCACCGACATGATCACGAACCTGGGCGGCGCACTCGTGTGGCTCGTACTGGTCGAACTTGACAGGTACGGGCGAAAGATGGGCTTCGCGGTGATGCTGTTCGGATACTTTGAGTTCGCGGTGCACAACCTGCTCGCATATGAATCGATGACCATGCTGTATGAGGCCGACGTCTATTCGGGGTTCTATGCTCCCGGCCTGTTCACTGCCGTCGCTTGCTGGCTACCGCTGTCTGCCGCCCACACCGCGTGGTTCGCCAAGAATGGCGTCGGATGGAAGGACGCCGTGGGAGGTGTCGTGATCCTCGTGGTGCTGAGTCAGCTTCTGGTGACCGCCCCGGAGAGTCTCATCAAGAGCGAGGACAATCCCTACGCGTTCCCCAACGCCGGCTGGTACGAGCGGTTCATCGACCCCGCGACGCAGGAGATTACGACCGAGGTAGAACGGGGGTAGGGGAGCCGTGGGCTCTCCCCGCCCTCAACGGCCCCGTGCCCCCGCCGTGCCCTCGCCCACCCCACGCCTGCGCGCCGCGTTCGCGCACCCCGCGCGAGCGCCCGGGCACCTCAAACGCCGAGCGGCCCCGCCAGCGCAATCGCACCGGCGAGGCCGCTCGTCCCTGCCCCGTGATTCTCGAACCTGTGCCTGCCTACCCCTGCTGCGCGGCGGCAGCGGCGGCGGACTGACGGCGCACGAAGTCCTTCTTGCGGTCGGTGGCCGAGAGCAGGCGCTTGCGCATGCGGATGTGCTTGGGCGTAATCTCGACCAGCTCGTCGTCGGCGATGTACTCCATTGCCTCCTCGAGGGTGAAGGTGCGCGGCGGGGTCAGCTGGACCGCGATGTCGGCGGTGGAGGAGCGCTGGTTGCCCAGGTTCTTGGTGCGCGCGACGTTGACGACCATGTCCCCCTCGCGCTGGCGCTCGCCCACGATCATGCCCTCGTAGCACTCGTCACCGGGGCCGACGAACAGCGTGCCGCGCTCCTGCAGCGTGCCCAGGGCGTACGCCACCGCCTTGTCGGTCGACATCGAGATCATCAGGCCGTTCTTGCGCGCGTTGATCTCGCCGGCGTAGGGGCCGTACTCCAGGAAGTTGTGGTACATCATGGCCTCGCCGTGGCTCACGTTGAGCACGCGGGTCTTCAGGCCCATCAGGCCGCGCGTCGGGATCTTGAACTTGACCTGGGCGCGGTCGTCGTAGGTCTCCATGTTCGTCATCAGGCCATCGACGTTGCCGAACAGCTCGATGACCTTGCCGGCGTACTCGGACGGCGTCTCGACGACGGCCTCCTCGTACGGCTCGAGCTTCTCGCCGTTGTCGCCCCGCTTGTAGATGACGTGCGGACGGCCGACCTGGAACTCGAAGCCCTCGCGGCGCATGGTCTCCATCAGGACGGTCAGGTGGAGCACGCCGCGACCCGACACCACGACGCCGGAGTGGTCCTCGGTCTCGTGGATCTCCATCGTGATGTTGGATTCCTTCTCCTGCATCAGGCGCTCCTTGAGCTGGCGGGCGCCCACGATGTCCTTCTGGTCCTCGCGGCCGACCAGCGGCGAGGTCGAAGCCTCGAACACGACCGACAGGGTCGGCGGGTCGACGATGATCGGGTCAAGGTGCTGCGGGTCGTCGGGCGAGGTGTAGACGTCGCCGATGTCGGTGCCCTCCACGCCCACCACGGCGCAGATGTCGCCGGCGACGGCCTGGTCGCACTCCTTGCGGCCCAGGTAGTCGAACGTGTACAGCTGGCGGACGGTCGAGGTGGACAGGTCGCCGTTGTTCTTGATGACAGCGATCGTGTCACCGGTGTGGATGGTGCCGGAGTAGATGCGGCCGACGCCGATGCGCCCGACGAACGTGGAGTGGTCGACGTTGACGACCTGCATCGCGAGCGGGGCGTCGGGCTCGACGTCGGGCGCGGGCATCTCGTCGACGATCATGTCGAGCAGCGGGTACATGTCCATGTTGCCGTCGGAGGGGTCCAGGCGCGCGTAGCCGTTCATCGCCGAGGCGTACACGACGTGGCCCATCGTGAACTCGAGCTGCTCGTCGGTGGCGCCCAGGTCGCACATCAGGTCGAAGACGTCGTTGACGACCTCCTCCGGGCGCGCGCCCGGGCGGTCGATCTTGTTCACGACCAGCATGATCGCAAGTGACGCCTCGATCGCGTGCTGCAGGACGAAGCGCGTCTGGGGCATCGGGCCCTCGAACGCGTCAACCAGCAGCAGCGCGCCGTCGGCCATGCGCAGAACGCGCTCGACCTCGCCGCCGAAGTCCGCGTGGCCGGGGGTGTCGATGACGTTGATCTTGATGCCCTTGTACTCGATCGAGATGTTCTTGGCGAGGATCGTGATGCCGCGCTCGCGCTCCTGGTCGTTGGAGTCGAGGATGCGGTCCTGCACCTCCTGGTTGTCGCGGAACGCATCGGTCGCCCTCAGGAGCTTGTCGCACAGCGTGGTCTTGCCGTGGTCAACGTGAGCGATGATGGCGATGTTGCGAATTGAGTCCTGACGCATTCGAGCTGTACCTTTCAACGGTTTTGGCGCACCTGCGCGGGCCACGGACGTGTCTTCCGCGCGGCGCCGTGATACGGCCATGTGTTAGAGGATGGGTGATTTTGAGCGTAGCGCCATGTTACGACCGCTAGACGAGCAGTTCCATCTGACCGGCCGCGGCGGGGTCCGTCCACACAAAATCTTTTGGGTGACCTGCCTTTTTGTAGAGAAGATATGCCGAGTACGCACTCGACAGCCCCTGCTCGCCGTACTCGACGATCAGGGCGTTCTTGTACGGCTGGCCCTCCTCCTCGCGGATGGCCCCGTCGTAGGCGATCGCGTAGCGGACCGGCCGTCCCGAGAGGCCCTCGACCCTGCCGCTCTTGTGCGCGGCGCGGCGCAGGGTGTCGCGCGCCTCCCTCACGCACTCATCGACCATGTCGTCGTCGAACGAGAGCATCGCGCGGTTGCCCGACGCGTCCTCCATCGCGAGGACCGTGGTGAACCTGCCCGTCTGCCCCAAGCTCTCCAGGCCCTGGTCGACCATCTCGTTGGCGAGGTCCTCGAGCGCGCGCGAGATGGGCTCGACGTCGTCGGCGGGCTTGCCGTTGCCGGACGCGCGCCTGTTGTTACTGCCGCTCATCTGAGTCTTCCTTCCCATCTGCGACCGCGCCCGCGCGCGTCGCGCCCGTGATGTCCTCGTGCCCGGCGCCGCTGCCCTTAGCCTTGGCGATCGCCGTCCGCTTCCCTCGCGAGGCCCCGTCGGCTCCCCTTGCCTCTCCTCGTCGCCTTCGGCGTTCGCGCACCTTGGCGGCAAGCCTCGAGAACGCCGCGCGCACCCTCCCCCAGAAGCGCGTGAACGCGTTGCCCTCCACGCGCTGCTCCGGCGGGACGTAGTCGGGGTCGTCGATGCCGAGCTTCTCCTTGAGGGCGTGCACGCGGTCGTCGATGTCGGTGACGTGCGCCTTCACGATCTTCGACCACTTCTGGGCATCGGTGAGCACGACCGACGCGAAGATGATGATTGCCAGCAGCACGCCCTCCACGACGAAGCGCGGGGTGGCGCGCAGGAACCGGATCGTGATGAAGCTGACGACGACACAGAGCACCAGCGCGACGATGCAGCTGCGGATCTTGCTCAGCTCGTTCTCGCGCATCGAGAGCAGGCGGCCGCGCAGCAGGTCGAAGCCGCTCAGCCGCGCCCAGGCATCATCGGCGGCCGACACCTTGAGCTTCTCCGTCTTGACCTTCTTGCGGAATACCCTGTCGACCATCCCGTCGTTGCCATCGGCGTCGATGCCGTTGGCAAGCAGGAAGTCCCGAGCGTCGAGCGAGTATGCCTTGAAGTTGTCGACAAGGGTCGTGACCTTGCCCTCGTCCTCGAACGACTGCGACGATATCGCCTTGTCGATCCCGTAATAGGCGAGGCGGACGTCCTGCTCGTTGGCAGTCTCGTCCAGGTCAAGGGCGCGCAGAGCCTCGTACTTGTTCAATCTTGGTCTCCCTGCCTCGCTCGTCCGCTGACGCCGTGACGGGCTCGTCCTAACGTTGGAATCATCGTCGCATCTCTCGTGAGCGAAACCGCATAGGTTAGCCCACATCGCCATGTGCGATTCTATCGCACGCGTTAGGACAAAGGATGGTCGGTCATCGTGACCTGAAGCGGAAGCGGGACTTCCGATGATGCCACGGCGTCTGCTCTGCACCATCCCCCATAGCAGGACCGCACGCCCATATATTATCGATGGACATGCGGTCTTTCTTTAGTGGTATTCTATTATAAAAAATAATATTTTTAATTATTCTCTATATCATTAGCAATTTCTTTACCAATGAGATGAGGAATGCCAACTACGAGTGCGTTGCCCATGCAGAAGGCGCGTTGTGAATCGGTCATTCCCGTATCTGTCCACCCTGCGGGAAATCCCTGAAGGCTGTCGAGCTCGTCGGGAACGAGGCGCCTCAGGCGACCGTCATCACACCTCACCACGTGCTTGAAGCGCGAGGGACCCGAACCTCCTTCACCGGTGAGAATCGTCCGAGAGGGTTTGTCAGTCGAATCGGGAAACGACATCGACCCTTCTGAATACCGATAGGCGAATCCGGTCGACTTGTTAACGCGCTCCTCGCTTTTGGCGCCCTTGAGATACTCCCAGCGGCCCACCTGGTCTTCAGGCACGAAGTACTCCTGCGGCACGTCGTCCTCAGGAACGAGAACGTCACCGAGGTTTCTGCGAGGCCCATGGTATGCCTCCTCAATCCGGCATGTCAGCGCGGAGTTCCCCACCATGACGCCCGCCTCCATGAAGGGAGACACCTTTCCGCCACGATTGAAGGATTCGGAAGCGTCATACGGGTCGGTCGGAATCTGCACCGTCATAACCTCTTGTGGCACCTCGATTGGAAGGGCCCGCGCCATCACACCATGGCACAGCCTCTCTCGTGCGTCCCAGCTGACATTGCGCTCCGCAAAGATGTACGTGCGCTTCCTGCGCTGCGGAAAGCCATATTCAGCACTGTTGACCACGCGCCATTCGACCGAGTAGCCCAGCGAAGCCAGGCAAGAGAGAATGATTGCGAAGTCCCGCCCCCGCTGCTTTGCCGGGGACTTCAGAAGCCTGTCCACGTTCTCGAACAGACACCATCTGACGTTGTCCTGCGATTTATCGAGTTGGATTCGGAGGAATCGATAGATGTCCCACCACAGGACGCCCTTCTTCCCCTCGATTCCCGCCGCTTGAGACAAAGGGCGCGCCACCGAGTAGTCCTGGCAGGGGAATCCACCGACGACCATGTCGACCGATGGGATGTCGCGCTTCCCCGCGTCGTATTCGTCCAGCACGAGGTCAATGTCCTCGTTGACAACCGAGTCATCCCCAAAGCGCATTTTGTAGCACCTTGCCGCGAACTGCCTTCTGTCGCTTCCCGGCTCCCATTGGTTCGCCCAAATCGTTTCGAACGGTCCGGCGGCGGGCAGCCTCCATCCCCTGTCCGCGTCGACGTAACCGTCAAGGCCCAGACGAAAGCCCCCGACGCCCGCAAAGAGCTCGGCCACTGTAATCCTGTTGTCCACGTTTCTCCAATCGCTGACTGTGGACCAGTTCAGCCAGTAATAGTAGCCAAATCCTATTGAATGATCAATACTGTTGTTGAACTACATTTTTGAATCATTTTCTTTCAATATTCTCTCTATCTCATCCTGTAAATAACTTTGATTGAGCCAGAAGCACTTCTTGGTCACTGGCATGCCGTGTGGCTGGGGGAGGACGTCGGCAGAGTCCCTGCCATGAGGCCGCACATGGCAGCAGCGATTTTCGCTCGATTTGACGGAAACGTCCGCCCTGCCGAGCTCGACGTTTCTGCGCATCTGGTCGTAACAGCGCTTGGCCTCGGGGATGTCCCGCTCGGGCATCTGCCAAAAGCAGAGGTCGGAGAGGCGGTAGAAGCCCCACTCATCTTCACGGTAGATGACGAAGAGCCAGAGCTGCTGAAGGTTTCCGTAGAAGTCCGATTGTTCGAACGGCGTCGATTCGAGCTTAAAATAGTCAAATGCCGGGAAGGACACGGCCTCCTTCGGTCGGCCGGTTCTCTTGAGGCGTATCGTTTTAGTCTTCGCCCCCGCCTTGACGAACTCCTCTATGTCCGCGTCGTCGTCAACGCCGAGAATCCTCCTCGTTACCAGCGCAGCGGCATTCTTCGGGAGGCGCCTCCCGGACACGGCAACACCAAACCTCTCGCATAGCTGACCCAAAGTCATTCCAAAGAACGGCTGGAATCTCTTCCGCAGCAACGAGAGGAGGTCAAGTTCTCTTTCGTCTTCACTGCGTTCAATTTTCTGACTGCCGCTCAGCAGCTTGTTCTCTATTACCGTCATATATGACGCCTTGATTGCCCAGGCTCGGGGCTTGGCAGGGACGTCGGAATACGGCTGCGAACGTCTTACGGAGGAGTTTGCGGCCTTCGTGCATGCCTCGAGGTAGAGTGTGTCGGAACCGGAGATGTCCTCCGCGTGACCCGCCCTGACCTTGTTTACTATCTTTTCCCAGTCGGCCTTGAACTGGGCGCGGTCCTCTTCGCTGGGGTCCCATTCCTCAGCGAACAGAACTTCATAATCGATTGGGTTTAGATTCTCTTCCCACAGATACACGATGAGCAGAATCGAGGAAGCCTTCTTCATGAAATGGCTCGTCTCGAAGCTCTCCTTCACGACCTTGTTGTAATCGATCATCGTGATTACGAGTCGCTCTTTTGCGACAAGTGACCCTTTGGGATTCCTCTTCATGGGAGTTGTTTTTAGCTCAAGACCTGCTTCAGAAAAATCAGGCTCTTGGTTGCTGTTTATGTCATACTTGAAATAATATTCTTCAATGGCATTTCCGAATGACCCTCGCCTTACCTTTGGGTCATCGATTTGCTCGATGTGCACTTTTTCTCTCAGCGTATGGCCCACAAGAAATTTGGCGTAATGGATGATGGACTCTCTCGAAGTGATGTCGTAGGGAGGTTCGTTCGCCATCTCACTCCTCCAGTGCCATTAGGGCAGGTTTCATCCCGACCGGGAGCGTATTTCCGCACGTCGTACGCACTCAGAAAAGATAGAAGACAACCAGCAGTCTTCTCATGCCACGTCGATAAACCTGTCGAGAGCCGCAAGCGCCAGCCGCATGCGAAGACCAGCGTTCTGAACATGGTTACCGGGCGTCTTTTCGAAGTGCGTCTTACAGCCAGCTCCGGAAAGGATGTCCAAGGTCAGGCGCGTCTGCCCCTCAATCGCACGAAGGCGAGGGATTGAGGCGCGCCGTTCACGAGACCCCAAGCTGACGTAGACAAATCCGCCAGGATTCTCGCACTCGTCAAGTTGAGAGGCGAGCCATTCATTCCAGCCATCGTACCAAAGCGAGCCAGAGACGCTCGCCGCAGCCCCAAACATCGACGTGCAAACGAATGAATACAGCGAGAAAAGGCCAGCAAGCGAATAGCCTGCTATTGCGCGGCAAGATGGGGTAGGAGACAACCCCATGCTTTGCTCGCACGCCGAAGCGTCACCGATAAGGCTCTTAAGGAATGAAGGTGCGCCCCCGGCAAAGGAACCACCCTTCGGACTGAGAGGTTGCGCGGGCCACGGACTAAGCTTGGCGTTCCATTCATTCACGTAAATTTGCAGTACCGAGCTCGAGAGGTCGTGAGCGACTTCGTCGAGGTCAAACGGCCGCTCGGCAGAATCGATGAGCCAGATACACTCGTTGTTTGATGCGTGCCCTCGATGAAACGCAAATTCCATGGCCCTCCTTCGAGGTGCCCCGTGCCCGACCCACCTATCTCGGCCTGTTGGGCGCCAGGAACTTCACCACCTCGCCGATTGCGAAGTCCATCGTGTCGGGGTTGGAGAACGGGTGGTCGGCATGCTCCACCTCGACCAGCTCGATCACGTTGTCGTCGGCGAACTTGCGCGTGTCCTCGATGGGCACGACCTCGTCGCGCGTGCCGTGCAGCAAGAGAATACGGTCGGCATGGTCGAAGTACTCGTACTGCCGGACGTCGTGCTCGCGCAGGTCGTCCAGGAACGCCTGGTCGAGCTCGACCTTGCGGTCGTAGCCCTTGAGCACCTTCTTGCCGCGCGCCATCGCGTCGAGCTCCGCCTGGTCAAAGTTGTCAAGCATGACGTGATACATGTCGATGGCGGGGCAGCGCAGGGCGATTGCCTCGAACGGGTCGTCCACCTCGATGATATAGCGCAGGGCAATGTAGCCGCCGTAGCTGGTCGAGTACAGGTAGAGGTGCTCGGCCCCCAGTTCCCGCCGGGCATGGTCGATTGCCAGCGTGAGGTAGGTCATGCTCTCGGTCGCGGAGAGTCGCTTGCGACCGTCGTTGCCGTGACCAGGCCAGTCGAAGGTCAGCACCGCGTAGCCCGGGTACTTGGCGGTGAGACGCTCGGCGAACTTCTGCACGGCGTGGTTGTCCTTGTTGCCGCCGAAGCCGTAGGTCGCCAGCGCGACGTGCGAGAACGCGCGGGCGTCCTTCTGGCAGTACAGTTTGCACCGAACGCTCAGGCCCTGCTCGTTGATGTTGAAGTACTTGTCCCTCATGGCGGAGTCGCTAGTCCTCGACCTCGAGCAGCTCGATGTTGAAGTTCAGCGGCTTGCCCGCCAGGCGATGGTTCAGGTCGAAGTCGACGGTGTCGTTGCGCGCCTTCACGACCTCGAGCTCGGCCTTGCCGCGCCGATGCGCGATGATCTTGTGCTTCTCGCCCACAGCGACCTCGATGACGCGGCTCTTGTCCTTGGTGCCCACAAAGCTAGCCTTGCCGTGCTGGGCGGTCTTGATGGTCATCGGGACGGGCTTGTCGTTCTCGTCATAGAAGTAGAGCGTCTCGCCAAACCGCACGTGCATGACGTTCGATGGGTCGGGCATGCCATAGGCGTCCTTGGGTTCGAGGTGCACATCGCGCACCTCGCCGACCTTCATCTCATCGACGGCGCGGTCGAACCCGGGAATCATCTGCCCCTTCATGCAGGTGAACTCTATCGGCTTGTCGCGGTCGCGCGAGCTGTCGAACACGGTGCCGTCGTCCAGGGTGCCGACGTAGTGGACCTTTACCTTCTTGCCAGCGTTGCTCATAAATATCCTCCCGAATCGATTCCTCGCGACAGAGCGGGGCAACAGGGCGGGCAAGGCCCGACCCTAGGAGCCCCAGCCCCCAAACGCGAACAGGCCAGAAGCATAACGCTTCTGGCCTGCACAATTCTCTAATCTGGTGGAGATGATGGGGTTCGAACCCACGACCTCAGGCTTTCAGGAGGTCCGCGCTGTATCGCCCGAAGTGGGACGAGCGCCACGGCTCTGACGGACGGACCTACGGCCAGATGTGCATAGGGCGCGCGACGTCGGACGTCACGAGCACGGCGGCAGACGGCGGCACCCTCCCCACGGCGCGAGGGGCCGCGTCCCGGCCCGCCCAGCCGCCCAGGCCGGAGCCGCTGACCCTGACCAACGTCGCCGACGCGCTGCGGGACGGGCCGCCGACGCCGGACCCGGAGCTCATATCGGGCGTGCTGCGCGTCGGCCAGAAGATGCTCCTCAGCGCGCCGCCGAAGGTCGGCAAGACGTGGCTCGCAATCGACCTGGCGACGGCGCTCGCGACGGGCGGGGCGTGGCTCGGCTTCCGTTGCAGGCGATGCCAGGTCGTCTACGCGAACCTGGAAGTCTCGGAGACGTCATTCCTCATCCGATGCGACAAGGTGCTCAGGTCCCGGGCGTTCGACCCCGGCGACGCGGAGCCGATGCTGGCGTTCGAGGGGCGCGGCATGGGGCTCGACGCCCAGCAGTTCGCGGACCGGCTCATAGCGACGTGGCGGGGCATGGGCGGGCCTTCGTGGGGGTGCGTCATCGTCGACTGCGTCTACCAGCTGGAGACGGGCGACGAGAACGCGGTGAAGGACGTGCGGCCGCTCGTCGCCCAGCTCGACCGGATAGGGCGCACCATCGGGTGCGCGCTCATCGCGATTCACCACCACAGCAAGGGCGCGTCAGGCTCCAAGGCTTCGATAGACCGCGCGGCGGGGAGCTCGGTCTTCGCGCGCTGGCCCGACGCGCTCATAGACGTGTCGCCCCTCGACTTCGAGGGCGCCGCGGACGACCCGGGGCGCTCGGAGGCTTGCCGCGAAGCCTGTCGCGAGATTGAGGGCCGCCAGGGCGCCGGGGCGTACCGGATGGAGTTCGACCTGCGGGAGTTCCCCGGGCGGAGGCCGCTCGACCTGTTCTTCACGGACGGCCACTTCGTGCCCGACGTGCGCGGCGCCCTGGCGGAGCTCGCAGAGGTGGGTTCGTTCGAGGCCGCGGGACGTCGCGGGGGCGCGGCAAGCAGGGCCAGGGGCGAGGAGCAGCGCCAGGCAAAGGCGGGGCTCATCGGGGAGTGCGTCGCCAGGTGCCGCCAGGCCGGGGAGCCCGCGACCATCGCAGCCGTGCTCAGCCAGTACAACGACCTGGCTGCCGGGGCCGGGCTGGCGAGGGTGCAGAGGGCGACGCTCGGCGCGTGGCTCAAGCCCACCGGCGCGATGCCGTTCCACCTTGAGCCGGGGCCGGGGGGCAGCGTCGTGACGCCCGACGGGGCGGCGGGGTCCGACGCGGACGGGGCTTAGCCGTGGTGGATGGGCGAAGGCCCTAAGGGGGTCCCGTTCCATCCACCACGCCCAGGGCCACGTCTGGTGGATGGGCGGAAGCCTTAAGGGGGTCCCATGCCGCCCACCACGCGGCGGGGCACGATGGAGCGTCTCTCTGTCCACAGGATGGAGGAGGCCACTATTTGGCGGTGGCGGATGGGCGGGACCCCTTTATCGCTCCCACCCACGCCCAAGGCTTCGGGCGGTCGACCCGTGGGCGTGGTGGATGGGTGCGACCCCCTAAAGGCTCCCACCCACGCCCAAGCCTGTGGACAGAAAGGGACGTGGGCGGCGAGGACGACGAGACGATTGGAGAGCGACGTGTACTTCGACGACAAGGGACCGGGCCCGATTGAGAGGGCAATCATGGATGGCGACGAGCGCGAGGCGACGTACCAGGCGCTTCTGAAGACGGCGCGTCTGCTGGACGAGTGCGAGAGCGACCGCGACGCCCGGCCGCTCGCCACCACCATGGAGGAGCTTACGGACAAGCTGAAGGCGCTCGACGCGGAGGCGGCGACGAAGACGAAGCGCAAGGACAGCGTGCTCGCCCAGGTGGCGGCCCAGTACCGTCGCACCGTGAACGAATGAACGACATGCGAGCCGAGGGGCGCGGAGGCGCCGAGGGGGTCGCGCGGGGAGTCTCGCGCGGCCCCTGTCTTTTTTTGGGCGCGGGGGGATTTCGGCCCTGGCCGCCGAGACGGGCCGGGGCGGCCGAATAAAAAGACCCCCCTACCCCCCGCCCGCCGGTCACCGGCCACGCCACACGCCGCGCGAAGGCACGCGAGACCGCAGACGAGCCGCCACGAGGCGGGAACATCGCGACGAGGGGACGTCCGGCATCGGGGCGGAGCCCCCGGCAGGTGTCGCCGGACGCGGCGGCGCGTTAGGCGGATGGTTGGCGCGGGCACGGGGGCGACGGGCAGGAGGTCGTCGGGGACTTCTCGACTCACGACGCCCACGACCGACTGAAAAACGCTCCCTCACTGTGGAGAGCAAAGGCGGCCCAGGCACGGCCACGGCGGCGGGAATCGTCCCGAAAATCGGGAAAGTTTTATCCCAGCGTTATCCCAGCCGTTATCCCAAGGCCGATTTTCTTGGGATAAAACGCCCAAAACGCAAGCAGGCCAGGGGTCTTGATGCCCCTGACCTGCTGTTTTGCGTCTGGTGGAGATGATGGGGTTCGAACCCACGACCTCAGGCTTGCAAAGCCCGCGCTCTCCCAGCTGAGCTACATCCCCAGATAGAATAAACGCCTCAGCGGCGACTCGGCTCACGCTGGGGCGTTTATTTGTGAAAAATGGTGGGCCCGACAAGGTTTGAACTTGTGACCTCACGGTTATCAGCCGTGCGCTCTGACCAACTGAGCTACGGGCCCGAACAGCTAAGTTAATATAAGTAAAGCCAGGGTCAGCGTCAACTCCCATCTTCGATTGGGTCGCATCGCTCGTGGTTCACCATTTTTCATCCACAAGTCCGCGCTGAGCTGGCCGCGGGCCATCTCGGTAGTTCAGTGGTTACCCCACGAAGGAAGGGAAGGCAGGAGAGGCGGGCGCACCAGCCTCCGAGACGGATCGACGCCTGCCCCAAAAGGCCAACGGTATGGGAACGGCACACGACCTCGCCATCCCCACGCCGCCCATTCGCGCTGCGGCTCTTCGCTCCTCCCACTCGCATGCGCGCGGGGGATTTCACCACCGTATGCCATTGAGAGTAGAATGCTGGTTATCGGTGTCGCCCGCGGGACCCCATCCACGCAGGGCGCCATCGCTCAGGACGCTTACGCAGTCATGAACTGGAGAGGGGAGGCCAGCGTGATTCGCGTTGCACTCGAGACGCTCGTCATGGGCAACGTCCCCGGGGCGTCCCTGCTCATCCTCAGACCGCTGGTCGACGAGCCGATGAACAACCGCATCCTGCCCATCTGCATCGGCCCGGTCGAGGCGGCCGCCATCGGCAAGGCGCTTTCGGACGAGAAGGACTCCCGTCCGATGACCCACAGCCTGATCTGCACCGTCATCGGGACGCTCGGCGGCAAGCTGCTGCGCGTCTGCATCCCCCGCGTCAAGGGCACCATCTTCTACGCGTCACTGCACATCCAGCAGGGGGACTCCCTGCTCAAGGTCGACGCACGGCCCAGCGACGCGATCGCGATCGCGCTACGCATGGACGTCCCCATGTACGTGAGCGAGTCGGTCATGGAGTCGGCCGGCTACCCGGCATGGGTCAACATCAAGAGCGAGCAGGACAGGGCCGAGATGGAGCAGTTTCACAAGTTCGTCGAGACGGTCACGCCCGACGACTTCCGCACGGAGAGCATGCGCCACAACGGCGAGGACGGCGAGTAGGGGAGGCCTCTCGCCGAAAACAGAGAGGGGACGGACGCAGGTCAGCTCACCTGACCGCGCCCGCCCCCTCTCGCACGTTCCACACCCGTGTCGGTGTCTTACTCCTGCCCGTCGCCCTCGTCGGCGTCGGTGGCGACATCATCGTCGTCGCCGATGTTCTCGTCGACGGTGTCCTCCTCGCCGTCACCGAGGTCGATGGAGTCCTGCTTGTCGTCGCCCAGGTCGAGCGTCGACTGGCCCTCGGCGATGCCCTTGCGCGGCTTCTTCGAGATGGCCATGCGGGCCACCGCGCTCACCGTGTCGTCCGGGCCGACGTCCATGATCTTGACGCCCTGCGTCGCGCGGCCCAGCAGCGGGGTGTCGTTGGCCTTCACGCGGATGACGACGCCGTCGCTCGAGACGATCATGAGCTCGTGCTGCGGGCCCACGACCTTCATCGCCACGAGCTTGCCCTTCTTGAGCGTCATCGTGATCGTGTAGACGCCCTGACCACCGCGGTTCTGCACCGGGTACTCGCTCACGTGGGTGCGCTTGCCGTAGCCGCGCTCGGTGATCACGAACAGGTCGCCCTGGCCGTTGGTAATCTCCATGCCCAGCACCAGAGCCCCGTCGGGCAGCGTCATGCCGCGGACGCCCATGGTGCCGCGCCCGGTGGGCCTCACCTGCGCGGACTCCCACATGATGACCTTGCCGGCGTCGCTCGCCAGCATCACGCGGTCGTCGTCGTTCACGCGGCGCACAGCAATCAGGCGGTCGTCGGGCTTGAGCGTGATCGCGATCAGCCCGTCGCGGCGGGAGCGCGCGTACTCGCTCATCGCGGTCTTCTTGACCATGCCGTTCTGCGTCGCGAACATCAGGTACTCGTCCTCGGGGAAGTCGCGCGTGTTGATGACCGCAGCGATCGTCTCCCCCTCCTCGAGCGGCAGCAGGTTCACGATCGCGGTGCCGCGCGCCTGTCGGCCGGCCAGCGGCAGCTCGTGCACCTTGAGGCGGTACACCTTGCCCTTGGTCGAGAAGAACAGCACGAACTCGTGCGTGCTCGCGATGAAGATGCGGTTGACGAAGTCGTTCTCCTTGAGCTTGACGCCCTGCGAACCCTTGCCGCCGCGGCGCTGCGAGCGGTACGTCGCCACCGGCAGGCGCTTGACGTAGCCGGAGCGCGTGATCGTGACGACCATGTCCTCGTCGGCGATCAGGTCCTCGACGTCGAGGTCCTTCGTGCCCTCGCTGGAGATCTCGGTGCGGCGCGGGTCGGCGTACTTCTCCTTGATCTCGAGCATCTCCTGCTTGATGACCCCGAGGATCTTCTCGCGGTGGGCGAGCAGGTCCTCGTAGTAGGCGATTGCCTTGCGCAGGCCCTCGAGCTCCTCCTGGATCTTGTCGCGCTCCAGGCCGGTCAGGCGGCGCAGGCGCATCTCGAGGATCGCGGTGGTCTGGTCCTGGTCCAGGCCAAAGCGGTCCATCAGCCGCTGGCTGGCGATCGCGTCGGTATGCGAGGAGCGGATGATGCTGATGACCTCGTCAATGTTGTCGAGCGCGATCAGCAGGCCCTCGAGGATGTGGGCGCGCGCCTGAGCCTTCTTGAGGTCGAACTCGGTGCGGCGGGTCACGACGTCGACCTGGTGGTCGATGTAGTACTGCAGCATCTGGCGCAGCGTGAGCTGCTTGGGCACGCCGTTGACCAGCGCCAGGTTGTTTACGCCGAAGTTCGACTGCAGCGGGGTCATCTTGTACAGGTTGTTGAGCACGACCTGGGGCACCGCGCCCTGCTTGAGCTCGACGACCAGGCGGATGCCCTTGCGGTTCGACTCGTCGCGCAGGTCGGAGATGCCCTCGATGCGCTTCTCGTTGACCAGCTGGGCGATTTTCTCCGAGAGGGCGCCCTTGCTCACCTGGTAGGGAATCTCGGTGAACACCAGGCGGTTGCGCCCGGTCTTGGTGGACTCGACGTGGGCCTTGGCGCGGATCGTGATGGAGCCGCGGCCGGTCTCGTAGGCCTGGCGGATGCCGTCGGTGCCCATGATGATGGCGCCGGTGGGGAAGTCCGGACCGGGCATCACGGTCATGAGGTCGGCGACCGTGGCCTCGGGGTTGTCAATCAGCATGCAGGTGGCGTCGATGGCCTCGCCCAGGTTGTGCTGGGGGATGTTAGTCGCCATGCCGACGGCGATGCCCTGCGCGCCGTTGACCAGCAGGTTGGGGAAGCGCGCGGGCAGGACGACCGGCTCGCGCAGCGACTCGTCGTAGTTGGGCTGCCAGTCGACCGTGTCCTTGTTCAGGTCGCGCAGCAGCTCCATCGCCGGCTTGGCCAGGCGCGACTCAGTGTAACGCATGGCCGCCGCGCCGTCGCCGTCGATGTTGCCGAAGTTGCCGTGGCCGTCAATCAGCGGCACGCGCATCGAGAACCACTGCGCCAGGCGCACCATCGCGTCGTAGACGGCGGCGTCGCCGTGCGGGTGATACTTGCCGATGACTTCGCCGACGGTCCACGCCGACTTCTTGTGCGGCTTGTTGGGGAAGATGCCCGACTCGTTCATCGCGTACAGGATGCGGCGGTGGACCGGCTTGAGGCCGTCGCGCACGTCGGGCAGGGCGCGCGCGGTGATGACGCTCATCGAGTACTCGATGAACGACTGCTTCATCTCGCTGCCGAACTCGCTCAGCTGCAGCCTGCCGCCCTGGTCGTCCGAGCCGCCGGCGCCGCGTCCCTCGAGGTCGAAGTCCTCCTCGAGGTCCTCGTCCTCCTCGGTGTCGCTCGACTCTGCCGCCTCGTCCTCCTCGTCGGGGTTGTAGACGGGAGAGTCGCCGTCCTCCTGCTCGGCCCGGGCGATCAGGCGCTGCAGGTCGTCGGGCAGCGTCGAGCCAAAGCCCGCGCCTCCCTGGTCGGCGCCGCCCGCGCCCTCGCCCTGACCGGGCTTGTTGTTCGTGTCGTCAGCCACTTCAGGCCCTTCTCGTCATGTGAACGCGCGGGCGCCCCACCTGCGGGCTCCCGCGCCCTTCGCGCCGACCCCGTCGGCCGGCGTCGCGCCGCTACCGCCTAGGCGTCCAGGTAGCGGGCATCGTTCGCGTGCATCTCGATGTACTCGCGGCGGTCCTCCACGTGCGAGCCCATCAGCTTGCGGACCGCACGCCCCGCGAGCTCGGCGTCCTCGATCGTCACCTGCTGCAGGATGCGCGACTTGGGGTCCATCGTCGTGCTCGCCAGCTGTGCCGGGTCCATCTCGCCCAGGCCCTTGTAGCGCTGGACGTTGTACTTGACCTTGCCGGTCCCGTCGGGCTTGTCGGGCACGTTGGCCTCGATGGCCTTGGCGAGGATCTCGTCCTCGGGGTTCTTGCCGTCGGGGTAGACGTAGAAGATCTTCTTGCCCACCTTGATGCCGAAGATCGGCGGGCACGCCACGTAGATGTAACCCGCGTCGATCAGCGGCCGCATGTACTTGTAGAAGAACGTCAGCAGCAGGATGCGGATATGCGCGCCGTCGACGTCGGCGTCCGTCATGATGATGATCTTGTGGTAGCGCGCCTTGGTGATGTCGAACTCGCTCTTCTCGGCGTCGTCGGAGGTCGTAACGCCCGTCCCGATGGCGGTGATCAGCGACTGGATCGTCTCGCTCGAGAACGCGCGGTGATCGCCGACGCGCTCGACGTTGAGGATCTTGCCGCGCAGCGGCAGAATGGCCTGGATGTCACGGCGACGGCCGTCCTTCGCCGAGCCACCTGCCGAGTCACCCTCGACGATGAACAGCTCGGTGAGCTCGGGCTCGCGCACGGAGCAGTCGGCCAGCTTGCCGGGCAGGCTCGCGCTCTCCAGCAGGCTCTTGCGCCTCGTGGCCTCGCGCGCCTTGCGTGCCGCCGTGCGGGCCCGCTGGGCCTGGATGCCCTTGTTGATGATCGCCTTACCCTGGTTGGGGTGCTCCTCGAGGTAGTCGGAGAGGCCGTCGCTCACCGCCGACTGAACCAGGTTGCGCATCTCGGAGTTGCCCAGCTTGGTCTTGGTCTGTCCCTCGAACTGCGGGTTGGAGAGCTTGACCGAGATCACCGCCGTGAGGCCCTCGCGCACGTCGTCACCGGAGAGGTTGGAGTCCTTCTCCTTGAGAATCCCCTGCTTGCGGGCATAGTCGTTGAGCGTGCGGGTCAGCGCCTGCCTGAATCCCTCCAGGTGCGTGCCGCCGTCGATCGTGTTGATGTTGTTGGCGAACGCCATGACGTTCTCGCTGTAGCCGGTGTTCCACTGCATGGCCACCTCGACCTCGCCGTTGGCGTCCTTCCCGCCCTCCTCGGTGGCCTTCTTCTCGATGTAGATCGGCTTGGAGAGGCCGGGGAGGATGTCGTTGTCCTCGTTGAGGTACTTCACGAAGTCGTTGATGCCGCCGTCGTAGCGGTACTCCTCCACGCGCGGCTCGAGCTCGCGCTCGTCGGTGAACACGATCTTGAGCCCCTTGTTGAGGAACGCCATCTCCTGCATGCGGTCCGAGATCGTGTCGTGGTCGAACACCGTCGTCTCGGTGAAGATCTACGGGTCGGGCCAGAACGTCACCGACGTGCCGGTGCCCTTGCTCTTGCCGACCTGCTCCATCTTGCGGGTCACCTTGCCGCGGGAGAACTCCATCTCGTAGATGCCGCCGTCGCGCTTGACCTGCACGACCATCTTCTTCGACAGCGCATTGACGACCGAGACGCCGACGCCGTGCAGGCCGCCGGAGACCTTGTAACCGCCGTCGCCGAACTTGCCGCCCGCGTGCAGCACGGTCATGACGACCTCGAGCGTGGGCTTGCGCATCTTGGGGTGCATGTCCACCGGGATGCCGCGGCCGTTGTCGATGACCGTGACCGAGTTGTCCAGGTGCACCGTGATGTCGATCCTGTTGCAGTACCCGGCGAGCGCCTCGTCGACGGAGTTGTCGACGATCTCGTAGATGAGGTGGTGCAGGCCCATGGGGCCGGTCGATCCGATGTACATGCCGGGCCTGACGCGAACCGCCTCGAGTCCCTCGAGGACTCGGATGTTCTTACCTGAGTAGTCCGACTTCTTGTTCTCTGGCACGGGTATCCCTTCGTCCTGACTGGGCGGCGCTGCGGCCGGGACCGCCCGCCTCGTCACCAGCTCCGACATTTCTCAGCAAGGCTGACGGCGCTTGAGAGGTCGATTCATCCGATTCGTCGGAGGTGAGGAGACGAGAGGCTTCGCCCGGCACGCCCGACGTCCCGCCCGGCCGCTCCGACACGGCGGGAGGCGGGCACGCGAGGGACCGTCGGGCGCGGGCCCCTATACATGCCATCCATTATAGGGGAGAGTCTTTACAACATGACCCAAAAAATGCCCTCTCACAGTTGCCACAATCGTTTTCAAGGCCCTTTTTAGGACCTCGATGACTTTTTCCATTCCTTGACGGAAATTAGGGCGTTCAGGACGTGTTCGCGAAGCGTCGGGTCGGTGATTCCCGACACCATGTCGACGGCTTCCCGACGCTCCTCGGGCGACAGCGGCACGGACTGGGGAGGCACCGCCTCGTCGTGGTTGGAGTAGCCCTCCGAGAATCCTCCCTCCCGCGCCCGGCGCGAGAGCCTGAACGTGACCTTGTCGACGACGAGGTCCTCCTGGTTCGTGCGCTCGCAGCGCGCCCTCCACTCGCGCAGAATCTCGAACGAGCGCATCTGGAACTCGTACATCCAGATGTTCGAGTCCACGTAGACGACCATCTCCACGCTGTTGCGGTGCGAGCGAAACGACAGCCCATTGCAGTGGTCCCGCAGCGTGGGGTCGCCCATCGTCGCCCACAGGCGCAGCGCGCGGGCGACCTTGGCCATGGTCGGCGTGGCGCGGAACAGCCCGCCCATCACCCCGTCGGCGAGCTCGCCCACCCCCCTCTCGGCGTAGGAGGTGCCCAGGTAGGTCCTGACCTCTTCGTCCAGGCTCATGATGCGGACCCTCCCCGCGCCTTGAGATCGACGATCGAAAGGACCTTGGCGCGGTCGCGCTCGCCCTGCGTGAAGTAATCGAGGTTCGCGGTCGTCACGATCGTCTGCATGCCGGTGTCTATCAGGGAGAACAGCGCCCTGCGCCGGTCATTGTCAAGCTCGCTCATCACGTCGTCGAGCAAAAACACCGGGTAGTACCCGAGCATGTCCTTGACCAGGGCCGCGTTGGCCATCTTGATCGCGAGGATCGTCGTGCGCTGCTGCCCCTGCGAGCCGAAGTTGCGCACCGCCCTGCCGTCGATCGTCATCGCGATGTCGTCGTGGTGCGGCCCCGCCACCGTCGTGCGCCGGGCGACCTCCTCCTGGCGCCTCTCACGCAGGATGTCGTGGAATGCCTCGACGACCCTCTGCCTGTCGTCGGTGAGCACCCCGCAGAACGGGCGGTACTCCACCACGATGCTCTCGTCGTGGGAGAGCTGGCGGTACGCGTCGTCGACGTACGGGACGAGGCGCCTGACGAGCGCCTGACGGTACAGGTACAGCGTCGAGCCTGCCGCCACGAGCGCGTTGGTCCAGCTTTCGAACACGTCCCCGTCGAAGACCTCCCCCTTGAGCAGGGAGTTGCGCTGCGTGACGGCACGCGTGTAGTCGCGCAGGACCTTGCGGTACGCGTCGCTGAGCTGCACGCCGATCGCGTCGACCAGGTCGCGCCGGCCCGATGCCGGCCCCTTCACCACAAGCAGGTCGTCAGGGTTGAACAGCACCGAGGGGAGGATCTTGGGGCACTCGCTCGCCCTTCTGTTCTTGCCGTTGATCACGAACGTCTTCTTGGACGGGGCTATGACACACTCCTCGTCGATCAGTCGCTTCTCGCCCACCAGACGCTGCCGCACCCTCGCCGCCTCGCCGTCTGGCCCGATCATGTCGGACCCGCCCGCGAGGTGGCGGAAGCTGGCACCGTTCGTCAGCAGCGATATCCCCTCGACGCAGTTGGTCTTCCCCGCCGCGTTGGGCCCGTGGATGATCGTGAAGCTCTCGGAGGGCTCGAACTCCACCTTCCTTAAGTTCCTGAAGTTCGCGTACGAGACGCTCTGGATTATCAAGGGCATCCCTAGTAGTTGGGACGGACGGGCATCACGAGGTACAGGAAGTCGATGTCGCCGGTCGTGCGGAACGTCCCGGGCTTGAACGCGCTCTCGGCCTCGAACGTGATCATGACGTCATCGTCGGTCTTCTGCAGGCAGTCATAGATGAACCGCGAGTTGAAAGAGATCGACATGTCCTCGCCGTCGACCTCGACCGGAAGCTCCTCGCGCGCGCGGCCCTGGTCGGGGATCTTCGAGGTGATGACGAGGACGCCCTGGTCGGCGACAATCTGAAAGTTCACCTCGGAGTTGTTGACCGTCATCGTCCTGACGCGCTGCATCGACTCATACAGGTCGTTCATCTTGAGCGCGATCTTGGTGGTGTACGACGTGGGGATGAGCTTCTGGTAGTTGGGGTAGTTGCCCTCGATGCGCCTAGTCACGTACGTCACGTCGCCGAACATGAAGATGATCTGCGACTGGTTGCTCGCGATCGTGATCGTGCGCTGGTCGCTTGCCAGGGACAGGGCGTTGCGCAGGCTTCTCGACGGGACGATGACCTGGAAGTTCTCGACCTCCGAGACGATCTTCGCGTCGGCGACTGCCAGGCGCACCGAGTCGGTGGTGACCAGGCGAATCCTGTCGGGCGTCACGTTGAGCAGAATGCCGTTGAGGATGGCGCGGTTCTTATCAGCCGAGGCGGCCACGACGACCCTGCTCACCATGTCATTGAGCGTCGAGGCTGGGAGCTCCACCGTCGAGTCGACCGAGAACTCCGGGAATGAGGGATAGTCCTGCGGGGCGAAGGTGTTGATGCTGAAGTAGCTCGTCCCGCTCGTGACGTTGATGGAGCTCCCGTCGGTCTCGAACGAGACGACGCCCTCCCCGAGATGGCCGATCACGTCGTTGAGAAGCTTGGTGGGAACGACGACCTGACCCGGCTCTTCGATGTTCGCGATGACCTTCTGGCGAAGGCTCACGTCCATGTTCGTGTTCTCGAGGATGAGCTGGTCCTCGGTTGCCGTGATGAGAACGCCCGTGAGGATGGAGAGGGTCGAGTTCATCTCAACGCCCTTGAGGGCCTTGTTGAGTGCGGTCTTGATCGTGTCCCTCTCGACGATGAACTTCATCCGTCCCACCCCATCCGCTTAATAAGGTTTTGGTAGCTGTAGCTGTAGTGTCTGTTAGGATTGTTGGAAAGCCGAATTCCTGCAGCTCAGGGATAAGAAATCTTATCACATGGCTCTGTTGGCAAACCTTTCGAATGGGGCCCGCCAAACCAATCGACATCTCTCCTACCGCATCGGCTTTCAACCGGCTTTCAAACGCAGACTCACCGCAGACGAACAACCTTTCATCGGTGCTTCCAACGGGGTTTTCCACATCGGTCGATGGTGATGATCCACGTGGGCGGACTTTTCCACCTTTTGCACCCTCCTGTGGAAAACCAGGTTGAAAATGTGCGCAAAGGGCCTCCCGATCAGCGTCCCTAGCAGCGCGATGGCGCCTCCGCGGGTTTCCAACGTTCCCGTGACGGCCCCGCACGGCGCCCCGTGTGCCCTATCGGTTCTTGATCGCCTTCTGCAGGTGCTCCAGCTTGTACATGAACGTGCGGTCGCTCTGCGACATGTGCTCGATCTTGGTGATGGAGCTCAGTGCCGTGGTGTGGTCGCGGTCGAAGAACGAGCCTATCGACGAGTACGTGCCGTCGGTCATCTGGCGCGCGAGCCACATAGACACCTGCCTGGCCTCGCTGACCTGCTTCGTCCTGCGCTTCCCGCGCATGTCCTGCTCCGAGACCCCGTATTCCTTGGCCACGACCTTCACGATCGTCGAGAGCTCGACCTTGTGCTCCTCGCGGTACATCTCGTCGTGGATCGCGCGAATCCTGTCCTCGGTCAGCTCGACGTTGGGCTTCGTGCTCTCCTTGAGCATGACCGTGTTGAGGAAGCCAAGCATCTCGCGGATGCTGTTGGGAGAGTACTGGGCGATCCAGGTGAGCTCGCGGTCGCCCAGCTCGCGGTTGTTGGCGTGGAACCACGATATCTGGGCGCGCTTGCGCTCGTAGTAGCTCTTGAGGATTGACAGCTTCAGCTCCAGGCTCGGCTGCGCGATGCTCAGGACGGTCCCGCTGCTGAACCGCGTCTTCATGCGCTCGTCGAGCTGCAGGTAGTCCGGCGGCTCGTCCGCCGTCAGGACGATCGTCTTGCCCTGGTAGATGAGCTGGTTGAAGATGTCGAAGAACGTCGTCATCGTCTCTTGCTTGTTGACGAGGAACTGCACGTCGTCGATGAGCAGGATGTCAGTGTCGCGGTACTTCTTCATGACCTCCTTGCCGCGGCGCTTTCTGTTGATGATGTCCTCGATGTAGTCCTCGGTGAAGTTGTTGGAGCTCGCATAGACCACCTTCACCTCGCTGTTCCGATACATGTGGATGTAGTTCATGATCGCGAACAGCAGGTGGGTCTTCCCCAGCCCGCTCTTGCTGTAGAAGAAGATGGGGTTCGGGGGGACCCTGTCGCCCTCAGCCACCTCGCGGGCGACGTCGTAGGCCATGCGGTTCGCCTCGCCCACGACGAAGGTGTCGAACGTGAAGTCCTCGATCGCGAGCTTGGTGGAAGAACCCGCCGCTTTCGAGGTGGCTCCCGCGCCTGCCCGAGCTGCTGCCGGTGCGGCGGTCGGCGTCCCCGCCTGGGTTCCGGCGCTCTCCGAGGTCTCGACGATGGTCGCGATGCGCGGTGCCTCCTGGGACGGGGCGCCTGCGGGCACCTCCTCCCGCACGGGCTGGGCCGCGGGCGCCGTCGCCGTGGGGGTCACGGGGGTCTGCACCATGACGGGGGCCGGCACTCCCTCGGGGATGATGTCTATCTCGCCCGCCTTCTCCGCCCGGGCTTCGGTCGGGGAGCCCCCGGGCACGACGGAGCCCATCGCCGGAACCTCGGGCGCCGGCGGGGTGAGGGGCTGCGCCGCGGGGGCGACGGTCGGCCAGGCGGCGGGCCTCGGCCCGGTCGCTGGCATCGGCTCGGGTGTGACGGGCGCGGGCGCGAGGACGACGGGCGTCGCCGCCGGCCGGGCCGGGGCCTGGGGCGCGGGGGTCGGGGAGGTCGCGGGTGCCGCCTCGGGCGTCTCCTGCCGCTGACCCTGCGGTTCGCCCGTGGCAAGCGTCTGGGGGTCCGCGGTGCTGAACAGCGACGCGTCGACCACGACCCTGAAGTCCAGGTCCATCAGCGTGATCTGCTTGATCCACCCCTCGATCAGCGACTTGTAGTTGGTCATCACGTTCTGCTCGGTCCACCTGAACTGCGTGAGCGCGGTGAACGTTCCGTTCTCTATCGAGTAGGGGCGCAGACGCTCCAGCCATGCCGAGATCGACGGGTCCTCCCGGTAGGACTTTGCGAGGTTCTGGACGTCGGTCCATATGGTGACGGCATCTTGAAATGAAGACATCATTTTCTAATCCAAACAGACTAAATGTTGGTAATGAACTTCTTGCCCTCGTCGGTCAGGCAGTACTTCTTGTTGTTGTTTGGCTTGTAGATGAGGCCGATCTTGTTCAGCTCCTGCAATCGCCTCGTCCCCGTCGAGAGGCTCACGCCCAGGCTCTCGTTGACGTCCGTCGTGCCTACCTGCCTCTGCCTCTTGAAGAGGAGCAGGACCTGCCTGAGGCTCTCGCTTATCGCGCGCGGGGCGTCAGCGGCACCGGCGGAAGGCGCCGCGTCGCCCGTCCCCTGCGGCTCCGGCATCCCCTGCGGGGCCCGCGTCGCTGCGTGGTCGGGCTGTGCGACGGGGGACGGCGGGAAGTCGCCGTACTGCCGCTGCGGCTGCGCGGCGAAGGCCTGCTGGGTGCCCTGCATCGCAGGGAAGCCCTGGGCGTACTGGGGAACGGGGTAGGGAGCGTACTGTCCCGGTGCGTACTGCTGCTGTCCCGGTGTGACCTGCTGTGGCTGATAGCCGTACGGGTATCCGTAGTAGGGGTAGTACATCGGCTGCTGGCCGTACTGGGGAGGTGCCGCATAGGGCTGCTGGGGAGATGTCGTCACGGGCATCGCGCCTGCCGCCCCGGGCGTCGGCATGCCCACATAGCCCGAAGCCGCGGGGATTGCGGCGGGCACCTGCTGTTGTCCCGGCATCGTCGGCGTGGGCTGCGCCTGCGGGGAGCCCGCCTGGGAGGGCATCCCGGCGTCTCCCTCCACGTAACCGGCCCCCTCGGGGTCGTTGGCGTGAGCGTGGGCCAGGGAGATCGTGACGACCGTCCCATGACCGATGTTGTCCTCGATCGTGATGGTTCCCCCGCGCGCGTGGATGTTCTGCTCGACCGTCGGGAAGCCGCTGCCCACGCCGCGGATGTACTTCTTCATCTCCCGCGTCGCGGAGGTGAACGACGGCTTGATCGCCGCCTGCTTGTTCGGTATGCCGGGGCCTTGGTCACTGAAGATGAGCGTCTGTCCCTTGTCGAGGATCGAGATGGTGGGTTCGATGAAGTACGCGTGGATGTAGTTTTCCACCAGCTCGCGCACCGTCGAGTAGCCGAAGCTCCCTCCCTGCTGCATCATCAGCTGGTAGACGGTGTCCTGGATTTCCTGCAGATAGGTCCTGATGTCCTTGGGCTCGATGACGACGACGCGCGGCGGCATCGTCGGGTCGTCGTACACCGCTATGCGCGCCGGGTACGATGGTTCCGGCAGCTCATTTTCACCTTCATGATGGTTATCATCATTTGAACTGTTTTCTACAAACGGATAAAAAGTATCCATATTGAATTACTTTCTATAATGATAGATAACCAACAATCCGAGTAATGAGCATTGTAGAACAAAGGGTGACGAGAGTCTCTTGCGCCGCCGCTTGCCTTCGGTCCGGGCTGCGCTTGCGCGTCGTGAAAAGAGCAAGTTGGGAAAAGGCCTGCTTACAGTGCCCTTACGTGGTTTGGTTTTCAACCTATGACAATGGCTTTCAACAGGTATAACACAGTTTTCCACACTCCGTGCTTTCAACAGTGTTGAAAACTCGCCCCTGAAATTCCGAAATTGTTGAAAACTCGGTGAGAACCGTTGAAAACGGCATTCCAAGGTTTGAAATGTTCAATTGCTCCAAGAATTTGTTATATCTAATTAAATATTCAAATTAATGATACACATTAAATAATTAATAGTCATATATTGTAGAAATATAGATTTCATTAATCTATATTCAACATATGAAATTCAGTGCACCTAAGCATCCTTTCGGGTGTCGAAATTGTTTTCAACGCCATTCTGTTGTAAGCGGCGGGTGAAAAGGTGAAAGGGGAGGCGGAGGACGGCCGCCGACGGGCTTGCGGGGCGAGGGCGCGCATGGTCGAACCCGCTGGTCATCCGTGTGTTCGTTCGGTTGACGCACGGTGATGCCGTTTGACGCCTAAAGGTGCTCTCCTTATACTCTACTGGCTATTCTGTCTGCATTCGCAGCATATATACGCCAGGAGGATTTGTACTATGAAGCGCACATGGCAGCCCAACAAGCGGAAGCGTGCCACCACTCACGGCTTCCGTACCCGTATGGCAACGAAGAACGGCCGCAAGGTCCTCGCGCGTCGTCGCGCCAAGGGTCGCAAGAAGCTCACCGTCTCTGACGAGCGAAACACCAAGTAGCTCGATGCAGGGCACTATTAAATCGGGCGCCCGGATTGACTTGATGTTTCAACAAGGCGCTCACTTTAATAGTAGAGAACTCTCGCTTATTACATTTTCTGACGATGAAATGCAACGCGACCCTGCTCTCTCGGGTCGCGTTGCATTTATTGCAGGTAAGCGACTCGGCAATGCCGTCATCAGAAATAGGAGCAAGCGAGTCTTGAGGGCCGCCGCGTACGAGGCAGGCCTGCCCGTTGCTGGGCACGATGTCATCCTGATTGCCAATCGTCGCACGCGATTCGTTAAGCACGACGAGCTGGTGGCCTCCCTCTGCAGGCTCCTCAAGAAGGCCGGGCTCAGATGAGCAGAGGCGTCGTTGGATGGATTTCGCACATCCCGAGGTTTGTCCTTCTCACGCTGATTAACTTCTATCGCGCCTGCATTTCTCCTCATTTTCCGGCCTGCTGTAGATATATCCCCACATGCTCGCAGTATGCTTTGACTGCGGTGGAGCGCTTCGGGGCGCTTCGTGGCGGCTGGCTTACCCTCAAGAGGATTCTTCGCTGCAATCCTTTCCATGCGGGTGGTTTTGACCCCGTTCCCGACAGCTTCTCGTTTGCAGGCCATTCCAAGTAGCCATCGTTCCGGAGGACTTTCTTTATGTGGGACTGGATAATCAACGCCCTTGCTCAGTGCATTGCCTTCTTCGAGGGGTTCATCGGTGACTGGGGACTCGCAATCATCATCCTGACGGTCATCATTCGCCTCCTTCTGCTTCCCCTTACCATTAAGCAGCAGGATTCGATGGCAGAAATGCAACATGTTCAACCAATACTTAATGAACTTCAGACTAAGTATGCAGATGATCCTCAACGTCTTAACGAAGAGATGATGAAGTTCTATTCCGAGCACAAGTTCAACCCCCTTGCGGGTTGTCTGCCCATGCTGCTCCAGATGCCAATCTTCTTCGCTCTGTTCTCAGTCCTCCGCTATCACGTTCCCGAGGATGCCTCCTTCTACGGGATTCTCCCCAACCTTCCCTCGAGCGCCTCAACGGTGCTCGCCTCGCAGGGGTTCGTCGCTGCCATCCCCTATATCATCTTCGTCGTGGCATTCGGCATCCTGACATTCCTGCCCATGATGCTGCAGCAGAACGGCCAGCAGAACAGCATGACCAAGGTCATGGCCGTCGTCATGACGATCATGATGCTGTTCGTCGGTTGGTCCTCCCCTGCCGGCGTCGTGCTTTTCTGGGTGACGTCGAGCGCCTGGGCCGTCATCCAGCAGCAGCTCATCCTCGGGAAGCGCAATCGCGAGTACGAGAAGAAGGAGGAGGCCGAGGAGGTCGTCAAGCCCGTCGAGGTTGACGTCGTCCGTCGCGCCAAGAAGCCTCGCCCCACCAAGAAGCACTAACATTCGGACTGCACGTCGTGCCGGCCGATTTCCTTCAGGGTGTCCTTTAGAGAGACGGGATGTTGATCATGAGCGAAGAGACGATCGATGGCCTGACGCAGGGAGACGAGGCCGCTCTCGACGAGCATGAAGCTGAGAGCGCACCCGTCATCCGCGAGGGATTTGAGACCATCGCGGCAAAGATGTCCGCCAACGAGGAGCTTAGCGACGAAGAGCTCAATCAGGTGGCGGACGTCGCAATCGAAATCATCCGGAACATTCTCGCGTACTACGACATCTCGGATGCCCTCATCGATGAGTATGACGGTGACAATGGGGAGCTCATCTTCAACATCACCGGCAGCGACATGGGTATCCTTATTGGATATCACGGGAAGGTTCTTGAGTCGTTTAAATATATGTTCTCGACTCTTCTGAACCATTCACTTGGCTTCCGCTTTCCCGCGCGTCTCGACATCGAGGGCTACGAGGACCGTCAGGCTCAGAAGCTCCAGAACCTTGCCCTCTCTGCCGCCAAGCGTGCCGTTCAGCGTGGGACTGAGGTGCGCATGCGTCCCATGAAGCCCTACGAGCGCAGGATTGTTCATCTCGCGCTCCGTTCCAATCCGGATGTCGTCACGCATTCCGAGGGCACTGAGCCGAACAGGTGCGTCATCATCAGGCCCGTGCGTCACTAAGTTCTCGAGTGCCTTTCAACTGATTGGAAGATATCATGGGGGAGACAGATGATGTCTCCCCCTTTTTCTGCCAAAAATCGGCGCCTCGCCAATTCTTGGCAGACTGCGTGTCAACGTTTCCCGTCTTGAAGGAGATGCGTCCCATGCATTTGAATGAAGCGGGGGTTTCCTTTCCGATTAGCGATGAGATCAAGGTCGACGCCGCGGACAAGCTACTTTCCTTTGTCACCGCCTACGGCATCGACATCTCGGATGATGCATGCAAGAAGGAAATCGATTACCTCGAGATGATGCTCGAGAAGAATCAGTTTCTCAATCTCACTGCGGTTCGTGACTTTCAGAAGGGAATTATCCTTCATCTCGTCGATTCGTTGCTATATCTCAAAGAGATGAGAAAGTATTGTCCCTTCCTTGAGTATGACAGCGATGATGACGAAGAAGGCCACTCAAGCTTCGTTGACATGGGCTGTGGTGCAGGCCTCCCCGGAATTCCCCTTGCTATCGCCGACTCTTCTCTCCGTGGCGTACTATGTGACTCAACCAAAAAGAAGATTGCCGCGGTAGATGAGTTCATCGACAAGCTTTCCCTCGAGTCCCAGCTGTCAACGTCCACACTTCGTCTGGAGGACCTCGCTCGGTCTCGAGGCTCTTCGTTTCCCTTCGCGCTCACTCGAGCGCTCTCTTCTCTGCCGACCGTCCTGGAATACGGCAAACCCTTCTTGGCTGAGGACGGCGTTCTTATCGTATCCAAGGGAACTCCTGACGAGACCGAGCTTCGGAGGGCAAAGAGAGTCCAGAATCTTCTCGGGTTTGAGTTGATAGAGGTCGACGAGTTCGAGCTTCCTCTGGACTTTGGGCACAGGTCAATCTTTGTCTACAACAACGTCGGCGAGTCTCATGTCGAACTTCCGAGAGCGGTCGGTATGGCGACCTCCTCTCCCCTTGCCTGACCTTCATTCAGCGTAATGCTCTTCTCCTCATCCCCTCGTCAGAGTGAAATCTGATGAGGGGATTTTGATTTGCATTCAGTGCGAACCCCGTTGAGACCCAGTCGCAGATCTGACTGGAAATGCCGGTGTGGCATGTAAGCGCCATTTCGGTTCTGGGAGCCACCATCACTTGGGGTCAGAATTTGCGTCATGCTGGTCTTCCCGGATGTGTGACGCCAAATTGTGTCGTATCTGATGCAGAGGCTTTAATGACGGAACTGATCTCCTTCATTGCCGATATCTGCTGTTCTTACTCATTGATTCAAGCACTAGGCTGACCATGTGGCGCGCCAAGTCCATAGTCAACTATGTGGTGAGTTTCGAAACGAATGTTCTTGTTGACTTGTCCCCCTTGCTCTTGACTCCTATCGTGCGATTGAACGTCGTGTTCCTATGGGTTCTTTCGAGATTTCTCTTTCCATGATGCGCGTTAGTTGTCAACTCTTCCTATGGTTGAATCACATTCTGTCTCACAATTTTTCTAATCTTCGCATTTTCATCTGGCGAATCCTCACTCCGAGCGCAACGACCCCTGAGCAGCGGAAGGCCCACGAGACTCCTACGATGGTGCTTGCGAAGACATCCGTCGGAGGGGGTCCCATGGGCCAGTACCACCATCTTAGCCTCGCCGAGCGCGAGGACATCATGTTAATGCGCAGGGAGCGCATGGGCGTCCGCGAGATAGCCCGTGCCATCGGGAGGGACAAGTCCACCGTCTCCAGGGAGCTCGCCCGCAACTCCTCCCCGACGGGGGCGGTCCCCTACCACGGGGCGTCGACGGCCCAGCGGAAGAGCGAGCGGCGCCGCGCCCGCTGCCGCAGGCCGAGGCTGATGGACGACCCCGAGAGGAGGGCCCTGGTCGTGTCGAAGGTGCGCGACGACCGCTGGTCGCCCGAGCAGGTGGAGGGCAGGATCCGCGCGGAGCGCCCGGAGCTCGCCGTGAGCGACTCGACCATCTACCGGGCGATCGCGTCCGGCTCGCTCGACTGCGAGCTGCCGGGCCACCGCAGGATGTCCCGCATGCTGCGGCACCGTGGCAAGCGGCGCCGTCGCAGGGGGACGGAGGAGCGCAGGGGCAGGATCGAGGTCACGCACGAGCTCTCGGAGCGCCCTCCCGAGGCGTCGCGCCGCTCGCGGCCGGGCGACTGGGAGGGCGACACGGTCGCGGGGCGCCAGGGCGCCGCCTGCCTCGTGACGCTGGTGGACCGCAGGAGCGGCTACCTGGCCGGGGGGCTCGCGGCCCGGAAGTCGGCCGCGGAGGTCACCCGCGTCGTCGAGTCCTCGCTCTCCGGGATGCCCGCCGAGACGCTGACGCTGGACCGCGGCAAGGAGTTCGCCAGGGCCGCGGACATGCAGCGCGACCTGGGGACGCCGGTCTTCTTCTGCCTGCCCCACCATCCCTGGGAGAGGGGCACGAACGAGAACACCAACGGGCTTCTGCGTGACTTCTTCCCGAAGGGCGGGAGCCTGGACGCGACGACGGACGAGGAGGTCCAGGCAGTCTATGCTACCCTCAACCGCAGACCGCGCAAGCGCCTCGGCTGGAAGTGCCTCGAGGAGGTCTTCCACTCGAAGGCGTTGCACTTGCTATGAGGATTCGCCTCTTGTATCAATATTGAATCAATTGATTATCTGTCTAAATTTCTAATTATATTTCATTTATTCATTTCAATTTTGATTGAGTCGAATTCGTTTTCCATTGGTTTTGGCTGTTGTTTCACGTGAAACAGTGTGTCATCCAGTATGCAACCCCTCCTGTTTCACGTGAAACAAACCGGAAGAGACAAACGTGTTTCACGTGAAACAAGAAGATAGGAAGCAAGCAAAGATAACAATAGGTTAGAGAAAGAACGAGAGAAGAACTAAAGTAGATGCAAATTGTCAGGGGAAGAGAAATAGGGACAAAAAGCAAAAAGAGGCTTAGGAGTGTTGGGAGATAATAGGACGACTCCGTGAAATGCAGCTGAGCAGAAGCAGGAATCAAATACCACAGGAGAAATTACAAGATGAAAAAGAGAAAAAACGAAGGACCATCACGAGTCATTGTGATAATGAATCAAAAAGGCGGTGTAGGGAAGTCAACAACGGCAGTAAATTTGGCAGCAGCATTAGGAAAGAAATATAAAGTACTTGTCGTTGACTTTGACCCGCAGGGGAATGCCACCTCTGGTCTGGGAATAGACAAAAACACGGTAGTCGGAAGCATATACGACGTGATTTTGGGCGATTTAAGCGCCTCAGAGGTCGTAGTGAAGTCGGGAACAACTGACGTATACGTGATTCCCTCAACCATACAACTTGCCGGCGCAGAGATTGAACTGGTACCAGTCGAGAAGAGGGAATTCGTTCTCAAGAACAGTCTGAATGAGATTGAGGATGACTATGACTTCATCCTGATAGACTGTCCGCCCTCTCTGGGGATATTGACTCTGAACGCAATGGCAGCGGGAAATGAACTTCTCATCCCAATCCAGTGCGAATACTATGCGCTTGAAGGCGTGAGTAAACTACTTGAGTCACTGAAAATGGTTCAAGCAAAGATAAATCCAGACATTCACATCCTCGGGATACTAATGACGATGTATGACTCGCGAACTTCGCTGTCAAAGCAGGTGGTGAAGGAAGTGCAGTCGTACTTTGGCAATCAAGTGTTCAAGACCATAATCCCGAGGAGCGTAAGACTGAGCGAGGCTCCAAGCTACGGGCAGTCCGTCCTTGACTTTGCGCCTCATAGCAAAGGGGCGACAGCCTACAAGAACCTCGCGAAGGAAGTGATTAAGCGTGGCTAAAAAAACGGGTCTCGGAAGAGGACTGGGTTCATTAATCAGTGAAACGACGCTTGAGGCAAACACCGAGGAGATGCTTAAAGGTCAGGATGCAACGCCGACTGCGGAGCTAAACATTGAGATGATTCACCGGAACATCCATCAGCCGCGCACGCAGTTCGATGAGGATGAGCTCCAGGAGTTGGCGGACTCTATCAAGCAGGTTGGAATTCTGCAGCCAATTATTGTCCGTCCGGATGGTGAGAAATTTCAAATCATCGCGGGCGAGAGAAGATATCAGGCGGCGGTGAAAGCGGGACTCAAGAAAGTACCCGTCATTATCAGAGATGTTCAAGACAAGGAAATGCTTGAACTGGCTTTGATAGAGAATATCCAAAGAAGTAATCTTAATAGCATCGAAGAAGCACGAGCATATCGTGAGCTCATGAGTTCGACTCAAGTCACGCAGGAAGAGCTCTCAAAGATGCTATCCAAGTCCCGGTCTGCGGTCGCGAATACGTTGCGCCTGCTTGAACTACCCGACGAGGTGCAAGACCTGGTATTTGACGGGAAACTTACGGCGGGCCATGCGCGCGCTCTCCTCTCTCTGAAGGATGAAGAGACCCAAATCAAAATGGCATACAAGATTGTGAAGGAGAAGATGTCAGTCAGGCAGGTCGAGGAGAGCGTGAAGCGTCTGCTTGAAGATAAGCCGGCACGCACCAGAGCGAAGAAGCCTGCAGAGTATGTGTCACTCGAGAAGCAGCTGTCCGCCCATTTCGGAACTAAGGTAAAGCTGAAGCTGGGCAAGGACAGTGCTGCGTCAAAGATTGAAATTTCATTCTCGAACGAAGAACAGTTGGAGCGAATACTCAACATAATGAACCAGGGGATGGATGAGGGATGAACAGAGGAGTAAAGATTGCCGGATTGGTAGCCGGATGCTCTATGGTGTGCATGTTTGTGAACATGTATCAGAAAGATGAGAGAGTAAAGGAAGCAGTTGATACATCGGTACAAAAGGTAACTGACCTTATAAGTATTGTTCAAGGGAAGGTAAAACAAAAAGAGATGGACAGAGAGGAACAGCTCGCAGAGGATACGGCGAGAAACCAACGTTGGGTTGACCAGCAATGGGATTCGCTAGGAATCTAAAGAAGAAAGAAAGCCCCTAATCAATCCATTTGGTTGATTAGGGGCTTTTGCATCAGGGAGACGACGTGTGCGCTACTTGCGAGAGGCCTTCTGCTTGAGCTGGCCGCAAGCGGCGTCGATGTCAGAGCCGCGGGACTCGCGAACGGTGACTTCGACACCGGCGCGCTCGAGTCCGATCTTGAAGGCGTTGAGCCTTTCGTCGGTGGAGGGATGGTACGAGCTTCCCTTAACCTCGTTGAGCTGGATGAGGTTCACATGGCAGAGGGTGCGTCGCGTGAAGGCGACGAGGGCCTTCAACTCAGCATCGGAATCGTTGATGCCTGCCATCAAGGCATATTCATACGTGGGACGACGACCGGTTGCCTCGGCATAAGAGGCAATGGAATCATGTAGCCTCTCAAGCGGATAGGAGCGCACGCCTGGCATGATGCGGTCCCTGGTTTCCTGCACCGCGGAATGAAGCGAGACGGCAAGAGTGAACTGCTCGGGCTCCTGGGCAAAGCGGCGAATCTGTGGGAGGATGCCACAAGTGGAGACGGTGATGTGACGGGCGCCGATTCCCAGCCCGTCCTTCGAGTTGAAGATGCGCATCGCCTCGATCGAAGCGTCATAGTTCAGGAAAGGCTCACCCTGTCCCATGAGGACGACGTTGGTTACGCGCTGACCGAAGTCCTGTGCGATGACGGTCGCCTGGTCGACGATCTCGCCGCAGCCAAGGCTACGCGTATAGCCGTTGCGCCCAGTGGCGCAGAACTGGCAGCGCATGGGGCATCCTGCCTGAGTGGAGACGCACGCGCTCAGACGAGTCTTGGTGGGCATGGCAACCGACTCCACGAGTGCGCCGTCGCCAAGGCGAAGCAGATACTTCCGCGTGCCGTCCTGCGAGACCTGTTTGCGCACGATTTCGGGGAAGTGCAGGGGGAGACTCTCCGAGAGCTGCTCTCGAAGGGCGAGGGGAAGGTTCGTCATCTCGTCATACGAGTGGGCTCCCTTCTGGTAGAGCCACTGGATGACCTGTTTGGCACGAAAAGCAGGAAGCCCGACTTCGGCGAACTGACTCGTGATTTCGTCGCGGGATAGTGCCTTGATGCCTATCAGGTCGGCGGTTGCCCTCTGCATGAGCGATGCTCCAAACTTCTCGCAGGACGCGGTAGGAACGCACGGATGGTCGACGACACCGAGCGTCGACCATGACCGTGCTAGGGGACAGCTTACACGTGATTGCGCGCGGCATCGACGATGTCTTGGGCGGCGTCTACATTGAAGCGGTCCTGGTCGGGACGTTCACCGTCCGCGATAGCGAGGGCAATCATGTCGCCGCGCGTGAGCGTCTTGCCCTCGTCGCGCTTCTCGCGATAGAAGGCGACCTTCTTTCCCATGATTGCCCCTTCAAGCGTGTCCTTGCGGGCGAGACCGCCGGGCAAAGCCTTGTAGAAGACGGACTCCTGCAGGAAGTCGGGAAGATTGCGATGCTTGATGTCGCGGATGATGTCATCGTTGACGGAGGAGAGTCCCGCGGAGAAGACGATGAGCGTCTGGTCGCCAAGGTACTCGTAGCCATCGATGAGACCTTTGATGCCCTCGATCTTGTTGTGGTGCAGCCCTCCCCCGTATATCACCACGGGATAGCACGACACCCTGAAGAGGTTTGCCTTGCGAACGGGCTTGATGTCGTAGTTGAGCGTCTCGGCGAGATACTCGGCGTATCGCTTCGAGTACCCGGTCTGAGAGGAGTAGATGATGATGCCGTCCTTTGCCACGATGCCTCCTTATATGACTGTCGCGTATGCATGCGAGCAATCATGAAGTAATTTGTGATTAAAAAAATCATAAATTTAAATAAATCAAATATTGAAATCACGTATTAAAGAAAATTATGTGACAGGTGTTTCGTACAAGGCATATTCCCCAATCAGGACCCCGAGACGCAGGAGTGGATCAAAAAGACTATCAGGACCACGATGACGACGAGGACGACGACGGTGAAGATGATGGGGCCGGGACGCCCCTCGACCACCCCGGCGGCGAGCTTGTCGGTTGCCGACATCTTGCGCTTGAAGACGACCGTGTTGGAGCCGCGCTTGGTGGAGATGGGCAGGGGTTCCTGCTCGGTCGCGCGCCATTGCCCCTTGGAGTTGAGGACCTCTTCGTACTGCGTGCCGGTCAGAGAGAGCTTGGGGCGCTTGCCGGACCTAATGGCCTGGGCGACGCCCTCGATGTAGCCGTCAAACGCCTTGATCTGCTCGGTCATGTCAGGCTTGAGGTTGTACAGGACGTAAGCCACCTCGCCCCGATACAGCTTTTTCTTGCCGTCGTAGTACACCAGCGTGAGCCAGGCGCGATACGTCCAGTGGTTCTCGAGCGCCTCCTGGATGCGGAGCTTGTTCTTGGGGCGCACGATGCCGAGGGAGTTGCCGTTCTTCTCCAGGACCCTGAAGCCGCCCTGGTCCTGCATCGGGCTGAAGGTGACGGGCATGCCGATGACCGCCTCCGCGGACGAGAGGCGGTCGCTCTCCTCTTTGGTCTCCTCTTCGATTGTGAGGTACTCGCCTGCGTACACGTCGACCTTGCTCATGCGGCCTCCTGACGAAAATCCGACTGACTCGCGGCTCGCGCGCCGACTGCAATCGCCCACATTAGACAGTAGATAACCCACATTAGACAGTAGATAATAATGAAGCGCGCGACGTGCGCCATGACCTGCGCAAAGAATTCTCCCCACCATACCATTCAATCACTTGCGCATCGAGGCACAATCGCAGGTGGCGGAGTCCGGACGCCCGGTAGCTGCGAGGGGTCGCGGGGCCGCGCGGGACATCGGAGAACCGCCACATTCTGGCGAGAATAAATTCAATCGCAACCGCGATGCGGTAGCATTGTCCCAAAGCAACCAGCCTGCTCGTCGTGGGCGCGAAGGAGGGCCTCATGGTGATGAAGTCATTTGAGGATAAGCCGCCGAAGGGATTCGGGGATTTCTTCGACAAGAACGGCAGCGCGCACGCGGGCGACCTGGAGATTCGCTGCACCACGCTCGACCAGCTAACCGACAAGGACGTCGAGCAGATCGACGCGGTGAGGGAACGCGCGCTGGACTCATTCGAGCACGACACGGGAAACCGCGTGAGCCGCGTGCCGATTAGCGAGGAGCTCCGGATGCTCCCCGAGGGGCTGACCCCCCTCGACAAGCTCGTGCTGCGTGCCTACGAGGGCGACCAGCTGGTCGCGTACGCCCACGTGCTGTGCGGCTGGCCGCACTCCACGGAGTGGACGATAGAGCAGCTGATCCTGAACCCGGACTACCGCCTCAAGGGAATCGGGACGCGGGTGGTCTCGGCCATCGAGGAGCTCGCGAACCACGCCGAGATTCGCGCGACTGCGATCATGTCGATGCCGTCGCGCCCGGGTGCGGCGTCGTTCTGGAACAAGCTGGGGTACGAGACCGAGGAGAAGCCGGCGCAGGAGAAGTTCGGCGACGCGAGCGTGAACATCCTGCGCAAGAGCCTGTACTGAGCGATTGGGCTCGAGACCGGGCACCGCGGAGCATAAGGAGCCAGTTCGGCGTGAATCACAGCGACAACCACCCGACGCTCTCCGAAATCATCGTTCCGGGAACGGACGACGACGTGAGGGAGCGCTACTCCACCCTCGCCAGCCGCGCGAGGGTGGCGCAGTTCGGCCTGCTCGAGGACGACGTCATCGTCCTGGACACCGAGACGACCGGCTTGGACTTCAAGACGTGCGAGCTCATCGAGGTGGCCGCGGCGCGCCTGCGCGGCGGCGAGATCGTCGATGAGTTCGACCGGTTCGTGCGGCCGGCGAGCCCCATCCCGTCGGAGATCGAGGGGCTCACGGGCATCACCAACGAGATGGTGGCGGACGCCGACGACGCGGCGACGGTGATGGGCGACTTCATCGAGTTCGTGGGTGACGCGCCGATGATCGCGCATAACGTGACGTTCGACCACCACTTCCTCAAGAAGGGCGCGGGACACGACTTCGGCGAGGTGTGGATTGACTCCCTCGAGCTCTCCCGCATCGTCCTCCCCTGCCTCAAGACGCACAAGCTCACCGACCTCTCGCGCGCGTTCGGGCTGTACCAGTCGACGCACCGGGCGATAGACGACGTCCGCGCGCTGTGCGGGCTGTGGCGCGTGCTGCTGGTGGCGGCGTCCGACCTGCCCGCGGGGCTGGCGGGGTACCTCGCCGACTTCTACCCCGAGGTGCCGTGGACGTACCGCCCCGTCTTCGCGCAGGTCGCGGCGCAGAGCCCGCAGGCCCCGTTCTCCCTGGTGGACGAGCGCGGGAGGAGGTGCGCGCGCAAGGACACGACCCCGCGCGAGGACGCGCGCGACCTGGACGAGCAGGGCCAGATGCGCTTCCCGAGCGCGCAGGAGGTCGAGGCCGAGTTCGGCCGCGGGGGCGTGGTGCGCAGGATGTACGCCGACGAGGGCTTCGAGCCGCGCGCGGAGCAGGTCAAGATGGCGCGCGCCGTGGCCCAGGCGTTCTCGAGCTCGCGGCACGCGGCGATCGAGGCGGGCACGGGCGTCGGTAAGTCGATTGCCTACCTGCTGCCCGCGGCGCTTCTCGCACAGCGCAACGCGATCACCGTGGGGGTGGCGACCAAGTCCAACGCACTGGCCGACCAGCTCGTGAACCACGAGCTGCCCCTGCTGAGCTCGGCGATGGACAAGCCCCTGTCGTACGTGGTGCTCAAGGGGTACGAGAACTACCCCTGCCTGCGCAAGGTGCAGCACCTCGCGAGTCTGGGGAGGCGGACGGTGGCGGGCGACGAGGCGCGCCGGATGCCGCCGGGGATGCGCGAGCCGGACGAGTCGCTGCTCAACGCCATCGCGGCAATCATGTCGTTCGCGACGCAGAGCGCCGACGGCGACATCAACTCGCTCGGCATCCAGTGGGGCAGGGTCTCGCGCTCCGACCTGACGACGTCGGTGGGCGAGTGCCTCAAGCGCCGCTGCCCGTTCTTCCCGCACCTGTGCTTCCTGCACGGCGCGCGCCGCAGGGCCGCCGCCGCGGACGTCGTCGTCACCAACCACTCCCTGCTGTTCCGGGACATGGAGGGCGACTACAACGTGCTGCCGCCCATACGCTACTGGGTCATCGACGAGGCCCACTCGACCGAGGAGGAGGCGCGCCGCCAGTGGGCGCTGCACGTCAACTCGCATGACGTCTCCGTCGCGCTGGAGCGGCTCGGCGGCACGGCCTCGGGTGCGGTGGGGATGCTGTTCCGCTCGGTCGCGGGCCTGGCGGGCAACGAGCTGATGGTCCGCTGTCTGAGCCAGGTGTCCGCGGAGGCGACCCGCGCGTCTGCCGCCGCCGCCGACTTCTTCGACCGGCTCAGGGGCATCCTTCCCGCCCAGAGGCGGCGGGGCGGGTACGACACCGAGACCGTCTGGATCTCGCAGCAGATGCGCACCACGGAGAGCTTCTCCGCGCTCGCCCAGGCGGGTGAGGCGTTCGCCGAGCGGCTCGACATGCTGGTGAAGTTCATACGCGCGGCGGCCAACTCGATGGAGGAGGACGTCTCGAGGACCGACGACATGGAGTTCGCGGCGCGCTACGACGAGCTCGCGCACGTCGGGGACTCGCTCGAGCAGACGCTGGGGGCGCTGCGCCTGATCATCGAGGGCACGGACGACCACAACGCGTACTCGGCGTCCGTCAACCAGCAGCGGGGCTTCGAGAGCTACGAGCTGACGGCGGAGCCACTCGATGTGGGCGCGATGATGGCGCAGAGGTGGTACCCGGAGGTCAAGAGCGTCGTGTTCTCGTCGGCGACGATAGCGGTGGGCAACGAGTTCGGCCACTTCAACCACGAGGTGGGCCTGGACAAGCTGCCGGCATCCTCCTACACCGACCTGCAACTCGACTCCAGCTACGACTTCGACCGCAACATGCACGTCGTCGTCGCCAAGGACATCCCCGACCCGCGCGACCCGGGCTACCTCGAGGCCCTCGAGCGCGTTCTGGTGGACGTGCACCTGGCCATGGGAGGCTCGGTGCTCACGCTGTTCACGAACAGGCGCGAGATGGACCAGGTGTACGCCGCCGTCGAGCCGCAGCTCGCGGCGCACGGCCAGCAGCTCCTGTGCCAGAAGTCGGGCTCGAACGTGCGCAACCTGCGCGAGCACTTCATCAGCGAGCGCGACGCGTCGCTGTTCGCGCTGAGGTCGTTCTGGGAGGGGTTCGATGCGTCGGGCGACACGCTGCGCTGCGTCGTCATCCCCAAGCTGCCCTTCAGGCCGCCGAGCGACCCGGTCTCCCAGGAACGCGACCTGCGGGAGGAGCACGCGTGGGTGCGCTACGCGCTGCCCGAGGCCGTCATCACGATGAAGCAGGCGGCCGGCAGGCTGATTCGCTCGTCGAACGACCGCGGCTGCCTGGTCCTGGCGGACCGGCGCCTGCTGACGAAGGGGTACGGCAAGACCTTCCTGAAGGCGCTCCCCAAGCGCGAGTATGCGGCGGTGCCCTGCGCCGAGATCGGCGCCGAGCTCGCCGGCTGGCGCGCGAAGGCAGAGGGATAGGCGACCGAGGGCGGTGCCTCCTCGCGACGGGGACAACGCGTGCAGTGTCGCGGTAGCGTGGGAGTGCGGATACGCCACGATGATGAAAAGTCGCTGGCAATACCGTATAGACATGATGGAGTTAGGTTAGTAGAATAATCGAAGCATGCTGAAAGCATGCCAAACGGGGGATGTGGCGTATTTTTGGGGAAGGGCGATCGACCTTCGAGGTCGGTCGCCCATTTTTGTGTCCTCACCCACCGCGCTTGTTGCCGTTTATGATGTATCTGCCGTGCGTACGGCGCATATTGGGCGAGTGGTATAAAATCTTCAATTTAACTATGTGAGTGTTGCTTTTTGTGCCCGACTCGTCAGTGTCGTCGATTCGCGTCGCCCACCTGCGGCGTCGTCGCGCGTTCACGACGGGGACGGCAGCTGCGGAGCACGGGAAAGGACCATAGGTATGAGCGCGGATAACACCTCAAACGAATACCAGCCGCGACCGACCTCGACATCCAACTCGGACACCGAGCAGTTCCTCGCGCTGCTTTCCTCCAGCTATCCGAACGGAGGCGGCACGGGCGCTTCGGCCGGCGCCGGCCAGCACGCTGCCCAGCCCGACGCCGGCCTCGACAGGACGGCGGTCCTCACGCCCCAGCAGGGCGGCGGCTCCGCCGCCGGCACGCCGATCAACCCCCTCGTCGCAGCGCGCGAGGCGACCGAGGCGGGAAGGGTCGCGGGAGCAACGGCGCCGACGGGCGCGGCGGCGGGTGACGCCGCCAAGGGCGTGCCCCCGATGCCCCGGCCCAACGACTCCGACCTGTTCCCGATCGCCGAGCAGGCAAAGAGCAAGGAGATCGACATATCCTTCAACGAGCGCCGCCATGCGGGCCGCATCGTCGCGCGCGTGCTGATCATCGTTGCCGTCATCGTCGTGGTCGCCGTCGGTGCGCTCCTCTTCATGCAGCACCGCGTGCGCACGCAGGTCGATGCGGGCATCTCCAGCGCGTGGTCGAGCATCTCGACCGCCGACGAGGTCATCACGCCGATGTCCGAGGCGATGTACAACGAGATCGCCAACGGCGTGGTCGACAGCGACGTCTCCAATCAGCTCGTCCAGTCGCAGACCGCCAGCAACGCGCTCAACGACGCTCAGAGCGCCGTCGCGTTCGGCGCGCTGCAGAACGCGCTGATGTCCAGCACCCAGAAGGACGCCGTCAGCGCGGTCAACTCCTCGATTGAGGGCCGCCGCAACATCATCTCCGTCGCCCGGACGCTTCTGGTGAACGACAACGCGGCGAGCAAAGCGGTCACTGACGTCAACAACGCCCTCAGCAGCATCTCCCAGGCGCTCGACCAGTACTCCTTCACGGCCGGAGAGCGCGAGAACAACGCCAACGGCGTGGAAGTCGACCTGTGGAACGTCGTGAACGCCGACAACATCGCGATCGGGCACATCAACGACGCGACGACCAGCATCGAGAGCGCCAAGTCGGAGTACTCGAGCGCCGACTACTCGGTGATCAGCACCTACCTGACTGACGCGCTCAGCTCGTACAACCTGCAGGTGCAGTATGACACCGCGGTCGCCAACGGCGACACGGACACCGCCGACAGCCTTAGCGACCAGCTGGGCGCCTCGATCGACCTGATGTTCTCTGACGGCACGCTCCTGCCCGCCGACGGGACGGCGCTGGTCTCGAGTGCATACGCCGCCGAGGCTGCCAAGAGCGCCACCTCCTACAACGCGGCCGTGTCGATGATCGAGAAGGGGGACGCCGCCGTCGCCTCCTACCTGAGGGACAGCGGGACGAGCGCCTCGACCTCGAGCTTCTCCGCGAACACGGTCGACGCGTCGGCCAAGGCCGACTCGGCTGCAAAGGCGGGGTCCGCCTCCGCGGACGCCGCCGCCTCCGTCGTGGCGGACGCCGCGACCGGGGAGGTGGGCGCCGCGACCCAGGCCACGACCGAGGCCGGAGGCGCGGCGGCCGACGGCGCGGCGCAGCAGGAGGCGACCGGGACGACCGAGCAGGCGACGGGCACGGATGAGCAGGCCGCGGCCGAGCCCCAGGACACGACGACCGAGACGGCAGCGGCGTAGGCTGCCGCCAGACCTGCCCGCGCCCGCGCGAGGTGAGGCGTTGGCGCGGCTCGTGGCATCGACGATGACGATCCGATGGGTCGAGGATTCGACCGTGACAGAAAGAAAGGGCCTACAGATGGCTGACGCGTCCGAGACGATGGAACGCCTCATGAAGGAGAACGACAGCGTGCTCGCGGGTTCCCGCCAGGAGGGGGCCATGTCCGAGTCGCTGTCCAAGACCATACACATGCATGGTCTGGAAACGATCATCCAGGACTTCAGCTACGCCGGATCGGCGCACGTCGTCGTCGCGGCGGCGCTGGCGCTGACCACCGTGTTCTCCATCGTCAGCTGCGCGACGTCGGGCGCCGTCTCGGTCGTGATGTTCGTTCTGGCGCTCGCGTGCGCCGCGGTGGGCATCCTCGAGGCGACCGGCAGGCAGACCGTGTCGCGCCTGCTCCCGACGATGTATAGCCAGAACGTCATCGCGCGCCATCCCGCGACGCCGCACGCGGGCGGTGGGGCGCAGAAGGCGCGCCCGATCGTCATCATCGCCCACTACGACACGCCGTGTGCCGACTTCATGGCCCGGCCGGGCCTGCGCAAGCTCATCCCCTATGCCGGGAGGGCCACGCTGGTGGCCGTCGCGGTGGCGATGGCGTGCAGCCTGCTGCAGCTCCTGCCGCTCCCCCGCGTGCTCGCGTCGATTCTGTTCGCGTGCACGATCGTCGCCGGCATCATCATGGTGTTCACCGCCGCGCGCATCGTGTACAACCGCGTGCTGGCGCGCGTGACCTCCGGCGCCAACGACAACATGTCGGGCGTGACGGCGCTGCTCGGCGTGCTTGACCGCGTCCACCCTGCAGTCGACTCGGAGTTCGTCTCTGCGGCCATCAGGGCCCAGGGGCAGACGGGCGAGGGTGCCCCGGTGGACGGCTCTGCCCCCGCCGAGGGGGGCACCCGCGAGGGTTCCGCTGCGCCCGAGGAGGCCATGGTGCGCGACGACGCGGAGCGCCGCAGCCGCATGCGCAGCACCCGCATCGCCAACGCTCCCGTCCGCCGCGACGCGGGCGTGCTCAGGTCGCTCGGGATGGTCCCCGAGAGCTGCGAGATCGTGTATGAGGTCAGCCCCGAGGCGCGCGAGACGGTCCTGTCCGCCCCGCTCACGCCCGCTCAGGTGAGCGCCGACAAGGCGAGCAGGGCATCGTCCGAGCAGCAGGCGGAGGAGCGTGCTGCCGAGGCTCCCGCCCCCGCCACCAGGACCGCCGCGCCCGCCGCCGAGGCCGAGGCTCCCGCTCCCGCGGCGCAGGTGCAGGCGAGCGCCGGCGACCGGCAGGGCCTCCCCTCCCAGGACCAGCGCCCCGCGCCTGCCCCCCAGCCGGCGCGCGCCCCGCAGGCCGCTCCCGCACCGAGCC
>CAIFEU010000004.1:0-28702 GCA_903789505.1 uncultured Coriobacteriales bacterium
GCCGCAGGGCCTGGCGGCGCGAGAGCGGGTGCGCGCGGTCGCCGCTCGCGGCGGCGTCCCCCTCGTCCGCCGCGCGCCCGCCGCCGGCCCGTCGACCGAGGCTACGCATCCCACCAGCTCCACGTGAAGTCGCTCACCCAGGGCACGACGCCGGCGTTCGCCTCGCGCACGGCATCGTAGTCGTACGCGCCGGTCTGCGACGGCTGGATGCCGAGCTCCTCCCACCAGTCCGCGTCTGTGAGCCGGGAGTCGATGGGCTGCTCGAACTGGTAGAAGCTGTACCCCGGCCCCGAGGCGACGCGCAGCGTGCCGTCGACGGGCACGATCACGTAGAGCGTCGCGATCTGCCCCGTGCCGATCTCCAGTACGCTGCCGTTGGGGTCGGTCGCGATGTCCGTGACGAGCGCGGCGGGGAACTCGATCGTCGTGAACGCCTCGCTGTCCGCGTCCTCCTGGTGCACGACCTGCCAGAAGTGCTCGAGCTGCACGCCAAAGCTGCGGATGAGCTCGAACTCGTCGTCGGTCGGGAGCTCATCGCGCAGCTCCTTGTTGGCGATGGTCTGCAGCTGGGTCGCGAGCTGCTCCAGGATCGAGAGGTTCTGCGCGTCGGCGTCAGCGAGCAGCCCGAACGACGAGAGCCCCTCGGAGGTCGCCCGGACGAGCGCCGCGAGGCGGCCAAACACCGCCGGCTCGGGCTCCACGTAGCCCCGGTCGTCGCCGTTCTCGAAGAAGGCGCCGCCCGCCTCGGCCATGACCTGCTTGCCATATAGCACCGTGTCGTGCTTGAGCTCGGCGTAGCTGCCAGCGAACGTCTGGAGGTCGCGGCGTGCCCAGGCGTCGCCGCGCATCGCGTTGGGCCAGCCTTGCCCCTTCTCCTCCAGCAGGGGGCGCAGCATGTGGAGCCACTGGGCATACAGGCTCGCGCGCCAGAACTCCTGCGGCTCGGCACCGATCGCGTCCCTCAGCTCGGCGAGGTTCTCCTCGTAGCCGGGGTAGGTGGTGTCGCCCTGCGCCTCGAGGACGGCGTGGGCGGTCGAGGAGCCGAGCGCCGCGGGCACGTCGAGCACGTCGGGCAGCATGCGTCGCGCGCCGTCGGGGCGCTCGCCCACCGCGCTGTAGATGAGCTGCTGGAAGATCGTCGCGTCGACGGTGAAGCGCTGCCCCATGAAGCGGAAGCCCTTGTTCTGCGCGGCGTGGTCGACGCCCTGCCCCTCGTCCATCACGGGCACGGAGTTGATCTGCGGCGCCCGCGCCTGCCCTGTGAGGTCGTGAAACGTCTGCCAGCCGTCCGCGTCGCCGGGCAGGTCGGCGACCGTGACGCCCTCGCCGTACGCCTGGCGCGCCAGGGGCAGGTACTCGTAGTAGCCGAGGTCGTCGGAGGCGCCCGCGAAGAACGAGGTCACCTGGTAGATGCCCTCCCACTCCGAGGCGCACGGCTCCGCCGCCGAGCCGTCGCCCTCCGCCGCGAGACCCAGCGTGATGAGCAGCGCGCAGCGGTCGAGCCCCTCGTCGGACTGCTTGAAGTTGCGCCGCCCGTACCACATCATCGCGCGGAAGTACGCCTCGAGCGCGGGGTCGCCGGCGTAGTAGCCGCGCGGGGCGTACTGCGAGTAGTCCTCCTGGTCGCCGAACAGCGGGGAGTCGGCGATGCCGGCGCAGGCGCCCACGAGGCCGAGCTCGGCGTCGACGGCGGGGCGCAGCGCCTCCGGGACCTGCGCGAGCTCGGGCGCGGCGGGGTCGAGCAGCTCGGTGCCCACGGCGAAGAAGGACGCGACGACGCCGGCGGCCTGCTCCCACTCGGTCCCCGAGAGCAGCGAGAGCTGCGCGACGCTGCCGGCGAGCATGCGGCGGCTCAGGTCGAGCAGCCCACCGCTCAGCGACGAGCGCTCGCAGCCCCTGAGCAGGTAGGCGAAGTAGAGGTGATAGGTGTGGACCATCGAGTCCACGGTGACGAAGTTCGGCATGAAGGAGTAGCGGTTCGTCTCGTACAGCTCGAAGAACTCGTAGCCGCCCCCGCCGAGCGCCTGGAAGAAGCCGTTCTGCGCGAGCGCCGCCAGCTGCGCGTCGGTGAAGTAGTAGCCGCCGACGTTCGCCACGTTCGAGAGGTCGGACGCCCACGGGTTGTCGGCGCACGACGGCTCCTGGACCTCGCCCTCGCCCCCGTCGCCGAGGGTGGAGAGGAACTGGGGGCGCTCCGCCGTCGGGGCCACGGCGGCGCCGGTGTCGCCGGACGCGCTGACGTCCGCCTTGGCCGACCCCTCCGCGCCGCCGCCGGGGATGAGGCGCTCCAGAATCGTGATGGCGTGGGCGGGCCGGGGGCGGGCCAGCGCCGAGGCGGCGACCCCCAGCGCCGCCCCTCCGGCGACGACCGCCCGGCGCGAGACGCGCGCGGTGTCGCCGCTGCCCGGAGCGTCGCGGAGTGGCCCGCCGACGTCGGCGGAGGCCGAAGCGGTGAGCGTGGCGGAAGCATGTCCCCTGTGCATGTCTGACTCCCCTCGTCGCGTCCCCCTGCGCGTGGCGCCCGGCGATGGCGGCCGATGCCCGGCGCGCAGCTCGCTGCCCCGAAGTATACGCGGCGCGCGCAGCACGACGGTAGGCGAGGGCGCCACGCGTGACCGGGCGGCGATGGCAGAGCGCCGCGGGCCCATGGCCGAGGAGTCGCGAGGCGCGGGGGCGGGCGCCGCCCGCCCCACCGCCTCGCCCTTGCCTTGCCGTACAAAACCCGACCGATTGCTGGGCGTCAAGCGCGCAACGCGCTCCGATATGGGGCTATACTTTTTGAACATCCACCCGCATCCATCCCATCCGGCTACCCAGCCTCGTCACGGAAGACCAAGCAGGAGGCGCCAACCACCGGGCGTCAGACATCAGTCGCCCAGTGCAGGTAGCCCGGCAGGGCCACGCCGCATCGTCCCCAGCCGAACGTCTCGAAGGAGTCTCGCAGGAGGGAACTGACCGTGGATCATCGCTATGAGTGGCAGGACCTCCAACGTCTCTATGACGCGCTGCCCGCAGGCTTCTGCCTGGTCGATGCGCGGACGGAGCGGCTGCTGTTCGCCAACGCCGAGCTGATCGGGCGCTACGGCTGCGACGGCTGGCAGGACTTCCTCGAGCTCACCGGCGGGACCTTCGAGGGGATGATGTCGTCGGAGGACTACGTCCCGCTGCACCGCCGCGTGCAGGACTGGTCCGTCAAGAGCAAGTGTCCCGAGTACTGCTACGTCTCCTTCTGCTTCCTCACGAAGGACGGCCACTTCCGACGCGCCGAGGGCGCCGTGCGCCTGGTCGACGCGCCGCAGGCGGACGCCATCCGCCGCGCTACGGAAATCGGGGCGCCCGCCGCTCCCGGCGCCGCCGACGGGTCCCGCGCGTCTGACGCTCCCGGCATGCCCGATGCCGTCACCCGGCCCGCGGCGCCCGACGCGCCTTCCTCCCCGCTCTGGTCCATCACGCTCGCCGACCCCACCGTGAAGGCGCAGTTCAGGCCCAGCTCCACGAACGCCCTGTCAAGCATGATGGGGATGCGGCAGTTCCTCGGGCACGCGCAGCTGGTCGCAAAGGGCGACGCGGACGCGCACGCGATGGGGTCGCACTGCCCGGCGTACTTCAACGTCGCCAACTTCAAGCTGTACAACGGCAGGCACGGGTTCGAGGAGGGCGACCGCTGCCTGACGGGAATCGGTGAGATCCTGCAGCGGCGCTTCCCCGAGGCGCTCGTGGGGCACTTCTCGGCCGACTCGTTCGCGGTTCTCGCGCGCACCGACACGGTCATCTCTGACATCGAGTCCGCGTGCCGCGAGGCCGACGCGCTGATCGACACTCCCGGCGTCAGGCTCAAGGCCGGCATCTTCCTGCAGGGCGACCCCGGGCAGGGGCAGGACGCGATGTCGCGCGCGTTCGACATGGCCAAGATCGCCTGCGACACCGTCAAGAGCGACTCCGACCGCTGCTGGGCCTCGTACACGAAGAAGATCGGCGCCGCGTACCACACGCGTGCGTTCGTCCTGGAGGAGTTCGAGGGCGCGCTCGCCCAGGGGCACATCCAGGTGTACCTCCAGCCGATCATCCGCACGCTGTCGGGCAAGCAGTGCGGGCTGGAGGCTCTCGCGCGCTGGATGGACCCCCAGCACGGCATCGTCACCCCCGACACGTTCATCCCCGTGCTGGAACGGGAGCGGCTCATCCACGAGCTCGACGCCTACGTGATCGACCAGGTGGGCCGCATGCTGCGCGAGCGCATGAGCGCGGGGCGGCCCGTCGTGTTCGTGTCGCTCAACCTGTCGCGACTCGACTTCTCGCTGATGGACGTCTGCGCGACCATCGAGGAGATGGTCAGACGCTATTCGATTCCGCGCGAGCTGCTGCGCCTCGAGGTGACGGAGTCGGCCCTGGCGCAGGGCGAGCCCCTCCTGCACGACATCCGCCGCCTGCGCGGGCTGGGCTATCGCGTGTGGCTCGACGACTTCGGCAGCGCCTACTCCTCGCTCAACTCGATGCAGCGCTACCCGTTCGACGCGCTCAAGATCGACATGGGGTTCTTCCGAGACTTCAACGAGAGCGGCCGGCAGATCGTCGCCTCCGTGGTGCGGACCGCCAAGGCGCTGGGCGTGCACACGCTCGCCGAGGGAGTCGAGAACGAGCGCCAGGTGGCGTTCCTGCGCGAGATCGGCTGCGAGATGCTCCAGGGCTATCGCTACGGCAGGCCGATGCGGCCGGGCGACCTCGAGGAACACCTGACGGCCACCAGCATCGAGCCGGAGACGCCCGCCGAGTCCAACGTGATGCGCCGCGCCGGGCTGGTCAACGTCTCGACCGGGATGCCTGTGGCGCTGTTCCTCGACAGCGACGGCACGGTTGACGCGCTACACATGAACGCCGCCTTCCTCGAGGCGCTCGCGACCGCGGGCGTGGCCGACGCCGGGGCGGCGCGGGAGTACGTCCGCTCGCACACGCTCACCACCGACGGACGCATGCGGGAGCTCATGGACCGCGCCATCGCCAGCGGCAGGCAGGAGAGCATGACCTTCGTCATGAACGGCCAGCTCATGCTCCTGCGCCTGCGCACGGTCGCCCACTCCGACGAGCTGTACGTGCACCGCGCCGAGCTGTTCAACATCAGCAGCGGAAGCACCGACGAGGGCAGCAAGCGCCTGGACAGCATGCTGCGCAACGTCATGACCCTGTTCGACGGCATGTACTACCTCGACTTCAGCGCCGACGAGATCGGGGCGATCGCGACCGGCGCACCGAACCTCGACGTCACCAGGCGCCAGGCGGGCATCCGCCGGTCGATGGTCGAGTTCGCCACGAAGACGCTCTACGACGACGACCGAGCGGCGTTCCTGAGCTTCATGGACCGGGGAAACCTCTACGAAGAGGCGCGAAGGTCGCGCCACGGAGAGGCAATCGGCCTGTTCAGGATGCACCAGCCCGACGGCAGCTTCCGCTGGAAGGTCTTCGACGCCATCGTGCTGGAGGAGACGCGCGAGCGAGACGTGCTGCTGTGCATCCATGACGCGATCGCGGAGCGCATGTTCGAGTGCGGCAAGATTCCCCCCGCCTACGTCGACCTGCTGAGCGACCAGACCGACAAGCCGGATAGCGACGACGCAGACGACCAGTACGGTGCCGAGGCCCTGTGGCAGACGCTCGTGAGCTCCTCCGACCTCAAGCTGTTCTGGAAGGACCGCGACCGACGCTTCATCGGGGCAAGCCGTGCCTTCCTGGACTTCTACGGCATCGACTACCCGTCCCAGATCCTGGGCAAGACCGACGAGGACCTGGGCTGGCACATCGACCCCGCCCCCTTCCGCGGCGACGAGTTGGCGGTGCTGGAGCGCGGCGAGGCGATACGCGGCGCGGTGGGCGAGTGCCTGGTCAACGGTTCCCCGCACACGATTGCCGCGACCAAGCTGCCCGTCTACCACAACGGGGCCATCGTCGGACTGGTCGGCGCGTTCCTGGACCTCAACAAGTGGCAGGGCTACCTCGAGCAGGCGGCAGCCTTGGACTACCTGCCGGGCGTCGGGCGGGCCGGCGGGGGCGCGCTCGGCCAGGGCTCCGAGAGCATACCCGACCAGGACGCCGGCAACGGCGCAGCGCCGGGCAGCGCGGCGCGGGGCGGTCTCCCGGACGGCGGGCACGACCCCAGCGGGAACGCCGCCCTGGGCGTCGGCGGCGAAATCGCGCTCGGCATCGCCCCGGACGACGGGGCAAGCTCCGCCCGGAAGGCCCAGGCGCAGCTCAGCCTGATTGACGAGCAGACGGGACTGCTCGACTACCGCGGGATGCTCATGGTGGGCCTGCGCTACGCCGACTCGTTGCGCCAGAACGGCGACGACTACTTCTGCGCGCTGCTCGACGTGCCGGATTTCGACAACCTCTGCCGGCTGAACGGGGAGCGGTTCCACGACGAGCTGCTGCGGCGCATCGTCGACCTGCTCAGGCGGCTCTCGCCGGTAGGCGGCGCGCTCGCTCGCGTGGGCAGCTGCCGGTTCGTCTGCTTCCTCAAGTGCAAGGCTGACGAGGATACGGCCCCCGTCGCGCGGGCGGCGGGTGCAAGGTGGGCCGTCCCAGCGGAATCGGGACCGGCCGCGTCGAGCTCTGCGGGACAGGGTTCTGCGGGCGTCCGCGACGACTGCTTGGGGGACGATGCCGTGCGCGACAAGCTCGAGTCGCTCGCGGACGACATCCACGCGATCACCGAGGTCGGCGGCGAGCGCTGCACGCTGTACCTGGAGTACGCGGTCGTCCGTGGATCGCGTCAGCACGACTTCGACGGCGTCCTGAGCGCGCTCACGAGCCAGCTCGCCGAGGCGCGCGACCTGCGCCTGGGCGAGAGCCCGTTCACGAGCGGGCACGTGGTGTTCTCCCTGGAGACCTTCGACGACGTCGACGACCGCGTCGTGATCGTCGACCCGCAGACCTACGAGATCGTCTACCTCAACCGCTCCTGCCGCCGCGACCTGGGCCTGTCCGACGACGTCCCCGTCGCGGGCAGCACGTGCTACAAGGTCATCGAGGGATACGACGCGCCGTGCCCGTTCTGCGACAACGCGAGCCTTCGCCTGGGGCACATCCACACCATGAGCCACCGCAACGCCGCCGTCGCCAGCGACTTCCTGACCCACGACACGCTGATTCGCATGCGCGGCAAACGCCTGCGCTTCGCCGTGTCCATGGACATCTCCAAGTATCTCGACCGCGACGTGAAGCGCAACGAGCTGCTCTACACCGAGGCGTCGATAAACGACGCCATCGCCGAGGGCATGCAGCCCAGCGACCCCGATGAGGGCATCCGCCGGGTCATGGCGAGCGTCGGGAAGTTCCTCGAGGCAGACCGCTTCTGCATCTTCGAGGAGACGCGCCACGCCACCGCCAGCAAGACCTACGAGTGGCACCGCGACGGGGTCGCGCTCGCCAAGGACGAGCAGACCGACGACGTCCCGCTCTCCGAGATACGCCCTCTGTACGACATCTTCGTGGGCAAGCCGGTCGCCGTCACCGACGACCTGGAGCAGTTCGTGCGCGACAACCCCGCGTTCGTGCCGCACCTGCGCGGCGTGCGCAACTTCGTCTCGGGCCACCTCACGCTCTCCGGGCGCTCGCTGGGATACACAGTCGTGGTGAACCCCTCGCCCGCCAAGGTCAAGGCGGCTGACCTGCTGCTCGCGACGATCACGCGGTTCCTGGCGGTCATGATGCGCAACCGCGACACGCTCAAGCGCCTCAGCACGCTCAGCAACACCGACCAGTCCACCGGCGTGCGCAACCGCCGCGGGCTGCTCGAGTTCATCACCCAGGTGCCCGACGGAATCCCGCTGGCCGTCGTCTTCGGCGACATCAACCTGCTCAAGCGCATCAACGACGAGCAAGGCCACGAGACGGGGGACCGCGTGATCCGGTCGGTCGCCGACGCCATGACCGAGGTCGCCGGGGCGAATCACGTGTTCCGCATAGGCGGCGACGAGTTCCTCATGATCATGGAGCACCTCGACCGGCGGGAGGCGGAAGTCGTCGTCGAGAGACTGCGCGCGAACCTGCTTCGCCGCGGCGTGAGCGTAGCCCTGGGGCTGGTGATGCACACAACCCCCATCAAGGACATCAGCACCATCGTCTCCGAGGCCGACCGCCTGATGTACCAGGACAAGCGCGTAATCCATGACTCGATTCACGACTCGGTCGGGGTTCGCGCCCGGGACGGCGGGTGGGCAGAGGCCGGCGAAGGTGACGGGCGTGCAGGTGAGGGCGACGCACACGGCGAGGCGGATGCGCGGGGCGAGGCGGATGCGCGAGGCGAGGCGAGCGGGCGGGGCGAGGGCTCGCAGGGTGGCGAGGCGTGCGGCAGGGCGGACGTGCGGGGCGACGATGCGAGCGGACGGGCCTCGGCGGGCGCGTCCGACGGGGCGGGCGCCCCGACAGGGCAAGCGGAGCGGAAGGGAAGCGGCCGATGACGGGCGAGACCGGGGGCGACGGCGTCAGCGCGTGGCTGGGCGACGCGCCGCAGGACGTACGGGAGACGACCGAGCGGTTGCTGGACGAGGTCGCGCGGATGCGCGAATCGCAGGTGATCTACCCGGCACAGGACGACATCCTCAACGCGCTGGCGTACACCTCCCCCGCCGACGTGCACGTCGTGATCCTGGGGCAAGACCCCTACCACGAGCCCGGCCAGGCCATGGGACTCGCGTTTTCGGTCCCCGCGGGCGAGCGGCTACCGCCCAGCCTGCGCAACGTCTACAAGGAGCTCTCCGCCGACCTCGGCTGCCCGATGCCCACGAGCGGGGACCTCACCCCGTGGGCGCGGCAGGGGGTGCTGCTGCTCAACACCAGTCTGACGGTACGTGAGCACGCCGCGTCCTCCCACGCCAAGCTGGGCTGGCGCACGCTGACCGACTACGTCGTGCGCCGCTGCTTCGAGCTCCCGCAGCCCGTCGTGTTCCTCGCGTGGGGCCGCCACGCGGTCGACCTGGTCGAGGACGCCCGTGCGCAGGCCATGGCGCATGCCGCGCCCCAGGCCCGGCGCCTGGCGGGGGTCCCGGCAGGTGCCACCGGCCGGGGCGCGGGCGACCTACCGCAGGTGGCCGACAAGTTCTGCCTGGCGTCCACCCACCCGTCGCCCCTGTCGGCCAACAGGGCGTCCGGCGACCTGCCGGCGTTCATGGGCTCCCGACCGTTCTCGCGGGCGAACCGGCTGCTGCGGGAGCATGGCTCCCGGGAGGTCGACTGGGCGAGCGTGGGCTGAGCGGGGGCGCGGGGCCGGAGCAAGCGGCCGCGCGGGGGCGGCAGGGGCGGGACCAGCGGGGGGCGCCGAGGAGCGTGGCCGGCGGGATGAGGTGGCGCGCGGCCGGCAGGACGACCCCTCGCAGTCGCATGCACTGCCGCCCAATCGCCCACTTTTGTCAGAAAACCGGGATTGCGGACGTCCCCGCCGGTGCCCTTCCGCGCCCTCAGAAAGATGGTATGTATCGTGAGCTGCAGTGATACGAGTCCCTATCAGCGTATGCTCACTCCGGGGCGCGTTTTGGACATCCGCAATCCCCCCTTTTTGCCAGAACCCCCGCCGCCACGGCAGCGCCCCGAGTGCCCCGGGCCCCCGCGCGCCCCGAGCCCGCGGCGGGCGGGGCCACCGGGGTGCCGGGGCGGCCGCGTCACGCGGTCAGGGACAGCCCCAGCTCGTAGGCCTGCTGGAGCGCGGGGCTCTGGCGCGCGCTGCCCTTCTCGACCATGTTGGGGGCGGTGACGATGCCCTTGTCCTCCCACTTCAGGTAGGATGTCATCGCCTTGTACTGGGCGATTGCCGCGTCGTAGACGTGGTCGGCGCCGGAGTTCAGCAGCAGCGCCGTCTTGTCGAGGTGGAAGCCGACGCTGGCCTTCGCGTACATGCGGTCGATCGCGGCCTTCAGCTGCGCGGTGATGTCGAACCAGTAGATGGGCGAGGAGAGCACCAGCATGTCGGTCTCGTCGAGCTTGGCGAGGATGTCCTGCATGTCGTCCTGCTGGACGCACTGGCCGCCGTGCGAGAAGCAGTACTTGCACGCCAGGCACCCGCCGATCTTCTTTCCGCGCAGGTTGACGACCTCGACCTCGTTGCCTGCCTCCTCGGCGCCCTTCCTGAACGCCTCGGACAGGATTTCGGTGTTCCCGTTCGCCCGCGGGCTGCCGTTCAGAACCAGAATCCTCATCGCCCCGCGCCTCTCCCGTGTTCTTAAGCGCTGGCCTGGGCGCCGGCGCCCGCGCGGTCGCCCTGCGCCCCGCCGCCCGGGGGGGGGGGCCGGCGCGGCGGCGAGGTGACGGAGGCGCGCCCGCCTGCCGGCACGCCCCGCATGATTTTAGGCCACGTCGCGCCCCAGGCCCGCGGGCCCCTCGCCATCAGCGCGCGTCATCGGTGGCCGAGCCGTCGCAGCCCAGGCTCGCAGACCTCTCCCTGAGGAACGCCTCGACGCACCCGTCGAAGTCGATGTCGCAGCGCTGGGCGAGGACGGCGAGCCACCACACGCACTCGCCGATCTTGGCGTCCAGGTCGAAGCCGTCGTCGACGGGCCAGCGCCCCTCGTGCGCCATGACGTGGCGCGCCACCACTCCCGCGTCGGTCATGAACGCCAGCGCGTCCTCCTCCGTGCTCCACTTCGAGCCGTGGATGCTGAGCTCGAGCCCGTGATACGCCTCGCGTATCGCCACCGAGCGGTCCGCCACCTCTTGCAGGTCCATGCGCCTCGGTCCTCCTTCTCGGTGTCCGCCTCTCGCCCGCGCCCCTACTCGGTGGCGTTGACGTCGATCTCCATCGGGTCGACGAGCGTGCCCTGCCTGTCCTTGTGCGCGGCGTATGCGTACCCGACGACCCCGACGACGATGAGCAGCACCGGCAGGTTGTTCATCACGACGTTGTCGTAGCCCGTAAGCAGCGAGAAGTTCATCAGCACGAGCACCAGGATGTAGAGCAGCCCGAGGCTCGCCAGCGCCGGCGCGATGACGGTCGTCCAGGGGTTGCGCTCGTAGCCGGGCTCCCCGCGGTGACGGGCGAAGTACGGGATGAACGACGTCGCCGCGAGGAACTCCACGAGGATGATGCCCGAGACGGCGATCGCCGAGAAGATCGCGGCGCCCTGCAGGTACGGGTCCAGGCCGAAGGCGGCGTAGCACACGACGACCGCCACGCCCACGACCAGCAGGACGAGCCCCGCGACGTAGGGCGACTTGGAGCGCTTGGACGTGACCGCGAGCTGGCGCGGGAGCAGGCCGTTGCGACCGAACGCGTAGAGGTAGCGCGACGCCATGTTGTGCGACGACAGCCAGGCTGCGAAGAAGCTCGTGATGAAGAGCCAGTCGTAGATCGTCCCGAAGACGCCGCCCAGCTCGCCGGTGGACAGGTTGTACCAGATGTTGCCCGCCTCGTCGCCCTGCGACGCCGCCACGATCGCGTCGCCGCCCATCGCGGCGATGCCCGCCCACGACGAGAGCACGTAGATGGCCATGATCAGGACGACCGCAACGTAGGTGGCACGCTTGACCGTGCGCTTGGGGTCCTTGGCCTCCTCGCCGAAGATCGCCGTGGCCTCAAACCCTATGAAGCACAGGAACGCGAATGCGAAGCCCAGGCCGGGCGCGCCGCTGAAGAGGCTGTCGAACGAGAAGCAGTCCAGCGTGAACGCCCCGGGGCCATGGTGCACCAGGATGGCGACGTCGAGCGTCGCCAGAACGAGGATCTCGCAGGTCAGAAACACCATCAGGACCTTCGCACCCGCCTCGATGCCGAGGTACCCCAGCAGGTAGACCAGGGCGTAGAGCACCAGCGAGCACACCCACCAGGGGACGTCGACCCCGAAGGTGTTCTGGATGGTCGACGCGGTGAAGTAGCCGCTCGCCGTGGAGCAATACAGCGTCAGGATGCTGTACGAGACGGTCGCCACGTACCCGGCCGCCGCACCGAAGCGCTTGCCCTCGCCCGCGCTGATGTAGGCGTAGAACGCGCCCGCGTTGGTGATGTGGCGGCTCACCGCCGTGTACCCCACGGAGAAGACGAGCAGCAGCACGCCGATCAGCAGGAAGTCGAACGGTGCGGCGATTCCGTTGCCGAGACCGATGACCAGGGGCGTGTTGCCTGCGACCGCCCCGAGCGGCGCCGCCGCCGCAATGACCATGAACACCAGGGGGAGGGTGCCGATGGCGCCCTTCTTGAGCTGCGTGTCCCCAGAGGGTTGCGCCATGTGAGCTCCAATCGCCGTGCGTCCAGAAACGTCGAGCGGGCAGGAGGCGGGCGAGCGGGTTCCCCTCGCGGGCGGGAGCGCGGGCGAGCCCGCCCCCACGCGTAGGCAGCCCGCCTCCGCGCGCGGGGGGGCGCCCGAACGCGCCATGCACACTCGGGGCCACATCATGGCGCGCGTTCGTTTCGAGGAGCTTTCAGGTTTGAGAAAAGAGGCAATTGCGATGGCGCTGCCGCGCAGGGGGCGCGGGCAGGGGCGCGGGCGCGGGCACGAGCGCGCCCGGGAGCACCGGGGGCGCGGGGAGGGCGGGAGAACCAGACGACCGCCGACTGGATGGACGTCGGGAGCACCGGGGGCGCGGGGAGGGCGGGCTCCCGTGGGCGGGGGTGCAGGCAGGTGGACGGGGCTTCGGGGCGCGACCCGCCGGCCGGATGGCGGAATCTGGCTGGAAAGGGGGGTTGGGGACGTCTCCCGGAGGCCGCCCCTGCGGGCACCCGCCCCTCGGCGGGACGTCGCCCCAGGTCAGCGGGCCGTGCGCATTACGGGGCTCGCGGAAGGGCCCCGGGGCGGCGTCCCCAACCCCCGTCTGCCGACACGGGCGGGGCGCGGGCCGGCGTCCCGCCGCCGCGCAGGCGCACCGCCCACGGGCGTCCCGCCGGCGCGCAGGCATGCCCCTCCGGCCAGCACTCACCCGCACGCCTCCCTCCGCTCCACCTGCACAGCAACCCGACCCCGCCCGCCGCGCGGGCGGCCGGGCGGGGTCGGCAAGGTCGCTACAGCTCGGCGAGGTCGCGCCCGAGCAGGTAGGACAGGGTCCCGCACACGGCGCCGAGGTTCTGGCCGGGCATCACGAAGTTGTAGCTGTTGGCGTAGAAGTCGCCGGTCATGATGCCGGTGTTGTACAGGCCCTCAATGGGCTGGTCGTCCTCGTCGCAGACGCGCATCTTGTCGTCGGTGCGCAGGCCGCCGCACACGGTGAGGAACGTGGCGCCGACGCTCTTCGTGGCGTAGAAGGGCGGGGTGTCGATGGGGTAGAGCACGTCGGGGTTCACGTGGAACTCCTCGTCAAGGCCGTTCTTGGCGTACTCGTTGTAGCGCTTGATGGACTCCAGGGCCGCGTCCTTGTCGATGCCCTCCATCTGCGCGACGAGGTCCTCCAGGGTGTCGGCCTTCCAGTACTGCGTCGAGGAACCGATGCCGTCGGACTTGCCCGCCTCGGCGTTCTTGTCCCAGCCCGCGATCAGCTCGTCGGGCGACAGCGGCATGATGCCGTTCTCGTTGTCGACGCAGCAGCCGAACTGGTCCCACTCGTCCTGCGTGTAGGCGTAGTTCACGTCCCACACCGCGAACGCCGTCTGCTCGGGCAGCATCATCTTGGCCATGGCGCCGTACGCGAAGTTCGTGACCTCGTTCATGTAGCGCTGCCCGTGGATGTCGAGGTTGATGCCCCAGAAGTTGGAGATTACGCCGTGGGCGGGGCCGACGGCGCCGCCGTTGATCATCGCGGCGCAGGGGTCGGTCTTCTGCCAGGCGGCGCCGACCCAGAGTCCCATCTTCTGCCCGTCGCCCGGCATCAGGCCGTCGTAGGCGAGCTCGACGTCGTAGTTGATGTTGTCCCAGGTGATGTAGTCCTTGAAGTTCTTGTACGCCAGCGGGCAGTACCGCGCCATCATGTCGCGGTCCTTGGAGAAGTCACCGGTCGCGAGCACGATGGCCTTGTTCGCCACGTACTTGACGTAGTCGCCGTCGGCGTTCTGGGCCACGACGGCGCTCACGCGGCCGGTGTTGTCGTCGTCGCGGATGAGGTAGAGCGCCTTGGTGGAGTAGTCGATGTGGCCACCGAGGTCGTCGGTGAAGGTGTCGGCGTACGCCTGCGCCTCGAGCGGCGCGCCGAACAGCGCCCCGAAGGGCTGCTCGTCGTTGTAGAAGTTGTGGGACGCGGGCGGGATCTCGATGATGCCGTCAGGGTCGGGGAAGCCCGGCTCCAGGGAGCACTTGAGCCCCTTCTTCTCCATCAGGTCGATGGTCCAGTCGATCGACTCGGCGGAATGGTTGATCCAGCGCTCCCACTTCTTCTTGTCCATGAAGTAGGTGCCGGCGGTCTGCTCGGCCTTGACGATCTTGCGCGCGAGCTCGGGGTCGTACTCGATGCCCTTCGCCTTCTGATACTTGGAGCCGATGGCGTGGTTGGAGCCGCCGCGGCTGATGGGCATCGTCGAGGCGGAGAACACGATGACGTCGGCGCCCTTCTCGGCGGCCGAGACCGCGGTGCACAGGCCGGCCATGCCGGCGCCCACCACCACGATGTCGTGCGTGTAGGTCTCCTTAATCTGGCTCTCGGGCACCGGGTCCGGCGGGACCATGAACGACCAGGTCGCCTCGGCCGCCTTGTCGGCGGTCATCACGTCGGACGAGCCCGCTGACGCCGCCTTGCCCGCGGCGGACGCGCCGTCCTTCGAAGCCTCCTTGGCCAGCGCCTCCCCCGACATCGCGGCGGCACCGGCGCCCGTCGCCACGACCGCGGTCGCCGCCCCGGCACCCCTCAGGAAGTCCCTGCGATTGAGCTCCATGCGAATCCCCCTTCGGCTCGATGGCACCCGGCGCCCACCCCGCCGGCACCGGGCATGACACCTCGAACGTAGCATCGGGAGGGGGAAGCGCGTTCATCCAGATTGCATGAACCCGGTTGGTGCAGGTCGTCTACCTGGCATTTCGTCTTGTCGTCGCGGCGGGCGCCGCCGAGCGGCGCGCCGTGAGTCCCGCGGCGGTGGCCTCGACGAGGTCGATCAGCTCCTGCCGGCCGTGGACGTCGAGCGAGGCGTAGAGCCGCTGGACGTGGGAGCGCACGGTGTTGCGCGAGACGCCGAGTGCGTCGGCGATGACGCCCGTGTCGCGGCCGCGCGCGAGGGGCTCGAGGACGTCCGCCTCGCGCGGGGTCAGGTCGAAGCGCTCGCGCAGCTCGTCGCACGCGAGCGCGATGGAATCTGCGACGCCCACGCCGCCCTCCGCTATGGGCGGCTGCCCGGCGGCATCGGCGCCCTCCACCCCGGAATCGCCCGGAGCCCGGGGCGCAGCGACCGCCGCCCGCTCGGCGCCGGGCCGCACGTGCGCCGCCCGACCGTGCCACGCGACCGCGAGGGCCACCGCCGAGAGCCCCCAGAGCAGCAGCGCCATGACGGCGACGACCTGGAACTGCCGGGGATAGCCGCTCGACCCCACCACGCCGGCCACCGCTCCCCCGACGATCTGCGCGAGGTACGTGAATGCCGCGAACACGCCGTACGCGACCCCCAGCCCCACCCCGTGCCTGCGTGCGAGCTCGATGGCGAGCGTCATCATGAGGATTGACGCGACCCCGAAGACGAAGCATCCCAGCGCGAGCACGAACCCCTGGAACCAGAAGTTCCAGAACGGGAACAGGAAGAGCGAAACGACGATGAGCGGCGTCAGGACCAGGAACGTCGCGGGAATCGTGACGCGCACGCGCAGCCCGAACCACAGGAGCGCGAGCACCCCCGCCGCCGCGGCGTTCGCCAGCTGGTACAGGACGAGCTTCAGCCCGTCGCTCATGGTCCCGAGCATCGCGAACTGGCAGGTGGCGGGCCCTATGACCCCCACCATCATGATGCAGGCGAGGGAGGGCCACGCATCGCCCCAGAACGCCCTCAGCCCCCGGCGGGCCGTCACGCCCGATGCGGGCGCCGCCATAGGCTCGGGGATGAGCCTGCCCGCGACGAGCAGCGACGCCATGCACGCCGGCACGAGCGCGAGCGTGATCGGGTACATGATGAAGCCGCCGCACAGGAAGACGATCAGCAGGTAGGGGACGCAGGCGAGCACGCTCGCCAGCAGGAGCGCCTTCACCGCGCGCCCCTCCCCCATGGTCGACAGGCTGAACTCCCAGCAGACGAACGCGAGCGCGCCTCCAGAGCCGAGCAGCACGCCGGCGAGCTCGAACGATGGGAAGCCGGAGGGAAGCAGGCCCGTCCCGCGCGCCGAGCAGGCGCAGAGCAGGGAGAGCGAGCCCAGGGCAAGCAGTGCGCAGGCAAGAGACGTCGGGCGGCGCCGGGACAGCAGGGGGAACCGCAGCGCGGCGAGCCCGTACGCCGCGAACGTCAGGACGTTGGTGGCCAGGCACCACGAGCGCATCCTGCTGGCCGTCCAGGGCCAGGCGGTCTCTGAGCTGAGGATGGAGTCGACGCCCCACAGCGTGAAGGTGTTGAGCGCCAGCATCAGGGAAAAGCCGACGGCGCAGATGCCGACCTCCCTGGCGGCAGAATCGTTTCGCATGGATGCCCTGCCCCCCAAATCGCACGGGCCCGCGCACACGACGAACATCGAGTATATCCCATGCCGCGACCCGCCGGAGCCGCCCCCCTACCGCACAGGCGCGCCGCCCACCATCTCGATGACCTCGCGCTGCGAGTGGACGCCGAGCTTGCGGTAGATGTGCCGCACGTGCGTCTTGGCGGTGTTCTGGCTGATGACCAGGCGCTGCTGGATCTGCGGGCCGCTCTGGCCGCAGGCGAGCAGCTCCAGCACGTCGCGCTCGCGGTCGGTGAGGCCGTAGCGCTCGGCAATCGCCGCGCACGCGCGCCTCACCTCCTCGCCCGAGGTCTCGCGCGCGTCGAGCTCAATCGCCGGCCGGATCGACCGGAACGCCTCGGTGAACGAGAACCCGCGCAGCCCCACCAGCACGTACCCCACCAGGGCGGTCGCGGCGATCGTGTTGACGACGTTGAGCCCGTGCTCATGCAGCCCGCCCGACACGTCGGCCAGCCCCACGACAAAGCTGCCGGCGCCGATCGCGAACGCCTGCAGAACGTAGCAGATGCTCAGCGACCACAGCGCGCCGGTCGGGTTCGCCATGCCCACGCTGGCCATCGAGATCCACAGCAGCATCCAGGCGAACGACGCCCCGGCGATCGCGAGCACGTCGGACGCCATCGTCTCGGCGGTCGAGAGCGGGCGCAGCAGGAAGCTCGCGAGCATCGCTAGGGTCGCGACGCACAGCAGCACGTCCTCGGTCTGGCGCGCGCGATGGGAGAGCAGCCACGCACCCCCGGCGCAGATCACGAGCGCCGTGACCAGCGTCGACCCCAGGCTGAAAATCGTGAACCGCTCCGCGAGCACGATCGCGTGCAGGAACTCGAACAGCGCCACCAGGATCACGAGCTTGTGGCCGGGCGTCAGGAACGAGTCGGGGTTGGTCGTCGCGAGGCGCTCGACCGACACCTGCATGTGCGCGCGTTTGAGGAACGGCACGCCGTACAGGTGCGTCGCGACGACGAGCGCCACCGTGACGGCGCACACGACGATTACCGAGACCGGCAAGCTGATGTCGGGGATGGCGCACCGCAGCGCCGCCCCGACCGCCTCGCCGCACACGGCCGCCGTGACCAGGTCGTGCCGGTTGCCCAGCGCGCACAGCGCGATCCCCACCATGATGACCGGCCAGGTCCCGCCGAGGCTGAACGCCAGCACCGCGCCGGCGACGGTCACCGGCGCGCTCTGCAGGCTCAGCCCCACCACGAGCAGCGCCGTCCCGCAGACGGTCGCCACGACCGTCGCGATGCCGAACGCCAGCGGGTGCACCAGCCGCGGGAAGCGCCAGGCGATGAACGCGATCAGCCCGTAGCACGCCATCGAGGCGATTGTCTGCATGTCGACGGCGAGCGGGCACACCTCGCGCATCGCCGGGAAGGAGTTTCCGCACTGCACCCAGATGCGCACCGAGCACAGCACCATCGCGGCGACGGCCACGATGAGCCTGGATATGCGCCCGGCCGTCCACACGTCTGGCGTCACCGACGAAGGCTCGGCCGTCATCGCACACCCCCCCAGATTCGCCTTCCCCATCCATCCGGGGGCATCGTACCACCGCAGGGGTACGACAAACGTCTTACAGGTCTGGCAGTTAAGGCATCGCGCGAGATCAGAGAACGCCTGAGGTGGGCGCACGTGGGCGCGGGCGAGAGCAGGGGCGGGGGTCCGGGGGTGGCCGGCGCGGGCAGGGGCGGCGGGCGCGCGTTAGGGCGCAACGCGAGCGAGCCCGCCCCGCCGGGCCGAGCGCTTAATACCAGCGGTTTGGTGGGCATAAGGGTGGCAGTGCCGCGAGGGGGCGAGGTCGCGCGGCCTGCGAATCAACATGTCCCACAACAGGAGAGGGGGCGCTTCGCGCCATGACCGAAAGCACATCCGCCCGCATGCCCGTCGTGTTCGCGGGCCACGGCTCGCCGATGAACGCCATCAACGACAGCGCGTTCACGCGCGGCTGGCGGCGCGTCGGGGAGAGCCTGCCGCGACCGCGCGCGATACTCGCAATCTCGGCGCACTGGTTCGCGCCGATGACGGCGGTCAACGACGAGGCCAAGCCGCGGCAGGTCTACGACATGTACGGCTTCCCCCGCGAGCTCTACCAGCTCACCTACCCCGCGCCCGGCGCCCCGGGGCTCGCCGCCCCCGTTCGAGAGCTGCACGGCACGCGGGCAACCCTCCACGACGAGTGGGGCATCGACCATGGCACCTGGGCGGTGCTCGCGCACATGCTGCCAAGCGCCGACGTCCCGCTCACGCAGCTCTCGGTCAACTCGGCGCTCTCCCCGCGGCAGCACCTCGAGCTCGGCCGCGCGCTCGCGCCGCTGCGCGACGAGGGCGTCTTGATCCTGGCCAGCGGCAACACGGTGCACAACCTGGGCGAGGTGGAGTGGGACAACCCCGGCGGCTCTGCGGCGGCGGTGCGCTTCAGCGACCGCGTCCGCGACCTGGTCGTCGCTCATGACGCGCAGGGGGTGCTGGCGGCGATGGATTCCGACCCCGACGCCCCCTACGCCATCCCGACGCCGGACCACTTCCTGCCGCTGCTCTACGCGCTCGGCGCCTCCGACGACTCCGACAAGGTCGAGGTCTACAACGACGGGTGCGAGCTGGGCAGCATGTCGATGACCGGGTTCGTCTTCCGCGCGAGCTGACGGGGTCACCGAGGGGGCGCCTTGCGGCTCCCCCGACGGCCCCGGGACCCCGGGCGGGGCGGCAGGGCCCGCCTCGCCCGCCTACCTCGTCCCGCCTGGCGCTCCGTCGCCCTCGCCGGGGGCGCCCGCCCTGCGAGCGCCTTCTCCGGGGCCGCCCACGCTCCCGGCGGCGTGGGCGCCAGGTGCGGCGGGCGCACCGGAGGCGCCGGAAGCGGGGGCCTTTCTGACGAACAGCCTGCTCACCAGGCTGTGCAGCTCCTGCTTGCGGGAGCCCGTGGCGGCACGGTCGACGCGCACGCCGGCTCCGTCAGCGACGATGACGTCGCCGCGGGACGCGTCGGCGGGCAGGCACGCCGCCGGGACGTCGATCGTCCGCCCCTCGTCGACCTCGAGGACCGCCACGGCACCCTCGAACCGGTCGATCACGTAGGTGCCCGCCGGAACCGGGGCGCCGCCGGTGGGAGCGGGCGACTCGCCCACCCCCGCGGGGACGGGCGTCGCGGCTTCGCCCGCGACCGTGCCGGGCACGGGTGCGCCCGCAGACGCGCCCGGCACGGTCGAACCCCTCCGCCCGGTACCAGCCTCGTCTTCCGTGAGGTCCATCGCGCTACCCCCTGCCTTACGGGTTGCAGACGGAGCAGGGCTGATAGCCCTCCGCCTGCGCCTGCGACTTCGAAATCGGATGGCTGCTGTGCTTGAGGTAGCGGCAGCCCGCCGCGTGGTACTTCTTTCCGCTGTCGGTGATGTACACCGTCTCGTCGTCACCGGCGTCGTCCGCCGGGACAGCCGCGGGCTCCGCGGCGGGGGCGGTCGCCTCGGGCTCCGCGGCAGGGGCGGCGGCCACCTGCTCGGTCGTGACGGGCGCCGCGGGCGCGGTGGCGGCATCGGCGGCAGCGGGGGCCGCAGCGGCGTTCGCGGAGGCTATCGCGCTCGCCTCGGAGGCAAGCGTGGGCACGCTCGTCTTCGTCTCGGCGCCCGCCTCGACGGTGCCGGCAACGTCGCACGACGCGGCGATCGTCGCCCCGTCGGTCGTCACCTGCACGGTGCCGTTGTCTGCCGTGCAGTACACCGCCGAGCCCACCGCCCTCAGCGCGTCGAGCGCCTGCTCGGTGGGGAAGCCGTACTGGTTGCCGGCGCCGCACTCGATGACCGAGATCTCCGGCGTGAGCTGCCGGGCGAGCGTCGGGTCGGTCGACGTCTTGCTGCCGTGGTGCCCCACCTTGAGCACGTCGACATGGTCGGGCTCGCAGGCATCGGTCTCCTGCGTGGACGCGTCGCCCGTGAACAGGAACGACGTCACCCCGTAGCGAACCAGCACCTCTGCCGAGGCGTCGTTGGTCGAGTCAGCGGTGGCGTTCGCGGAGGGCGAGAGCACCTCGACGGAGAAGCCGTCACCCGAGGCGATGACGCTGCCCGCAACCGCGTCGTTGATCTGCATGCCGTGCGCGTCGACATCCTGCAGGAAGCCCATGCAGGTCTTGGTGTCCGACACCGAGGCGCTCGGCATCCAGATGTCGCCCGTCTGCACGGAGTCGAGCACCCTCGACATGCCGCCGACGTGGTCCGCGTCGCCGTGCGTGACGACCATGTGGTCGATTCGCGTGACGCCCAGCGCGCTCAGGTAGTCCACGATTCCCGCGCCCTGGTCGGCGGTGCTCGCATCGATGAGCATCGTCTCGCCGTCGGGCAGCACGACGAGCTCGGAGTCGCCCTGGCCGACGTTGAGGTAGTACGCGGTCAGCTGCCTGCCGTCCGGCGCCGTCCAGCCCTCGACCGTCTCCGAGGTCCCCAGGAACCCCGAGATCGCCCCGTTGGCGTCGGGCACGTTCGTCGCGGCCGTCTCCGCCGCGAGCGCCGTCCCCGGCCGGCCCATCGCCAGCGCCATCGCGATCGCCACGAAGACGAGCGCGACGGAGGCGCGCAGCCGCTCGCCCACTCTTTCCGTACGCATCCCCATCCCCCTGCTCTCCCGGGCGTCGCGCGCCGGCAGGGGCCAGACGGGTCCTCGTCGGCGGCGCGGCGCCGCCATCCACGGGCATCCGACGTCGGCGCACGCCCCCGTGACCGCCGCCAGCGGCCGTCACGGTCAGGCGCGACCTGACGTTTTCAGCAACGCGGCCAATGATAGGCGTTTGTCAGGGTGAGGGGGCATCTCGTCGCCAGGCGGCGAGACGGCATCCCCCCGCGCGTGGGGCGGGCGGGGCCAGGGCGCCGGGAAGCCGAGGCGCCGGGCTCCCTCGCGCCGCACGAGCCATCACATGCGGGGCGCCGACGAGCAGCCGGACTGCCAGGCGCCCCTACCCCCGCAGGCCTCGCGCGGCGCGAGCGATCAGCTCGCCGTCCACCGTGGCAAGCTTGTCGATGAGCTTGCGATAGATGCGCGTGCGAATCCACGGCTCCGTCGACAGGCCGACCACCTCGTCGATTCCCACCCAGCGCACGCCGCTGTTCTCGTCGGGCTTGGGGCGAATCGGCGCGTCGGGCGAGACGACGGCCAGATAGGTCACGTTGAGGTGCAGGTGGGAGCCCACGTATGCGCCGCGCTTCTCGTGCCCGTCCACCGTGAGCACCTCGAGCGAGTAGATGCCCCCTGCCGGCAGCCCCACCAGCCGCGCGTCGGTCACGCCGGTCTCCTCGCCCAGCTCGCGCAGGGCGACGGCGGCGAGGTCGCGCTCCCCGTCAGCGTGGCCACCTATCCACGACCACGAGTCGTAGATGTTGTGGTAGACGAGCAGCGTCCTCGTCAGCGTAGGGTCGACGGTCCAGATTGAGCACGCCATGTGGGCGATCGAGGTGCGCGCGAACGGGTCGGGGTCGACGCGCAGCCGCTCGAGAATCACCTGCTGGTCAACGCGTTCCTGCTCGTTGAACGGCCGATACGCCTCAATGTCGCGCCCAATCGGGTAGGGCAGGTCGCGCCCGTCGACGCCTCCGGGGTGCCGCCCGTCCGCCACGGACCCCTCGCGCGCAGTGCGCCCCATGCCGCCGGCATCCATCCTTCGCCGCTCCTTCGCTCGCCCCCGAGCCATCGCCCGTCACGACACCTTGCCCCGTGCCATCGTCTTACATGTTTATACGATTTGCCAAGCCGTATGAATGTGCGACCTTGCGCGGGACGGGATGACGCCCAATCGACACTCGGCCAGGCCCCCGACGGGTTCGCCACCGTGCCGCGGGACGACCCGACGGCCTCGGGCGGCAGCTCCGTCCTCCCGCGCATCGCCCCAGCTCGGCCCCCACACCCAAACAATTTGCAAAAAATATTGGAATTGGGGTAGCGTCTGAACGCCGCATAGTGTATGTTGTTCTCAACCCGCCGGCGTGTGACGTCACAATCTGCGCAGGTGGTTATGGCGCTGCCAACATCGTTGGTGGCGCCATTTTTTGTCGCTGTGCATCGCATCGGCATGCCTTTGCTTGCCCGAAATAGGCTATGGCAGGCAGGCGCCGCAAGCCATCCAGATGATAGTCGTTGTAAAGCCCTTTGGAACGTTGGTCATCCACGCGCCGACGCCACCTCAGCAAAGCATCCTGAAAGAGCTGGGAATGCCAATGAGGCATTAAATGGGGACGGCCGATGAGCTCGAGAAAGATGTTTTGTATAGACGCCAACAGAATTGAAGAGATTGATGAGGCTGCATCCCGTGAAGCCTTGCAAGGCGAAGCGGCGCCCACGGTGACGGGGCGGGCCGTCCTCCGATTTGTATGAGCCATTGCAAGCGGCAACCTTCGAGGAGACCGCCTCAACCATCAAGGCCACAGATAGGCACGCGGCCCAGCTGGTATGAAGCGCTCCGAGTATCTGCGCCAGCTCGTGGAAAATGACCTTCGGTGCGCTGCTGTCGTCGATGCCGAGCTGCTTGTTGAGAGCCCGTATCTCCGCGCTCGCCTGCTTCATGGTCGAGAGCTGCGGGAGCGCCATTATGTCCCCCATGTCGTTCTGGTAGGCCACCTGCACGCCGCCGTTCGCGCCGATGTCGTCCATGCACCGCTCGATGACCTGGTACCAGGAGACGAGGAGCGCGAGGGCGGGCGCGTCCGGCTGGGCGAAGTCGCGCCCCGCCACAAGCTCGTCCCACTTGGCGGAGCGGAACGGGTCCGCCGCCACGTTCGCGGGCTTCTCGATCACAGCGCCACCTCCCCGCGGCATGAAGAAAGCCCACCGTCACCGATGGGCCTGATGCGTTGTCTTCGCCTGCTGCTCGGCAGAGCTACTGGGCGAGCGTCGCCTCCACGGCCGCCTTGAGCACGGCCTTGAAGGACTCGCCGAGGAAGCGCTTGGCCGCTTCCATGCGCGGGCTCTCCTCAAGGTGCTGGACGCCCTTCGCCGTGATCGACAGGCCGCGCGTGCTCCCGTCACAGAAGAGCACGTCCCTGCGGGCATACCCGCAGTCCACGAGGTCGGCCGCGACCGCCTTGTAGTAGACGGGGTTGACGCCGGCGAGCTCCTGCGCCTTCGCGGGACTCGGCTCGACGCCGTCCTTGAGGCACTGGTAGAGGTACGAAAGGACCTTGTACATCACGACCGCGTAGTCATCGGACGCCATACGCTCACCCTCAATCCGACACCGATTCGTGAAGAAGGCCGCCTGAGGGACGGCCAAGGCGCTCGATATCTCTATGCCCTGTCAGGCCTTGTGCTCCGGCAGCTTCTCCAGCTCGCCCTCCTCGGCCCACCTGAACCAGTCCGGGTCTGCCTGGTCCTCTGCTTCCAGGCCATAGGCAACGTCGCTATCGTCGCCCTCGTCCACGACGATAACGAAGCATGGCTTGCCCGTAACCCTGTCGAGCACCCTGTCATAGAGACGGAACATCAGTAGTCATCCTTCACGCCATGGTATGGCCGAATCGTAGTGAGCGTCGGGACGGCGTCTCCCTTGTTCATGAACCAGCCCGTCACGACCTTTTCCTTGCGAGAAATGCCCAGCTCCATGTTCACCTGAAAATGAACACGCCCATGCTTGTTGGGCTCAGAGACCCTGGCCCTATTGCTTGCGAGCCCCTTGCGGATGTCGCTCACGAGCCTTGCATGGTTCCTCATATTGTACCCGAGGCCGGCCAGCCACTCCGCCTTGCCCTTGGACTTGGACGGGTTCAGCAGGTAGTCGCTGACCTTGTCACGCGGGATTCTCGCGCGACGGTAGTTGCGCAGGCGAGCCGTCGTGTGCGACCACATGCCCCTGCCGCCCATCGCGCATCCTCTCCGTGACTCCGTTGGCGTACCCCACGACATCGGCAGCGCCGAAGTCGAACCCGACGTCGCCGCCGTAGAGCAGGACCCGCTTTGGATGAAGCCTCCGCATCGCCTCGGCCATCCCGTCGCGCCACACCGCGAGCGCGCCAGCGTCGCCCTTGACGCCCACGGTGGACACCGCGACCGTCGCGTCCTCCGGGATGCCCTCGAAGCAGAACGCGTAGGTCTCCGGCTGTGCCCACGAGAGCGTGGGCACGACAGCGAGCCCGTCCCTCTGCCACACGAGCCCCACGGCCTTCGAGCGGTAGGAGTTCCACGCCTGCCATGGGAAGCGGCATGTCCATGTACAGCGAGAAGTCGGGCGTCAGCACGAGGTCGTAGCCGCGCAGGTGCTGCTCGTAGCGCACGGGGTCCGCCCACACGCGCTCGAACTGGTAGTCGTCCACGAAGAAGTGGCACGCCTGGCCGCGCTTGGCGGCGTCCGCCGTGGACTTCGCGTAGTTGAACCCCTGCATCCTGCCCGGCAGCGGGCCGTCGTACGGCGCGAGCGCGGGCATCCCGCCGTCCGTGCAGTCGTCGCGGCTGACGAGGTCGAGGTGGTAGGCGGCGTCCGTCCTGAGCCTCTCGGCGCCGCAGGGCCTCGCCTTGCCCTTGAAGTCGAACCCGAACCTGCTCATGTCGAGCGACCTGATGCCGCGCACCTCGTGCTGCAGCAGCATCCTGTTCCAGGTCGCGGCCTCCGCCGTGCGGTTGTCCGCGAGCCTGAGCGCCCTCACCTCGTCCTCGGTGAGTCCGTCGGTGTACGCGATCCACTCGTCCGGTATCTCGTCGTATCCGAGCTTCCTCAGCGCCTTGACGCGCGTGTGGCCGTTGACGATGACCGGGTGCTCCGGGGTGCCGCCCTCGTGCTCGCGGTCGCAGACAATCGCACCGCGGAAGCCGAACTCCTCGATGGATGCGGCCACGCCGTCGACGGCCTGTAACTTATGAAAAATGACCGGTTGCGTCTTCTATGGGCATCCTGGCCCCACAGGCGGGCATTCTCCGTGGCTCGACGGCACGGGCTTGATGACGCGCCGGGGCTGACGGAGCGCACCAGGGGGCCCTGCGGCGCGGGCCGACCACGGGCGCCTCCCCAGCGTCCGCCCCCCGCGCCCCTACCCCGCGCCCCTCCCGCAGCGTCGCCGGACGCGTCACCGAAGGCGCGGCCCCGGTCACTCCCGCGAAGTTGCCGCACTCGTTGCCGTCACGGAAAACGCAAACAGCAACGGGCGCAACCTGAGCCGAAAGGGGCCCCCGAAGGGGGTACAGCGGCGGAGACGCGCCCGCGATGTTCTCAAAATGTTCTCATAGACGATTGCCCATGTTCTCAAGGCGCCCCGACACGAAAAAAGGCCAGGGCCGCTAGTGCCCTGACCTGCTGTTTCGTGGTGCCCCCTGTAGGATTCGAACCTACGACACCAGGTTTAGGAAACCTGTGCTCTATCCCCTGAGCTAAGAGGGCATTGTGCGTGATCTCGCAAATCTGCCGCGAGCTCTCGAGCCTCAGCTCGAGCGCAAGAGCTGCGAAGAGCTGCGTACAGGCACTCGGTTATTGTAACAGCATGCCGTCCCCGTTTTGCGGGCAATTAGGACTCACGCAATTCGGACGAACGAGGCCTCGAACGCAGAGGCCCCCGACGACATCGCCCCTCATTTGTGATCACGATATGGAGAGAGGCGCATTTGCAGGCTTCTTAGTTAACCTAGGTTGACTTAGTGTCGGTGTCTGATACTATTCAAATCAGCGAACGGAGTTAGCCACAGTTTACAAAGGAAGACGCCTCAGAGCCTTGAGAATCGAGCTTCCCTCGAAACCGGAGAATTCCTTCGCGCAAGGTTCACCTCCCTCTCCTAGGGACCCCGGGCAACCGGGGTCCCGCTCCAAGATCGCCTCCCTCTCCTGGGGGTCCCGGGCAACCGGGACCCCACTCCCTGGCAAGCCTCCCTCTCCTAGGGACCCCGGGAAACCGGGGTCACGCTCCCATTGCCTCCCTCTCCTTGGGGCCCCGAGCAATCGGGGCCTCACTCCTTTTTCGTCGCCGCGTGCCATGCACCCACCCGCGAGGGCGCCCTTCTGCCGGCCGTGGCCCGATTCCTGGCTGGAGAGCCCGATTGGGGACGCCCCTCGGAGACGCCACCGGAGGCAACCCAACTGCTTTGCCCCATATCGTCCCAGGTCAACACGTCGGAGCACCTTACGAGACTCACGGAAGGGTTCCGTGGCGACGTCCCCAATCCCGGTTTCCAGCCATGGGCCGGCCCCCTGCCGGCAGTCCCGCGCAATCGCCAGGGCCGCTCCCCCGCGCCCCTACGACAGCCCCAGCAGCACCGACCAGGGACGGGCGCCGGCGTGCGCGGCGCGCAGAATGCGCACGTTGTCCGCCATGCTCACATGGTTGTTCACGAACATCTTGACGACCGGCCCCACCAGCAGGTAGTTGACCGCAATCGCCGCGAACAGCGAGAGCGGCTCCGCAGCGCAGAAGAACGCCAGCATGCCCTGCGGCCCCTTCACGAGGAGCCCCACGAACATGCACACCGCCGGGTTCATCGTGCCCACGTTGATGACGCTCTTGGCGACGCCTGCGGCGGGGCCGCTCAGCCTGCCCACCACCAGGCGCGGGATGAGGAAGCCCGTGATCACGTTGGCGACCGTGCGCCGGTAGACGAAGGCGAAGCAGAACACCACCGGGTACACCCAGTGGGAGTCACGCAGGAAAACGAGCCCGTCGCTGCGCACCCCGTTGAAGGTTGCCATCACGGCGACCATCCCCAGAACCATGAGCATATGGAACACGAAGAAGCCCACGGGGTCGCTCGGGACGGGGGCGCGTCCCATGACGCAGTCCCGATAGGTGATGCGCGCCCGGGCGCCGGTGCGGCCGCTATCCCCCGTCGCCGACATGGCTTCGACCGCCGCCTCGCGGGTATCCCCCGCGTCGGGCGTCCCTTTGGTCACAAGCGTGCCTTCTTCGACGCCCTCCTCGGCGGTCTTCATCGCGTCACCCTTCAAGCTCACGTTCGCGCTCTCCCGTCCGTCGCGCATGAGGGGCCTGCGCGCCAGCGCCGCACGACACCGGCGCGGGCGTGCCCTCATGGGCGACCCATCTCTCGCATGCATCTGTTCACAGTGGTTGTGGAGACGATTGTAGGAGTGCGTCTTGTGCGTCTCATGAACGCGTCGGGGCGCCCTGCCGACGACGCGTGTGCGCACCCCGCCGCGTCGAACCGGGGTACCGGGGCCCGGCAGGCCGCCCGGCCGAGGTGCGCCCTTCACAGCCTCGACGACTCGCTGTCGTACCATGGGGCGCGTCGGCAGCATGCCACCCAAAAGACCCCCGGAGCAGCCCATGTCGCAGACATCGCAAGGCCAGCACGGCACAGACTCGCGCGACGCCCATGGCGCGGAGGCGCCCCGCCCGCGGGCGCCGCACCGCATCGCCCGGGCGGTCAGGCGCACCATCGGCGTGCTCGCGCTGCTCGTGGCGGGCGCGGCAGTCGCCCTCGCCCTGACGCGGACGGGGGCGCTCCAGGCGCTCGGCATAGACGCGGCGTCGCTGCTCAGCCCAGGCAAGTCGACCGTCACGCTCACGTCGCAGACCGTCAAGGAGGTCGTGGCGCCCGCGAGCGAGCTGGTCACGACCAAGTACTACTACACGAACTCCGAGACCTACCGCGGCTCCAAGGAAGTCGGCGACGTCGAGCTGCCCGGCACCGAGAACGTCGTCGTGTACACGTACAGCGGCACGGTGAGCCTGGGAATCGACCTCTCACAGGCGAGCTACCAGGTGGACAACGAGGCCAAGACGATCGTCGTGACGCTGCCCGAGGTGGGCATCACGTCCAACGAGATCGACCAGAGCTCGTTCGAGCCGCAGTACGAGAGCTACAGCGCGCTCAACCCGATCACGCTCCAGGACGCCTACAAGAGCGAGGCCGACCTCAAGCAGGAGGCAGCCGACAAGGTCATGGCGAACGACGAGCTGCTCGCCGACGCCGCGCGCACCGCCCGGTCGGTCATCCGCGACTTCCTGACCTCGGCGGACGCCACGCGCGACTACACGGTGACGTTCGAGGGCGACGCCGACGGCACGACCGACGCGGCGGCGGGCGCCGCAAGCTCGAGCGGGGCGGACGCGAACGGCGTGGAGGGCGCGAGCGGGGGCAAGGACGCCCCCGACGGGGCGGGTGCCTCGTCGGGCGACGCGTCGGATGCCACCGCGGCGCCCGCGGCCGAACAGCGGTAACGGCGGCAGGACGCGTCGGACTTCGCCGGACTCACCGGAGGAGAG
>CAIFEU010000004.1:28712-41971 GCA_903789505.1 uncultured Coriobacteriales bacterium
GGGGGGGGGGGCCCCCGGGGGGGGGGGGGGCGGCGGGGGGGGGGGGGGGGGGGGGGGGGGGCGCCCCCCCCCCCGGGGGGGGGGGGGGGGGGGGGGGGGGGGCGGGGGCCCCCCCCCCCCCCCCCCCCGCGGCCGAGCAGCGGTAACGGCGGCAGGACGCGTCGGACTTCGCCGGACTCACGGGAGGAGAGCTCGCATTGAACACCGTCTCGATCGTCGTCATCCTGGCCGTCCTGATGGTCGCCGGCGGGGCGCTGCTGTTCACGAAGCGCGCCGCGGCGAAGGTCCTCGGGGTGGCGATCCTGCTGTTCGGCGCCTACTGCATCTTCGCCTACGCCGCCTGACCTTCGCCCGCGCCGCCTGCGCCGCGCTTCGCCGCCAGGCGCGCCCCGCGCGCTCCCCCGCGGCCGCGCGCGCCCTACGCCAGCAGGCCGCGCGCGGCCTCGCCGAGCCTGTCGCGCAGCGCCTCCGCCTCGGCGCGCGTGGCGCCCTTGGCAAAGACGTACAGCTTGACCTTGGGCTCCGTGCCGCTGGGACGCACGATCACGCGGTTGCCGCCGTCCAGGCGCAGCTCGACCACGTTGGCGCCGGGCAGCGTCTGACGGCCGGCGGCCTCGTCGGCCTTCGCGAGCTCGCCCGTCCCGGGCACCACGGGCATCGTCGCGCCGTCCGCGTAGTCGGTCACGCCCTGCACCGCCAGGCCCGCCAGCTCGGCCGGGATCTTCCCCGCGTGCAGGCCGTCCATGATCGCGCGCATCTGCTCGTGGCCCTCGGCCCCGGGGAACGCGACGCTGATCGTCTTGTTCAGGTAGTAGCCGAACTGCCGGTACAGGTCGTCCATCGCCTGGGCGAGGTCGCGGCCACGGGCGGCGTACCAGGCAGCCATCTCGCAGATCAGCATGTCGGCGACGATGCCGTCCTTGTCGCGCACGTGGCAGCCCGCCAGGTAGCCGTAGCTCTCCTCGTAGCCGAACAGGAAGCGCCCCTCCTGGCCCGCGCGCGTCAGCATCGAGATCTGGTCGCCGATGTACTTGAAGCCGGTGAGCACGCGGCGCATCTCGAAGCCGTAGTGCTCGGCCAGGGCGTCGGGCATCACCGAGGACACGATCGTCGAGACCACCACGCGGTCGCCCAGGTCCTCGCCCGCCTCGCGCTTGACGCGGCACAGCCAGTCGATCAGCAGGATGCCCACCTCGTTGCCGGTGAGCAGCACGTAGTCGCCGTCGTGCGGCACGGCGATGCCCACGCGGTCGGCGTCGGGGTCGTTGGCGAGCAGCAGGTCGGGCTTCTCGGTCTCGCACAGGCGGATGCCCAGCTCGAGCGCCTCGCGGATCTCGGGGTTGGGGTACGGGCAGGTGGGGAAGTCGCCATCGGGCTGCGCCTGCTCGGGCACCACGACGACGTTCCTCACGCCGATGCGGTCCAGGACGCGCCGCGCGAGCTCGATGCCGGTGCCGTTGAGCGGGGTGTAGACCACCTTGAACCGCTCGGAGACCTCCGGCGTCATGACGCCGGGCACGCTCTGGGTGAGCACCGCGTCGACGAAGCGGTCGAGCGTGTCCTCGCCGATCCACTCGATCAGGCCCGCCTCGACGGCCTCGTCGAAGTCCATCGTCTTGGGACCGTCGAACACGTCGGTGGCGTTGATGGCGGCCTGGATGTCGGCCGCCGCCTGGCTCGTGATCTGGCAGCCGTCGTCACCGTAGACCTTGTAGCCGTTGTACGGCGCAGGGTTGTGGCTCGCCGTCATGCAGATGCCCGCCGAGGCATGCAGGTCGCGCACCGCGAACGACAGGGCGGGGACCGGCTCGATGCGCGGGTACAGCAGCGCCTTCACGCCGTTGGCGGCAAGGACCGACGCCGCCACGCGCACGAACTCCTCGCCCTTGTTGCGCGAGTCGCGCGCGATTGCGACCGTCGGGCTCTCGTAGTGCGCGTTGAGGTACTGCGCGAGCCCCTGGGTGGCCTGGGCGACCGTGTGGACGTTCATGCGGTTGGTGCCCACGCCGATGACGCCGCGCAGGCCCGCGGTGCCGAACGCGAGATGCTGGTAGAATGCGTCGACCAGGCCGCCCTCGTCGCCCTGCTCCGCGGTCTGACGCAGCCTGGAGAGCTCGTCGGCCAGGTCCTCCTCGGTGCACCTCTCGCGCCAGAGCTCAACGGCACTCTTGATATCGCTGTCCATCAACGGTCCCTTCGTCGCTCGTACGTCCGGTTCGTCCTGGCTGCCGGCCCACCGCCACCAGGGCGGCTGCGCTGCCGGCACGGCTCGGCTCACGGCGCATATTCTACCTGCGCGCGCCCACCCGGCCCGCGGCGCGGGCGACGTCGAGCGAAGAGACACGAGCGCGGCATGGCGAGGGGGCGCGCCGGGCAGGGGACGTCCAGGGCGGGACGCCCGCCGGGCGAGCGTCGATTGCGCGCTCTCGCGGCGACCTCGCCCCAAACCGCGCCCGAGCAAGGTAGCATGATGTAGCCGAATGCAGGGCTTGGATTACGGGCTGCGAGTTGCGGGGAAAGGGCTGGGAATGTTCAGGCGCACAGGCATCGCGGGCACACGCGTCGAGGGCGAGCGCAGGCAGGTCGACGGGCGCGACGGGGGCAAGGGGCGGCCGATCACGCGCGCCCACGCCATCGCGCTGGGGGTCGCGTTCGTGGGGGCGGCTCTGCCCCTCGCGGGATGCGCCTCGAACAGCAGCGGGGACAGCGACCAGGAGTTCGCCAACCTCATCGACATGCTCGGCAGCAGCGGCTCCGACAAGGCGGTCTCCTCGTCGAACAAGGACGCCCAGATCGTCGCGGCGGCCAAGCGCGGCGCCACGTCGTCGTCGGCCGACGGCACCACCAAGGCGATCGCCGCGCGCACGGGGTCCGCTTCGAAGTCGTCCTCCCGCTCCGACGCCCCCACGGCGGTTTCGTCGGCGCGGTCGGCCGCATCGGAGGCCGGCTCGGCGGCGTCCTCGATCGCCGACGCGAAGGCGGGAACCCCGCAGGATGGCGCCTCCTCGGCGGACGAATCCGCCGACGGGACGTTCGCCGCGTCCTCCGCGGGCGAGGGCGCCACCAGCTCGGCGCGCGCGGACTCCTCGCGCGACTAGAAACCACGGAAGAGGGAGCACACGTGAGCACGTACGACTCGAACAGGGACGGAAGGCGCGGCGGGGGCGAGGACGGCTACCGTCGGGACGACCGGGCCGGGCGCGGCGGCTACCGCGAGGGTCGCGGCGGCTACCGGGACGACCGGGGCGAGCGCGGCTACCGGGGCGGGCGCAGGGACGACGGGGGCGACCGGGACGGCTACCGCGACGGGCGCGCCGGCTACCGCGATGAGCGGGGCAGCTACCGCAACGAGCGGGACGACAGCCGCGGCGGCTACCGGGACGGGCGGGGCGGCTACCGGGACAACGATCGCGGCGGCTACCGCCAGGCGCGCGGGCGCGACGCATATGCCGACGGCGGCTACCGTGGCGACAGGGACGGCAACCGCGACGGCTACCGTTCCGACCGCGGCGGGCGAGACGACCGCAATGCCCGGGGGCGCGGGCGCGAGGGGCGCGGCGGGTACGACGCAGGCCGCAAGCCGTACGCCGACGACTACCGCTCCTGGGGCGACGACCGCCGGGGGACCGCGCGCCGAGAGGGCTCGTGGGAGGACCGCGGCGAGCGCGGGTACGACGACGCCGACCGCCGCTCCGGCTACGGCTCGGGGCGCGGCGCACGCGACGACGCCCGGCGCGACGCCGGCGAGCCCGCATACCAGGACGAGGAGGGGCGCTCGTACGCCTACGCGCCCCTGCACTGCCCGGTCGCGCACCGCTGCGGCGGCTGTGAGTGGCTCTCGATGCCCTACGACTACCAGCTCCAGCGCAAGCAGGAGTACGTCGAGGACCTCTTCTCCAACTTCAACGTGCAGGTCGACCCCATCGTCGGCATGGACGAGCCCATCCACTACCGCAACAAGGTGCAGCTGCCCTTCGCTCCCGGCCACCTCGAGAACGGCCGCATGACCGTGCGCTGGGGCATCTTCGAGCGCGGCACGCACCACATCGTGGGCGCGCGCACCTGCCTGGTCGAGGACCCCCACGCCCGGCCGATCATCGCGTACGTGGCAGACATGCTGCCGCACTTCCACATCGCCGCGTACGACGAGCGCACGGGTAGCGGGCTGCTGCGCTACGTCCTGGTGCGCACTGCCCACCAGACCGGGCAGATCATGGTGACGCTCGTGGTCAACGGCACGCGCCTGCCCAGCGAGGACCTGATCGTCGAGCAGCTCACCGACCGCTTCCCCGCGATTCGCAGCGTCGTGCTCAACGTCAACCGCGAGCGCACGAGCGTCATCCTCGGCAAGCAGGAGCGCACCCTGTTCGGCCCCGGCTACATCGAGGACGTCATCTGCGGCTGCAAGTTCCGCATCAGCTCGAGCTCCTTCTACCAGACCAACCCCATCCAGGCCGAGAAGCTCTACTCGATTGCGATTGACCTGGCGGGGCTCAGGCCCACCGACCGCTTCGGCGACGCCTACTGCGGCACGGGCACCATCGGCATCGCCGCCGCCAAGGCCAGCGGCGCCCACCTGATCGGCATCGAGCGCAACCCCGAGGCGGTCGAGGACGCGCGCGTCAATGCGCGGATGAACGAGCTCGGGCCCGACCAGGCCGAGTTCGTGGTCGGCGACTCGGGCAGCGTGTTCGCGCGCATGGCGCGGGCGAGGGAGGACCTCGACGTCGTCTTCCTCGACCCGCCGCGCGCCGGCGCTAACCAGGCCTTCCTCGCCAACCTCTCGCGCCTGTCGCCGCGCCGCGTGGTCTACATCAGCTGCAACCCGCTCTCCCAGCGCCATGACCTGCTGCAGATGCGTCATAACGGCTACCGGGTGAGGCGCATCGTCCCGGTCGACATGTTCCCCCACACCGACCACGTCGAGACCGTCGTCATGCTCGAGCGGCCTCTGCGTAACCGCTCCGTGACCGAGCGCCGCGATGCCGAGCGCTTCGAGCGCCGTCACCCCGATGCCGAGCGTCGCGACCGCCGGGACGACCGGGAGGACCGCGACGAGCTCGAGGAGCGAGACGAGCGCCGCTTCGTCGTGCCGGGCAGCCGCGTCGACGACGCGGACGACTTCGACGAGACCGACGAGCTCGAGGAGCCCCGGGGCTACGCGGGATACGGCGAGCTCGAGGGCGAGGGCAACGAGAGGCTCGAGCGGACGCCCGCCGCACGTCACGGCGTCGATGACGATGAGGAAGACGACGACCTCGACGCCGACGAGCTCGACGGGGACGCCCTCGACGATGAGGACGACGAGGAGGACGAGGGCGCCGAGGCGCGCGTCGGCGGTCAGCCGGCGTCCGACGGCAACTGGGACGACTCCCTCGACCTCGACGTGAACGACGAGGAGCTCGCCGCCCAGGCCGCCGATGACGACTTCGACGAGGAGTCGTTCATCAGCCAGCTCGAGAAGCTCCCCCTGCCCGGCGGCGAGGGCAGGGCCCCCGAGGCCGACGACCATGGCCGGGACGTCGCCGAGGCGGAGCCCCCGGCGTCGGAGGCCACCGCAGAGCCCCCGTCGGCAGACGACGCCCAGGCCGCGACCGAGGACACCGATGACGACGGCGAGCGCCCCGCGGACGCCGCCCCCGCAGACGCCGCGCCCGCAAGCGACGCAAGCTCAGACAAGGAGTCGGGCGAGAGCCGCTAGGACACTGCCCCCGCCAGACTCATCGAGCGCCACGCGCGCCCCCGCATCGACCCGGCCCCACGGCCGGAGATGCGGGGGCGCGCGGCGTTTGTCCCCCATGGCGCAAGACGGAAGGGGACGCGCCGCGACACCCGGGAGGCCGTCGGAACGGCTTGTTCCCCAGCGGGTCGCGGCGGAAAGCCGCCCGCCCGACGTCGCGGCTCGCGGCGCCATGCGAGCCGCCTTGGCTGCCGCGACGCCCTCGCGGCAATCGCTATCGATTTTCGATACCCCTGCGCCCCGACGACGCCCAAGCGGTCGGGGCGCCCATCACGCATGCCTATTTACCTGCTGTTTTGATAGACGGCATCGCATCATCGAGGGTATCGAATCTTACGGGATTTCGAGCCGGAGAGCGCGCACCTAGGATGCGGGGCAAACGGGCGCGTCGGGGCGGGCACATCCGCAAAGGGACCGGCGCGCCAGCCCGCAGCGCCGTCGAACGCGCCGCCGGCCCCGTCGACGGCCGGCGGCAGCACGGGCCCAAGCCAACACGATTGGAGTCACGCGCCATGAACAGCCCCACCATGCCGACCGCTTCCGTCACCACCGTCTCTCGCCGCTCCCTCGTGACCTGCTCGGTCGCCGCCGCGCTCGCCGGCGCCGCGGCGCTCTCCGGCGCCAACGCCGGCCGCTCCGGGAGGGTCGCGCTGGCGGCGGAGTCCGACGGCGCGCGCACCTATGCGGCAACCGAGCCCAGCATGAAGGGCGACATCACGGTCTTCACCACGATCGAGGACGGCAAGGTCACGTCCGTCAGCGTGCTCGACGACGTCGACACACCGGTCATCCGCGACGCCGCGATCGCTGACATCCCGCAGCGCATCGTCGACCAGCAGAACGTCGAGGTCGACGCCACCGCCGGCGCCACGATGACGAGCCTCGCCATCGTCAGCGGCGTCAGCGACGCCATCGAGGCGGCCGGCCTGAGCCTGTCGGACTTCCAGAAGGGCACCGACGCGGTCGAGACCGGCGCGAAGGAGTCCGCCGACGACCAGACGTACGACCTGGTCGTGGTCGGCGGCGGCATGGCGGGCATGTCCGCCGCCATCTACGCCGCGCGCCAGGACGAGAGCCTCAAAATCCTCGTCCTCGACAAGGAGGCGTACGTGGGCGGCAGCACGCGCGTGTGCGGGGGCGGCATATGGTCGATGGGCGCAGAGGTCAACAAGATCATCGGCCAGGACTGCTCGGCGCAGGACTACATCTCGTTCCTCACCGAGTGGAGCGCCCCGGCGCAGCTGAACACCGACCTGCTCCAGCAGATTCACGACATCTCGGCCGACACGTTCAACTACCTGTACGACTGGGGCTTCCCGGTCATGGCGAACGGCTGGTCGCTCGGCAATCCCAAGGCGCAGCTTGCATGCCTGTGGAGCACCGCCGGCCAGGCGAGCGACTGGGAGACGGGCAACTCGGGCGTCGCCGACTTCATGGCCGTGCGCGCCGGCAAGCTCGGCGTCGAGGTGCGCACCAACAGCGCCGCCACCGAGCTCCTCGTCGATGACGGCAAGGTCACGGGCGTGCGCGTCGAGGACCTCACGTCGGTCTACCGGGTCAAGGCCAAGCGCGTCATCCTGGCGACCGGCGGATTCACCCGCAACGCCGACCTGATCGAGCAGTATGCCCCCGACTACGCCGACGCGTTCGCCTTCACCGGGGCGGGCAGCACGGGCGACGGCATCACGATGACGCTCGCCGCCGACCTGGGCGCCCAGGTGGTCGGAGAGGGCATGATGGGCCTGTTCGGCATCAGCCCCTCGCTGGGCTACTACGGCCCGTACGGCAACACCGCCTGGCACACCGCGTCACCGTGAACGCCGAGGGCGAGCTGTTCGGCATGGAGGACGCGTTCTACGGCAGGACGCTCAAGCTGCTGCTCGACCAGACCGGCGCGTGCGGCTACGGCATCGTCGACGCGAGCACCGACATCCCCGAGCGCATGGAGCAGACCGTCAGCGCCGGGTACGCCACGCGCTACGAGACCCTCGACGACCTCGCCAGCGACAAGGGCATCGACACCGACGCCCTGAAGAAGACCTGCGCCGACAACGGGGTCTCCGAGGCGCCGTTCTACTGCGTCGTGAAGAAGCCCCTGTTCATCGGCTCGATCCCGGGCCTCAAGGTCGACGAGGGCTGCAGGGTGCTCGGTTCCGACGGCCAGCCGATTGAGGGCCTGTGCGCCGCCGGCGAGCTGATCTTCGGCAACGTCTTCGGCACCGCCTACCCCTGCTCGGGCACCGGCGTGGGCACCAGCTGCTACACGGGCGCCATCGCCGCCCGCACGAGCGTCAGCGAGATAGCGCATGATGGGCTACCACAGCTATCGCATCGACGGCAAGAAGTGGATGCTCCACGCGCATCGCTCCGAGGAGGCGATGAACTGGATGATCGACAACATGACGACCGCGAGCAAGGTCGGCGGCAACGACCTCTCGCCCGTCATGGAGCACTGGTACGAGGACCCCGAGGGCATCAACGGCGAGTTCCCCGGCACGCACGAGTTCCTCGGAGGCCCCAACGGCAGCGGCCCCGCGGCGAACCCGCAGCAGGACGTCTGCGACAACCTGCTCGCCTGCTGCAAGGACGCCGGTGCCGACGTGCACTTCGGCACGGTCGCCAAGCAGCTCGTCAAGAACGACGACGGGCGCGTCGTCGGCGTGGCCTGCGAGGATCCCGACGGAACCGTCACGCAGTACAACGGCGCCAAGGGCGTCGTGATGTGCACCGGCGACTTCGGCACCAACGCAGAGATGGTCAAGACGATGATCCCCTGGATGGACGGCATCCCCGGCGGCATCTGGGAGGGCTCCGGCCACAAGATGTGCTACTGGGCCGGCGCTGCCGTCGACCGCTCCGGCACGCCCGCACCGATGGTCTTCTGCTTCCAGTGGCGCTCGATCACCAAGCAGGTCCGCGCGTTCCAGGGCCTGCTCGTCAACGACGACGGCGTGCGCTACACCAACGAGGACAACGTCATCTCCCACGGCGGCCTGTCGCTGATGCACAACAAGAACCACGAGTCGTTCGCGATCTGGGACGACGACTACGCCAACGAGCCCCAGTGGCAGAACCACGCCTTCGTCGACGGCGACCCCGTGTTCGCGACGGCGGACGACGTGCGCGCCTACTGGGAGGAGTGCGTGAACGGCCCCGGCACGATCGAGATGAACGGCTCCGGCCAGATCGAGGTCAAGATGATCAAGGCCGACACCGTCGAGGAGCTGGTCGACCAGCTCGGCCTGCCCAAGGAGGAGACGCTCGCGACCATCGAGCGCTACAACAAATACTGCGAGCAGGGCTATGACGAGGAGTTCGACAAGCGCCCCGACCTGCTGCTCCCCGTGAAGACCGCCCCGTTCTACGGCATCAAGTGCACGCCCTGGTTCCTGACCACCACCGGAGGCATCCGCTGCAACGACAAGATGCAGGTCCAGGACAAGGACGACGACGTCATCCCCGGCCTGTTCTGCCTGGGCTCCATGGTCGGCGACATGTACGATAGCTGCTACTCCACGCACTTCCCGGGGCACAACCTCGGCGCCACCTGCCTGACCTTCGGGTATCTCACCGGCACTTACCTCGCGACCGAGGCCGAGTAGTGTTCGCAACACTACTTCCCGCCCAAGGATTGTTCATCACTCCTATCGATACGACCAAGAGCAACAGTCTTGCCCGTCACCCTTATGGCGACGGGCAAGACTGTTGATATCGGGCGTGCGCGAGGGGGCGTCGCTACTTCACGCCATACGCGCTATGCGCAGCAATACGACCGAAGACGCCGCTCTCACTGATATTCTGCCCACCCTGGTAGCAAGCCGCCGTGACAGATCCGAACTCGCCGGCGGAGAACAGATGGGGAATGGGCTCGCCATCAACATCGAGCACCTCCGCGCGAGCAGAGCGTTTCGGACCGCCGTCGGTGTTCAGAAAGGCCGGCTTGAGCCGCACGGCGTAGAACGGGCCCGTCTCGATCTTCACGAACGTGGAGGGGTCGCGATGGAACGCATAGTCAACGCCGGCGTCCACCATCTGGTTCCATTCCTCCACCGTCTGCTCAAGCCTCCCCTCTGGCAGACCGATCACGGCGGCAAGCTCGGTGAGCGTCTCGCCATAATACGCGTCACCGTTCTCGACCATGTCGCCCTCATACTCGACGGCGGAGAACATACCCTTGGAGACGAACTTGTCGGCGCCGTAGCCGTTCGCGTCGACGACGAGATAGCTCGGGGGGATCATAGGCGTGATGAACTCGCCGCCGATGTTCGCCAGGCCATGGCGCTCGTTCTCCCCCGCTTGGACGGGACCGCTCATGAGCTCAACGGGTGAGTTGCTCATGCCACCCGCGTCACGCTTGTAGCGACGCCCGTCGGAGCCCACCATGATGCCGCATGACGTCTTGACTGAGAAGCGAACGCCGTCCGACTCCCGCTGATAGGTGAGCATCGGCCCGCTGATGCCCCGAAGGTGCCACATGGCGGCACCAGCACGCGAGCACATGCGGAAGCCGTCGCCCGTGTTGAGGCGAGCGCCAATGGAGATAAGGTCCTCGTAGCCGAGATAGTTCTGGATCATGTCGCGATCGTTCTCAAAGCCACCGCAACACATCACGACGCCCTTCGTCGCACGTACATAGGAAGTCTTGCCCTCGGACTCCACGGTAACACCAAGTATCTCGCGCGTCGCGGGGTCCTGGACGAGCGCGGTCACCGGCGTCGCATACCGCACGTCAATGACGTCCGCATGATCGTCGGCGTACTGCTGCATGAAGAGATACAGCGACGACGGACCCTTGGCCCCCTCTGCCTGCCCAACCTGGAAGTTGCCGATGGAATCCGACCCCGGGAGCTCCGGGCACTCAGGATAGATGCTCGGCTGCGTAGGGCTGCAGGCGCCAGGCTCCTCGATCACCATCTCGTCGACGTTCACCCCGAGGTCCTTCACCCAGTCGAGCGCCTCCGCGGACCCGTCGGCATACGCCTCGTACACCTCGTCCGGCACCGTCGAGCGGCCTTGCTCGAGACCCTTCATGTAGGTCACGAACGCATCGCGCCTCTCGGGCGTCGTGTAGGTGAAGCGGCAGACCGAGAACGGACTGCACCCGCCGGCGGTCTCGCCCTTCTCGAAGATGACGACCTTCTTCGCGGCGCAGTCGGCGGTCGCCGCGACCGCCGTCGCGAACCCAGCGAGACCGCCGCCGACCACGATGAGCTCGGCCTCCTCGTCCCATGCGATCTCGTCGACCGAGGCGGCCCTGTCATTCTCCTTCGCGCGCGCCGGCGCCGCCGCGACAAGCGCCGCGCCCGTCGCCATAGCACCGGCAGCCTTCAGAAACGCGCGTCGATTCTGGACCAGTGCGTTTTTCGCTGATATCTTCGCTGACATCGTTCGTCCCCCTTCTCGTCGGAATCCGCGAGTCGTGCGGGCACGGCCCGCATCGCTCGTCACGATCCCGAAGATAGGGGTCGCCAGCCGAGGCGCACAGACCCCGAGTCGGGTCGTGCCAGGGCCCATGACTACGCCCGATTCGGGGGGTGAACGCCATCCACCAGGTCAAACAGTGACTGCCGGTCATGAACGCCGAGCTTCTTGTAGATCGCCTTCGTGTAGCCGCGCACCGTGTTCTCCGAGAGATAGAGCGTCTCCGCGATGTACGGCCGCGACCGCCCGTGGCACAGCAGCGTGAGCACTTCAAGCTCGCGCGGGGTCAAACCCGCCTGAACTGCGACGTCGGCACATCGGCGCTCGACCGTCAGCCCGTCCTCCCGGACGGACGGGCGCAGCGGCGCGAAGAGAGAGCGGACGCCGACGTTGTCGCCAACAAGCGCGAGCACCACTGCCAGCAACGTGAAGAAGAGCAGGTAGAACAAGGAAGGCGCAAGGCTCAGCCCGGTCCACCTCGTCAGCATGCCCGCGATGAAAAACGGCAGCGACCGCAGCGTCCAGCCGGCACCGAAGATGACGCCGGGAGACACCACCGTCTGCCGCGCGATGGCCGTGAGGCACACCCAGAGGAACAGCGTGAGCAGGCTGTGATCGATGTTGGTGATTATAAAGAACGCAGCGTCGGCGGCGTCCCCCGCAAGCGAGAGCAGAAGCAGACCGACGCCAACGAGGAGGCCAAGCGTGGCCATGATGCCCGCAGCGTCCAGCGACTTGCGAAGACGACCGACCCAAAGCCACGCCGCTATGGCGCCGAGCGCCTCGACCGCATACCCAAGCAGCATGGGCCTTACATCACTGCCAGAACGCGTGGTGTTGTAGAGACAGCCAAGCAGTGCGCTGAGCACCATGAACGCAATCGAGATCGCCACGAGGTCCTTTACCGCAAGCGTCACGCCGGCTTGCGCGCTCACGTCGAGCGTTCGCCGGGCATCCGCGCACGGCTGTTCGCCACGCATCGTCGTTGACCCGCTGCCCGTTTGTTCACAAAGAGAGGCGAGGGCGGCACAGGCAAGCACGCACATGAAGACCGCCCAGGCGACAGTCGGCAGCCCTAGCGCCATCGCCTTCATCACCGACGCGACGACGACGGACTGGCAGATGACGACTGCCGCGTCGCGAAGGGGCATGCTCCGAAACACTCTGCCCCATCTCAAGTACATCCACGCGACACCGGCGCCCACAAGCTCAATGCCGACGACCCTCAGCGCCGCGGACACGCGCGCGACGGAAAGGGCGAGCAGGACGGCGCCCACCGCCATGAGCACGGCCGCAGTGACGTCAGCCACGACAAGATTCCGCGTGCGCGCTGCACCGGGCTCCTCTCGGCTATGGATGAGCCCGAAGACAACCGCGACGCACATGACGGCGATGAATGCGGGGTAGGGACTGTTGAGCGGCGTCCGCGTCAGCCTCCCCGACTCGTGGACGATGGCGCAGGCGATGTAGGCGAAGGGCGCTGCCATGCCCAAGGCGCTCGCGCGCCGCACGAGCCGCGCGACAAGAGAACGCGGCCCGTCAGACGGCAACTTCTGGCGCCCACGCACCGATTCATCCATGGCAGGGCGGCACAAGCCCCCTTTGAAGTCACTCCTGGCGTCCACGCTCGGATCCCCTCAGAAGTCGCCGGCATTCCCGTCAAGCTATCGCACCGCCCAGAGCTGCGGGCATAAATGCCGTCCGGCCAACTCCCCGCCGCATGCGTGGCAGCATGCCATGCCGCATCGCCCGTAAAGACAGCAGACGAAAGACAGTGTATACCGGAACGACGAGAGGACGGCCGCCACGCTTCCGCATGGCGGCCGTCCCAGTTTGCGCGTGTCCGCGCGCACAGCTCCGCGGGCGCGTCCCCGCGTCAGAATGGGGCTTCCGAGGAGCCCCGGTCCCGAGCGGCGACCCTCCCTACGCGACCGTGGACTCCAGGTCGCCGCACATCGCCTTCACCGAGAGGATGCCAAAGACGAAGCCGCGGCCGATGGGAGATGCGGACGATTTCCTGGGCCATCCTACCCCGCAAGCCCCTGGAGTGGTCAAGTAATTTTGGACAATTATTTAGGCATCTTCAGACCACGCCGCG
>CAIFEU010000005.1:0-2733 GCA_903789505.1 uncultured Coriobacteriales bacterium
GGGGGGTGGGGCGCCACCCGCGGCTGGGGGCCTCTGGGGTCAGCGGCCCGCGGGGGGGGGGCGGGGGGAGGGGGCGAGCGGTCAGGGGGCGGGCGGCGAGACGACACCCCCGGGCGGTCAGGGGTCGGGCGGCGAGCCCGTGCCATCGGGCGGGCGCCGTCGCCTTCGCGGCAAGCTGGGACGCGCGGGCGTCATCGCGCGCCTCGACTCCTCCGGGCGGGATAAGAGCGAGGCGTCGGGGAGGAGTCGGGCGCCCAAGCCCTACATCGGGGAGATCGGGGAGCCGTTCTCCGGCCCCGGCGAGGAGGCGGCGGTCGGGCTGGGGATGGTCGCCCTCTCGCTGGCGGTCGGGTTCGTCGTGGGCCTGTTCGTCTGGGTCGTCCTGTGGCTCTCCCGCGAGCTGAGCGACCTTCTGTGGGTCGACCTCGCCGCACGCGTCGGCGCGTGGTGGCTCCCGGTCGCCCTCTGCTCGCTCGGCGGGCTCGCCATCGGGCTGTGGACCAGGGCGTTCCACAACGCCCCGCGCCCCCTGGGGCAGGTTCTCGACCAGGTCAAGAAGACCGGCGCCTATAGCCTGGGCGGCGTCGGCACCGCAATCGTGAGCTTTCTGCTGCCCATAGCGTTCGGGGGGTCGGTCGGCCCGGAGGCCGGCCTCACGGGCATCGTCGCCGCGGGATGCACGTGGATTGGGGCCACGCTGCGCAGGGCGGGCGTCAACGCCAAGGAGGTGGTCGACGTCTCGACCTCAGCCGCGGTCAGCGCGATTCTGGGGACCCCCTGCGCGGGCGTGGCCGTGGCACTCGAGGGGAGGAGGGGCAGCACCGGCTATGCGCACGAGGCTCCTGCGAATCCCGCCGCTGAACCCGGAGTGGCGGACGTCGAGGGAACCACGGGGCCTGCCGCGGCGCTCGACCCCGACGACTACACGTTTCGCCGCTCGACCAAGGCGGTGCTGTACTGCTCCGCCGCCCTGGGCGGGTTCGGGGGAATCGCGCTGATGACCGAGGCGTTCGGCTCGAGCTTCGCGCTCCCCCGCTTCGGGTCGGTCGCGACAAGCTGGCCCGGAGCCCTGTGGTTCTTCGCGTGCCTGGCCCTCGCGTACGCCATGACGATCGTGTACCACGCGACGGCGAAGGGCGTCGGCGCGCTGGGGCGCCTGCTCGGCCGCCACGAGGTCGCCGCGCCCGTCATCTGCGGCGTCATGCTGGGCTGTGTGGGCGTCGCCCTGCCCGACGTCATGTTCTCCGGCGCGACCCAGACCTCCGAGATCATCGGCTCCTGGACGGGTGCGAGCGCGTTCGCGCTGCTGGCGACGGGTCTCGTCAAGGCTGCGGCGACCCCGTTCTGCGTGGGGATGGGATGGCGCGGCGGAATCTTCTTCCCGTGCATCTACGCGGGCGTGAGCTGCGGGTACGGCGTCGCGGCGCTCGCGGGCGCGGACCCGATGCTGTGCGTCGTCACGGTGACGACGGCGTTTCTCGCCGGGGCGACGCGTCGCCCCCTGCTGGCGATCGCCCTGCTCCTGCTGTGCTTCCCGATTGACGGCATCCTGTGGATGGGGCTTGCCGCCCTCGCCGGGGCATGCATCCCTTTGCCCAAGGCGCTTCGGTAGGGTCGCGCTGCGGGGCGCGTCCCGTTTGGACGCTCGCCATTCTACGGGAGCACGAGCATGCGTCTGACGCATGCAGACCTACCGAGCTGGCATTGTACTTCGCCCCTTGCGGTGCGCAGAATGGTCGTCGAAGCGGGCAGGACACGACCAAAGGAGCTAGAGCGAGATGGAGTACACGAACCTGTCGGACGGCGCGCGCATGCCCATGCTGGGCTATGGCGTCTTCCAGATCGACGACGCCACGACGGAGCGCTGCGTGGGCGACGCGCTCGCCACCGGGTATCGGATGATCGACACAGCGCAAGCCTACGGCAACGAGCGGGGCGTGGGCGCGGCGATCGCGGCCAGCGGCGTCGGCCGGGCCGAGGTCTTCCTGGTCGACAAGGTCTGGATCACCAACTACGGCGAGGACCGGACCTACGACTCGGTCAGGCGCTCGCTGGACCTGCTGGGCACCGACCACATCGACCTGATGCTGCTGCACCAGCCTTACGCCGACTACCACGCCGCCTGGCGCGGCCTCGAGCGCGCACGCGAGGAGGGGCTCGTCAGGGCAATCGGCGTCTCGAACTTCGACCCGGTCCGCCTGGCGGACCTGTGCGTCTTTGCCCAGGAGGCGCCCGTCGTTAACCAGGTGGAGACCCACGTGTTCTGGCAGCAGCGTCCCGCGCACGCCACGATGGGCAAGCTGGGGGTGCAGCACATGGCGTGGGGGCCCTTCGCCGAGGGGGCGAACAACTTCTTCTCGAACCCCCTGCTCACGCAGATCGGCAGGGCACACGGCAAGGGCGTCGGCCAGGTGGCGCTGCGCTACCTCATCGACAGCGGCGTCGTCGTGATTCCCAAGTCAACGCACGTCTCGCGCATGGCGGAGAACATCGACGTGTTCGACTTCGACTTGACCGAGGAGGAGCGCGTCCGCATCGCCACGCTCGACGGCGGCAGGTCCCTGATCTGGGACCACTCCGACCCCGACTTCATCACCCCGTGGCTCAGGCAGGTTCGCAAGTCCATGTAGTGGGGCATGTGGTCCGAGGGGGAGCGCCCGCGCCGGAAGCCCTAGGGCCCACACGTGACTGCTTGTGGGCGGCGGCCCACTAGACCCAGTAGCCCCCCCCCCC
>CAIFEU010000005.1:2743-18079 GCA_903789505.1 uncultured Coriobacteriales bacterium
CAGTCCTTCTGGCCGGCGACCAAGTCCACGATCTCGACCCCCCGCCCGGAGGCGCCGGCATACCTCAGCAGGAACACCGTCGCGTGGGCATCGGCGTCGTTGATGGGCAGCGCGACGCGCCCGATGTCGGCGTCGTTCCTGCCGGCGTTTTCGGGGGCGTCGGAGGTGAAGGCGAGCAGGTCGCTCGTGCGCAGCATCTGCAGGAACACCGCGCGGTCCTCCTGGAGGACCAGCCGCGAGGAGGGCAGGTGCTCGTGAACGACGTCCATCCATGAGCCGATGCCCTTGAACAGCAGGAACGGCTCGCCGTCGAGGTCCGAGAAGGAGACCGAGGCGGACTTTGCGAGCGGGTGGCCGGCAGGAACGCTGGCGTAGAGGTCCTCGGTCATCAGCGGGACCGAGCGCAGCGTGGGCAGCGCCATCGGCCGGCGCAGGATGGCGAGGTCGGAGTCCCTGTTCAGCAGCTGCTCTTGCGCCCGAGACTCGCCCATGAGCTCGGGCCCCAGGATGGTTCCCGGGAACCGCTCGACCACCAGGGCGGTCAGCCGCCAGGTGGGCGCGGGCGCGACCGACGCGATGCGAATCGTGCGCTCCCGCTTCGCCAGCTCGTCGAAGTCGTCGCGCATCAGCCGCACGTCGGCCAGAATCCTCTTGGCGTGGCTCACCGCGAGCTCGCCGGCGGCGTTGAGCCTGACGCTGTTGTGGCCTCGGTCGAACAGCTCCTGCCCCAGGTCGCGCTCGAGGCGCCTGATCGAGCGCGAGAGCGACGGCTGGGTGATGTTCATCTCCTCCGCCGCCGCGGATATGGTCCCGCAGCGCTCCACCGCCACGAGCTGGCGCAGCTGCTCGATCTCCATGGGCATGGCCTCCTGCCGCGCGTGTCCGCGCAATCGCGACATCATGCGTCGGTGACATGCACCAGACGCCCTGAACTCAAATCATGTCCATTGTACTAGCTGGAATGTGAATGGTGGATGACCGCCTGCAACCGGTGTCCCGGGGCATCGCGCCGCGCCTTCCGTCTCCGGGGAACCCCGCGCGTGGCCATGCTGTGAATCCTCGCCGTTGCCGGCCGCCGGTTGACAGCGGGGCGCGCGCTGAGGCATAAGGACCACGGGCGGTGCTCGACGTCGCGGGGGTGCGAGGCGTGCCTGCCCCCGCGCGAGCGCGGCGCGCGGATTGCCGGCGGACGGGGAGAGACGGGGCGCCTTATGGTCGCAGTGGACGACATCGTACGCATCTCGAGCACGGGTGAGGTGGGGATCGTCTCGGACTTCGTCGACGGGCGCGTGCTGGTGGGGCTCGACGCCCCCTTCTTCCTCGAGAACGGGACCGCGACGGTCGACGCCGACCCCGCCGACGTGGCGCGGGTCGAGTTCGCGGGCGCATTCGACCCCGAGGCCCGCGCACAGGTCGTGCGCGAGGCGGACACGATGGTTCTGACGGTCGACGCCCCGCGCGCGGTGCCCGCGAGGCACCCCGACTTCGAGCTGTACCGCCCCGCGTGGTTCATCGTCCGCTTCGGGGCCCCCGCGGCACCCGGCAGACCCGACGGTCCCGCGCGTGCCACCGCCGACGCCCGCTCCCGCCACGACTGTGGCGAGAGCGGCCACGACCACGACGGCTGCGGCTGTGGCCACGACCATGACGAGTGCAGTCACGACGAGTGCGGCTGCGGCAACGACGGCTGCGGCGCGTCGGGGCAGGCCGGAGACGCTCGGGAAGCCGCCGAGGGGGCGCCGCGGATCGTCTGGGACCTGCGCATGCTCGACGGCATCCGCGTCGGGACAAGCGAGCTCAAGGACCCCGCCGCGCTCAAGGCCCAGGTCGCGCGGCTGCGCCCCGACGCATGGGACGAGTTCTACGAGGCGGGCACGGCGCGCTCCGACGACGTGACCTGGCAGGTCGACTTCTACGCCGGCGACCGCTGCGCCCAGTCCGAGGGAAGCGGGACCTGGCCGGACGGCCTGCGCGACCTGCTCACGCTGCTGACGCAGCGCGTTGCCTTCCGCGCCGAGGAGCTCCTGGGGAGCTAGTCGCGAGGAGCTGGCAGCGAGGGCGCGCCCGCTACTCCCAGCCCGCCCAGACGTCGGGCTGGTAGCCGATGGTCGCCTTGCGGCCGTTGCGCACGATCGGGGTGCGGATGACCTGCTGGTTCTCGAACACCTTGTCTGCCTTCTGGCTCGCACCGAGGTACCTGACGAGCGTCACGAGCTGCTGGTCCTTGCAGTCGGGGTCGACCAGCGCCTCGACGCCGCCGAGGGCCTGGCACACCGAGTCGAACTCCCCGCGGCTCAGTCCCTTCTCCCGCATGTCGATGTACTGGTACTTGATGCGGCGCTCCTTGAAGTAGCGCTCCGCCTTCTTGCTGTCGAAGCTCTTCTTCGAGCCGAATATCTGGACGTTCACCGGAGTCTCCCTCCTCGACCGCGCCCCGCCCGCCCGGCGGCGGGGCCGGGGGGGGCGCCCCGCGATGTGAAGCTGCGCTGTCGCGCGTCTGTCAAATACATGACATGATGCGCCCCGAGGGCCATGATGCGCGCCGATGACCGGATAATGGCGCCCATACCACGGCTTGAACATCACGGGGCGCCCCAGGCCAGCGGGGCTCTCTTACGACTGACGATGGCGGGCGGACTGCCGCCCGGCGACCGACCGGAGGAACGATGAATTTCGACGCGCAGGACTTCGACGAGAGCTCGACGTCCGTGGCACACGAGGCGTCCAAGCAGACCCGCACCAACGCGAAGGGGGCTCCCGAGCACGGGTTCATCGTCGACCCGAGCTACGTCCTCAACGAGGTGGAGCGCGCGTTCTGCGAGCTGGTGGAGATCGACTCGCCGTCGTTCCACGAGCGCGAGATGGCCGACGAGATGCGCCGTCGCCTGGAGTCGATCGGCTTCACGGTCGTGGAGGACGCCACCAAGGGTCGCCAGGACGACTCGATCGCCTCGCTGTCGAACACCCGCAGGTTCGGCCAGCTTTCGACGACCAGGCTCGCCTATCAGCGGCTGCTTCACACGGGCAGCGACTGCGGCAACCTGTTCGCGACGCTTCCCGGCCGCGGGGCGCTCGCCGACGCCGACCCCATCCTGTTCATCACGCACCTCGACACGGTGCTGCCCGCGCACGACAAGCACGCCGTCGTCCACGCCGACGGCACGATCACGAGCAAGGGGGACACGGTCCTGGGCGCCGACGACATCGCCGCGCTCGCCATCATGCTCGTGGCGGTCAAGGACCTCGAGCGTCGCAAGGCCGACCATCGCCCCGTGGAGCTTGCGTGCATGGTTGCCGAGGAGGTGGGCAACGTCGGCGCGCGGGCGTTCGACTTCTCCCAGTGCAAGGTCTCGATGGCGTACACGCTCGACTACTCCGCCGACCCCAACGAGTACGCCTACCAGGCGCCCACGATCCAGATCTTCACCGCCGAGGTCCTGGGCCACTCCGCGCACGCCGGCTTCTATCCCGAGAAGGGCATCCATGCGATCAAGATCGCGGCGCGCGCGATCGACCAGATCGAGTGCGGCCGCGTCGGCGACGACACGACGGTCAACATCGGCATGATCTCGGGCGGACGCGGCAACAACGTGGTCCCGGGCACCTGCGTGATGCGCGGCGAGGTCCGCAGCTACGACCACGAGAAGTCGGTCCGCATGATCGAGGGCATCCGCGAGACGTTCGAGCGCGCCGCCGAGGAGTTCGGCGGCAAGGTGACCTTCCAGGTGAAGGAGGCCTGCCGCGCCTACTCGATCGGGGAGGACGCGCCGGTCATCGCGCGCTTCCGGCGCGCCTGCGAGCTCGCCGGCCTGCCGGAGGCGTCGGGCAAGCCCACGTTCGGCGGCAGCGACAACAACGTCTGCGTTGCCAACGGCATTCCCGGCATCGTGATCGCCAACGGCATGCGCGAGGCCCACTCCACCAGCGAGCACGTCCTTCCCGGCGACCTGCTCAAGATCCAGCGCGTCGTCGAGAACCTGCTGACGATCTGACGGCCATCCGGTCCGTCCGTCGCCGCGGCGGGGGAGCGGTGTCCGCCCGTCGGTCCGCCCCGCTGTCGAACGGTGACTGCGCCGACGCCAGCTGGCTCCGGCCCGCCGGCAGGGCGCCGCAGGGAGCGGGCGCGACCGCCTGTCCTCCCGCGCGGCGCCTCTTCACCTCGGCGCCTACGCCCGCCCCGCTCGCAGCGTCGCGAGGAAGGCGAGCGCCTCGTCCACGTCGCGGGTCGTCGCCGACCACGAGGTCACGAACCGCACGACGCGCGTCGCGCCCTCGTCGGAGAACGTCTCGCACCCCAGCGTCGAGCAGATTGCCTCGGCCTCTCCCGCCGGCACGCGTGCGAAGACCTGGTTCGACTCCGCCGGGCTCGTGAGCTCGAACCCCAGGTCGACGAGGCCGCGTGCCAGCCTCAGGGCGGTCTCGTTGGCGACGCGCGCGTAGCGCCAGTACGGCGCCTCGTCGGGCTCGCCTGCCGCCCCTCCCGAGAACGCCGCCTCGAACTGCACGCCCAGCAGCCTCCCCTTGGCGAGCAGGTTCTGGTGCTGCTTCATGAGCCAGGGCATGTCGGAGCTCACCTGTGGGTCGCGCGTCACGACCGCCTCCCCGAACAGCATCCCGTTCTTGGTGCCGCCCAGCGTGAACGCGTCGGCGAGCCGGGCAAGGCGCGGCAGCGTCAGGTCGTTGGCGGGGGAGGTGAGCGCGCTTCCCAGCCGCGCGCCGTCCACGAACAGCGCCATGCCGTGCGCGTGCGCGTAGTCCGAGAGCTCCTCGAGCCGCCGCGCGCGCCAGACGCCCCCCCAGCTCGGTGGTGTCGCTCACGTACAGCACGGCGGGCCTGGTCATGTGGCAGGGGAACGCCCCGTTCTCGCGCACGATCCGGTCGACCTCGCCCACGCTGAGGAACCCGTCGGCGTCCCGCGTGGCGAGCGCCTTGTGCCCGCACGCCTCGATGGCGCCCGTCTCGTGCGTGTTGATGTGCCCGTCGGGCGTGCACACCACCGCGTCGTAGGGCCGACGCAGCATCGCGCACAGCGCAATCACGTTGGCGGCCGTGCCGCCGACGACGAACGAGACGCTCGCCTTTCCCTCGTCCAGACCGCACCGGTCAAGGATCAGACGGCCCGCCCGCGCGCAGTGGGCGTCGGTGGTGTACCCGCCCGTCTGCTCGCCGTTGGTGCGCACGAGCGCGTCGAGGACCTCGGGGCAGGCGCCCTCCGAGTAGTCGTTGGTGAACTGGTGCAGCCGCCCCGCCGGGGCGCCCGCCCCCTCGCGCGTCTGGCTCTGTGATTCGGCCTGCTCTGCGGTGCTGGGCATGTGAGGTCCTCTCGTGGATGGTCCGCGCCCGGCCCGCCCGTTCCCCGAAGGGCGGGCAGGCCGGGCGCATATGGTGCGGCAATATGCGAGCATCTTACTCCATGCTGCGTCTACGCCCTGCTGGTATAGTCTCGCGGTGCGATTCGGACGATACACGCAAAGGAGAGCGTCGCATGGCAATCAACAAGCCGCGCGGCACCGAGGACCTAATCGGTGTCGACGCGCTGACGTGGCAATACATGAAGGACGTCGCGGACTCGCTGTTCGTGACCTACGGCTTCGCCCCCATCGAGGTCCCGACGTTCGAGCAGACCGACGTCTTCGTGCACGGCCTGGGCACCTCCACCGACGTCGTGCGCAAGGAGATGTTCACGGCGCTTTCGCCCGACGCGTTCGCCAAGGTCTCGACCGGTGGCGCCTCCGAGCTCAAGGCCGCCCAGCACCTCTCGCTGCGCCCGGAGGGCACGGCGGGCGTCGTGCGCGCCTCGATCGAGCACGGCCTGGTCGCGCAGGGCGGACAGCCGCTCAAGGTGTGGTACGCGGGCCCGATGTTCCGCGCGGAGCGCCCGCAGAAGGGGCGCCTGCGGCAGTTTCACCAGATCGGCGTCGAGTGCCTGGGGGCTGAGGACCCTGCGACCGACGCCGAGGTCATCATCATGTTCATGCGCTTCATCGAGCAGCTGGGCATCGCGCGCGACTCGGTGCGCCTGATCATCAACTCGATGGGCGACCAGGCCTGCCGCCCTGCCTACCGCGACTCGGTGAGCGCCTACATGTACGAGCACTTCGACGAGCTGTGCGACGAGTGCCGCGTCCGCGCCGACACCAACCCCCTGCGCGCGTTCGACTGCAAGAACGATCGCTGCCGCGAGGTCATGGACGCCGCCCCCCGCATCTCCGACGCGCTGTGCGACGACTGTCGCGCCCACTACGGCCAGGTCAAGGCCTACCTCGACGCGCAGGGGATCGCATACGAGGAGGACCCCCGGCTTGTCCGTGGCCTGGACTACTACACGCGCACGGTCTTCGAGGTACAGGTCATCGACGGGCTCGGCGCGCAGAACGCGATTGGCGGCGGCGGGCGCTACGACCGGCTGGTCGAGGTCTCGGGTGGCCGCCCCACCCCGGGGATCGGGTTCGCCTGCGGGTTCGAGCGGCTCGTCCTTGCGATGCAGGCGTGTGGCGCGGAGCTGCCCACGCCGGTGTGCCCCGACGTGTTCGTGAGCGTCGCCGAGCCCGAGTGCGCCTCCAAGGCGTTCTCGATCACCCAGGAGCTGCGCGACAACGGCTTCGTCGTCGAGGCGGACCGCCAGGGCCGCTCGCTCAAGGGCCAGTTCAAGCTCGCCGACAAGCTCGGCGCCGCCAAGGTCGTCATCGTCGGCCCCGACGAGCTGGCGCAGGGCAAGGTGAAGCTGCGCGACATGGGCTCGCACGAGGAGGAGCTCGTCGACTGCGACGCGCTGGTCGACAGGCTCTGCGAGCTGCTCGGTTGCGACTGCGGTTGCGACTGTGAGGGCGAGGAGGGCTGCTGCTGCGGCCATGGCCACGGCGACGGGGCCGGCGACGGGACGAAGGGATAAGGCCTGCCGCGCGCTGCGTGGCATGGGTCAAGTCGGCCGGGTCTGTCGCGAGCGGCGGCGGGCCCGGCCGTTCCGTTTGCGGGCGGGGATGCAGCCGAGCGGGCGAGCGCCGCGCCCCGTGCCCGGTCGCGCCTCCCGCCGCGCGTGCGCGCGGAGGGCGGGCAGCGCGGCGCCGAGGGTCCTTGACTTCGACGTCGCCCCCTTCCGCGCGTACGGTCGGGGCGGCGCCTGTGGCGGAACGGTGAGTTTCCCTTTAAAGTCTACCAGAATAGTAGTTTGGTATGCTATATAGGCGTCAGAGGGGGAGACGGCGCCTCGGCTCCGATGGGCGTCCTGTGGCGCCTCGTGCCCCGGCCTCCCGCTCGGGGCGAAAACCTGCCGTTTGGCCGGTCCGTCGTCCGGGGCGGAGTGCGGGGCCGGGCTGCTGCGATAAACGATAGGGCAGGAGTCGCAGCGCGTCGCGCCGCCCCCGCGCAAAGCGCCCGCGCACGTCGTCACGCACACGATCCAGGGAGGTACATGCCATGACCACCAACCAGTCGAGCCTTTCCCGCCGCTCCTTCGTCAAGGCCGCGGGCGCTACCGCCGCGGCGGCGCTGCTCGCCGACCTCGGCATCAGCGCATCCGACGCCAGGTTCGCCCTCGCCGCAGACGGCGGGTCGACCTTCACCTACGCGATCGCCGGCGACCCAGGCTCCAACGTCAACCCGGTCACGACCAACGACCGCTTCGGCCTCATGACGCTCAAGCTCGTCTTCTCCCAGCTGTTCACCGTCCGCTCCGACGGCTACCACTGGTACCTGGCCGACTCCTACGAAGAGTCCGAAGACCACCTGGAGTTCACGCTGCACCTGCACGAGGGCGTCAAGTGGACCGACGGCGAGCCCTTCACGGCCGACGACGTCGTGTTCACCTACCAGACCATCGAGAGCAACGAGGACGCCGACGCGTACTCCTCGCTCAACTATGGCGACGACGGCAAGGTCGAGGTCGAGGCGATCGACGACCTCACGGTCAAGTTCACCTTCCCGTTCGTCAACGCCGCCGCGCTCGAGAAGCTGCAGGGCCCCGACGGCGTCTTCATCATGCCCAAGCATATCTACGAGGGCGTGAGCGACTTCGAGAACAACGACGTCAACGCTAACCCGGTCGGCTGCGGCGCGTTCACGATTGCCGAGTACCAGGTGGGTTCCTACCTGCAGTTCGCCGCCAATCCCGACTACTTCAAGGGCGCCCCGTCGGTCGACAACGTCGTCTTCCAGATCATCACCAACGAGTCCACCGGCATGCAGGCGATCCAGACCGGCGAGGTGGACGCGTGGATCGCGACCTCCGAGCAGGTCTCCCAGATGGACATCCAGGGCAACGGCCTCACGGTGACTCCCTACAGCGAGAACCGCGTCGCCTACATCACGTTCAACGCGCAGCGCGTGACCGACGCCAGCCTGCGCAAGGCCCTGTTCTACTCGTTCGACAAGAAGGCCATCGCCGACGCGGCGGTGGGCAACGAGGACTACTACGACCTCGAGTACACCTTCCTGCCCACCACCAGCGAGTTCTATAACCCCGACGCGGTCGAGAAGTACGAGCGCGACCTGGACAAGGCCAAGCAGCTGCTCTCCGAGGCGGGTCAGACCAACCCCACCTTCGTCGTCGCCTACAACGGCAGCGACTCCCTGCAGACCAACGCCTGCCTGCTGATGCAGGAGCAGGCGGCCGAGGCGGGCATCACGCTCGACCTGCGCGGTCTGGAGAGCGCGGCACTGAGCAAGGCGCAGCGCGACGCCTCCAGCGAGTACGACATCACGTTCGGCGGCTACATCATGGGCATCGACCCCGACACGTACAGCTCGCAGTTCACGGGCAGCTCGGGCAACAACTACTCGCACCTGGACGACGCCACGATCGACGACCTGTTCGAGCAGGGGCGCGTCGAGACCGACAACGCCAAGCGTCACGACATCTATGACCAGCTTCAGGCCGCCATCCAGGACGCGGGCGCGTTCTACCCGCTGTACTCCAACGACCGCCTGCTCGTGACCGGCCGCCGCGTGGGTGGCATCGAGGACGCCACGCTGATTCCGATCTACACGTTCGAGGACTACGACAAGCTGACGGTCACCGACTAGGTGCCGGCATGCCCGCCCCCCGCGGCACCGCGCACGCAGGCGACGCCGCGGGGGGCCCGCGTTGCGCGACGATTGCGGGTTCGTTGCGAGTCAACCTAGGTAATCTGTATGTTTTCCGACGTGCCGGGGGGAGCCACCGAGAGATCGCCCCGGCACGTCGCATGCGGTATAGTGGGGCTTCGCCCCGTCGTCGCGGAGCGTACCCTCGAGTGGTGCGCGCGGCGCGGCGGGTCCAGACAGGGCGGGGCGCCAGAGGATGCGCCTCGCATTCGATCGTACGGGAGGTTACGCTTCATGAGCGATATGACCGGGTCTGCACTTTCCCGCCGCTCGTTCGTCAAGGCCGCCGGTGCCGCGGCAGGCATGGGCGCGGCGACCGCGCTGCTCTCCAAGCTGGGCATCTCGGGCGGCGACGCCTCGTTCGCCTACGCTGCCGACGGCGGCAAGACCTTCACCTACGCCATCGCCGGCGAGCCGAGCGTCTCGCCCAACGTCGTCACCACGTCCGACCGCTTCGGTCTGATGACGCTCAAGCTGGTCTACTCCCCGCTGTGGATGTACAACGCCGACGGGATCAACTACTTCCTGGCGGAGTCCTATGACGAGTCCGACGACCACCTGACGCTGACCGTGCACCTGCGCCAGGGCGTGACCTGGAACGACGGCGAGCCCTTCACCGCCGACGACGTCGTGTTCTCCTACGAGGCTGCCGAGAGCGACCCGGAGGCCAACCAGTACTCGCAGCTGGTCTATGACGAGGGTAAGGTCGAGGTCACCAAGGTCGACGACAACACGGTCGACTTCAAGTTCCCGTTCGTCAGCGCCGACGCGGCGGAGATGATCAGCCAGTTCTTCATCATGCCCAAGCACCTCTACGAGGGCGTCACCGACTGGGAGAACAACGACGTCAACGCCAAGGGCGTCGGCACCGGCCCCTACAAGCTCGACGAGTACGCGACCGGCCAGTACCTGAGCTTCTCTGCCAATGAGAGCTACTTCCTGGGCAAGCCCAACATCGACCGTGTGGTCTTCCAGGTCATCACCAACGAGAACACCGGCATGCAGGCGATCCAGGCTGGCGAGGTCAACGCGTGGATCGGCACCCCGACCGAGATCCAGCAGATGAGTATCGAGGCCAACGGTCTCACGGTGACCCCCTACGGCGAGGGCCGCGTCGCGTACCTTGCCATCAACTGCAAGCGCGTGACCGACGAGAACGTGCGCAAGGCCATCCTCTTCTCCTTCGACAAGAAGGCGATCGCCGACGCCGCGCTGCTCTCCGACGAGTACTACGACCTCGAGTACACCTTCCTGCCGACCACCAGCCAGTTCTATGCCCCTGACGCGGTGGAGAAGTACGAGCGCGACATCGACAAGGCCAAGCAGCTGCTCGCCGACGCCGGCCAGACCAACCCGTCCTTCACGATCGCGTACGACTCGGGCAACACGCTGACCGAGACCGACGCGCTGATGATGCAGGAGCAGGCCGCCGAGGCGGGCATCACGCTCAACATCCAGGCGATCGACCCCACCGCGCTGTCCAACGCGATGAAGGACGAGAACAACGAGTACGACATGTACTTCGGCGGCTACATCATGGGCATCGACCCGTCGACGTTCTACAGCCTGTTCGGCGTCGACCAGGCGTGGAACTACATGCACTACGGCGACGAGTACTCCCAGATCGACGACCTGTTCAACCAGGGCAGCACCGAGACCGACCCGGACAAGCGCAAGCAGATCTACTCCGACGTCCAGAAGGCCATCCAGGACACCGGCGCCTTCTACCCGCTGTACTCCAACAAGCGCCTGCTCGTGACCACGAGCAACGTCAAGAACATCGAAGAGGCCAAGCTGGTGCCGGTCTATACATTTGAGGACCTCTCCAAGCTCGACATGGACTAAACAGGGCTAAGCGATAGAATCGTTCGCATCGCACCGGTACCGGTGCCGGCGAATGCCGCGCGTCACGCTCGGCGGAAATGCCAGCGGGGCGCGCGGCCTTTTTTTGTGCGACGGGGCTCCCCTGCGGGGGAGCGCGTCGCGTCGCGAGGCGGGAGAGGATGCGGACACGTGGCTAAGTACATAGCGAGAAGGTTGCTGATAGCGATACCATTGCTGCTGGTCATCACCATCATCGTGTTTCTGTTGATCCACGCGGCGCCCTATGACGCCATCGATGCGATGACCAACCCCAAGATGTCCCAGGAGACCATCGACGCGATCAGGGCGCGGTACGGCTACGACAAGCCCGTATGGGTGCAGTACTTCGCCTGGCTCGGCGGCATCCTCCAGGGCAACTTCGGGTACTCGATCGTCTCCAAGACGTCGATCTCCGAGCAGCTCGCCGTCCGCATCCCCAACACGATCCTGCTCGTGCTTCCCAGCTATCTGGTGGCCTACGTGCTCGCCATCGTGCTCGGCCTGGTCGCCGGCTCCCATCGCGGCGGCAAGGCTGACCACGTGATCGACGGCATAGCCTCGGTGCTGATCGCCGTCCCGTCGTTCTGGCTGGCGATGCTGCTGATCTTCGTGTTCGGCTACCTGCTGCGGTGGCTGCCCATCGTGGGCATGCAGACCGTCGGCGATGGCTCGTTCGTCGACGTGCTGAGGCACTACATACTGCCGTTCGTCACGCTGACGATCGCGTTTCTGCCTGACAACCTGCGCTACGTGCGCTCCTCGACGATCACCCAGATCACGCAGGACTACGTCGTCGTCCAGCAGGCTTTCGGCGCCAAGCGCTCCGAGATCATGTTCAGGCACGTGTGCCGCAACGTCCTGGGGCCGATTCTGACGCGCCTGGGAATGGCTCTGCCCATGCTCGTCACCGGCGCGATCATCACCGAGACGATCTTCTCGTGGCCGGGTGTGGGGCCCTACTTCATGACGGCGATCAAGGGCATGGACTATCCCGTCATCATGTCGATCCTGATTCTGTCCTCCGCGCTGGTCATCCTGGGCAACCTGCTCGCTGACGTGCTCAACGCACTGGCCGACCCGCGCATCCGCCAGGGGGTGATCGCGTAATGGCCGCCGCTCAGATGACCGCCGCACAGGCGGGGGTTCCCAAGGCGGGCAAGCCCAAGCGCCAGTGGACGCGCGCCTCGGCGGCGTGGTCGGCGTTCAAGCACGACAAGTCCGCCATCGTCTCGATCACGATGCTCGTCATCATCGTCATCGCGTGCCTGATCGCCCCGCTGCTGCCGATCGACCCCAACGCCACCGACGTGGCGCATCGCCTCGCCGGCCCGAGCGCCCAGCACATCTTCGGGACCGACCAGCTGGGGCGCGACTACTTCGTGAGGACCCTGTACGGTGGGCGCGTCTCGCTGCTCGTCGGCCTTCTCGCGATGCTGACGAGCTTGGTCATCGGCATCGTGGTGGGAACCGTCGCCGGCCTGGTGGGCGGCTTCGTCGACGGCCTGCTGATGCGCATCGTCGACATCCTGTCCAGCGTGCCGTGGCTCGTCCTGGTGACCGTCGTGAGCGTGTTCCTCAAGCCCGGGCTCACCTCGATCATCCTGGTCATCGGCCTGTTCAGCTGGATGGAGATCGCCCGACTGGTGCGCACGGAGACCCAGGCGATCAAGGGTCGCGACTTCGTCCAGTATGCGCAGCTGTGCGGCGTCTCGCGCACCAAGGTCATCATGCGCCACGTGATTCCCTCGGCGCTGCCGACGATCATCACCGCGTCGACGACGTCGCTTGCCAGCGCGATCATGACCGAGTCCTCGCTGTCGTTTCTGGGCGTGGGCGTCCAGCAGCCGATGAGCTCCTGGGGCTCGATGCTGCAGGACTCCCAGGCGTACATGCAGAACGACATCCTGATGGCCATCATCCCCGGCCTTCTGATCGTGATCGTGATCTTCGCGTTCAACAAGCTCGGCAACGTCATGCGCGTCTTCGCGGACCCGCAGGTTATGAGTGGGGAGAGGGACTAGAAGATGGCTGACCAGAAACGCACGCAGACTGCCGGCGCCGACGCCGCCCCCACCCGCGAGGCGGAGGAGGGCGAGGGGCGCGTCGCTCCCGGAGCCGCCTCCTCGCACGAGCTGCTGCGCATCCGCGGACTCAAGACGACGTTCCACTCCCACCACTCGCTGGTCAAGGCGGTGCGCGGCGTCGACCTCACCGTCTACGACGGCGACTTCCTCGCCGTGGTTGGCGAGTCGGGCTCGGGCAAGAGCGTCACGATGAAGTCCGTCATGGGAATCATGCCCGACAACGCCGACGTGGAGGCCGACGAGCTCACCTTTGACGGCCGCGACATGCTCGCGATGAGCGACGAGCAACGCAGGTGCATGCGCGGCCCCGACATGGCGATGATCTTTCAGGACCCCATGACCTCGCTCGACCCGGTCAAGACGATCGGCAACCACCTGCGCGAGGTGCTGAAGCGCCACCGCGGCATCACGGGCAAGAGGGCCGACGAGGAGGCAATCCGCGTCCTCGGCCAGGTCGGCATCCCCTCCCCGGAGCAGCGTCTGAAGCAGTACCCGCACGAGTTCTCGGGCGGCATGCGCCAGCGCGTGCTGATCGCGATGGCGCTGTGCTGCCAGCCGCGCCTGCTGATCGCCGACGAGCCCACGACCGCGCTCGACGTCACGATCCAGGCGCAGATTCTGGAACTGCTCCAGAGGCTCGGCAAGGAGATGGGCATGAGCGTCGTGCTGATCACGCACGACCTGGGAGTCGTCGCGAGCCTGTGCAACCGCGTGGCGGTCATGTACGGTGGCCTCATCATGGAGACCGGCACGGTGCGCGACATCTTCTACCGGCCGTGCCACCCGTACACGCGCGCGCTGCTCGGCGCGGTGCCCAACCCCAACGAGTCGCGCACGGGCAGGCTCGAGTCGATCCCCGGTTCCGCCCCCTCGCTGATCGACCCGCCCGACGGCTGCCCGTTCGCCGAGCGGTGCTCATTCACGTCGCCCGCCTGCACGCGCGGCATCCCTGACTTCATCGACTACGCTACCGGCCAGCGGGCACGCTGCGTCTTTTCGTCCGACGAGCTCGACGCCAAGCAGGAGGGTCGCAAGTGATGAACGCTCATGACCAGAACGCGCAGGCGACGTCCGGCGTCGACACTATGGCCGCCCCTGCCCATACGAGTGACGGGGCCCGTGCGGGCCATGCCGCGGGCGACGCCGCGCCAGTAACCGGCGGGAGGGCGTCTGCCGTCGGGGGCGTGATTCTGCGCGCCACCGACCTGTGCAAGCACTTCCCGGTGACGACGTTCTTCGGCAAGACCAAGCAGGTCGTGCGCGCGGTCGACGGCGTCAGCCTCGAGATTCGGCGCGGGGAGACGTTCGGCCTGGTGGGGGAGAGCGGCTGTGGCAAGTCGACGCTGGGACGCACGCTGATCCGCATGTACGAGCCCACGTCGGGCACCGTAGAGTTCGACGGCAAGGACATCACGCGCGCCAAGGGCCGCGAGCTGGTCGACATCCACCGGCGCATGCAGATCGTCTTCCAGGACCCCTACCTGTCGCTTGACCCCCACATGACCGTGCGCGAGATCGTGAGCGAGCCGATGCTCGTCGACCAGCGCCTCTCGGCGAGCGAGATCGACGACCGCGTCGTCGAGATCCTTGACCGCGTCAGCCTGCATCACGACGACATGTACAAGTTCGCCTACGAGTTCTCCGGTGGCCAGCGCCAACGCGTCGGCATCGCGCGCGCCCTCTCGGTCAACCCCGACTTCATCCTGTGCGACGAGCCCATCTCCGCGCTGGACGTCTCGATTCAGGCGCAGGTCGTCAACATGCTCGAGGACCTGCAGTCCGAGCTCGGGCTCACCTACCTGTTCGTCGCGCACGACCTCTCGATGGTCCGCCACATCTCGACGCGCATCGGCGTCATGTACCTCGGTCGCCTGGTCGAGGTTGCCCCCGCCGACGAGCTCTACGAGAACCCGCTGCACCCCTACACCCGTGCGCTGCTCTCCGCCGTGCCGATTCCGGACCCCGACGTCGCCCGCGCGTCGTCGCGCCAGATCCTGACCGGCGAGATCCCCAGCCCGCTCAACGTCCCGGGCGGCTGCCGCTTCCACACGCGCTGCCCACTCGCCACCGAGGCCTGCGAGCACAGCGACGAGAGCCTGGTGGAGGTCTGCCCCGGGCACTTCGTGAACTGCATCGTCGCCCGCGACCGCGCGGGAAAGTAGGCGTGCGGCTACCGGGCGGACACGCGGCCCTCGCGGCCGGGGGGCGCCCCCCCCCGCGCGGGGGGGCCCGCGGGGGGGCCCCCCCCCGCCCGGGGGGGCGGGCCGCGGGGGCCGCCCGGGGGGCCCGGCGCCCCCCCCCGGGGGG
>CAIFEU010000005.1:18089-31696 GCA_903789505.1 uncultured Coriobacteriales bacterium
GGCGGGGGGCCCCCCCGACCCGTCGCGTCGAGCCCGGCATCGCCCCCGCCCCCCTCCTTCTCAAGCTTCCCGATTCAGCCGCGTGTCGCACCTGCCGACCAGCGGCGTTTCGCGCACGTCGTGTGAATGTCTCCCGCGGGGTTCTCGCCCGTGCATCTTTGGGTACAAAGGGGAGCACTACATCGGCGCGCGGCGCACCCTTCGCGCGCCGACACATGAGGCATTGCGTCTCCTCATGGTTCATCTGGTCTCTACGAGAAGGAGGCGCCCGTTGTTCGAGAAGTTCACAGACGGCGCTCGCAAGGTCATGGTGCTCGCCCAGGACGAGGCGCGCAAGCTCGGCAAGGTGTACGTGGGGACGGAGCACATTCTGCTGGGCCTCATCCGCGAGGAGGACGGCATCGCCGCCCAGGCCCTCAAGTCGCTCGACGTCACCTATGACGCGGCGCTCGAGCAGATCAAGCAGATCTCCCCCGCCTCCGACGAGCCCGCACCCGCCGGGCACATCCCGTTCACCCCTCGTGCCAAGCGCGTCCTCGAGAGCGCGCTGCGCGAGATGCTCTCCAGCGGCCAGTCCTACATCGCGACCGAGCACCTGCTGCTCGGCATCCTGCGCGAGGGCAACGGCGTGGCGCTCGAGGCCCTGTCGCGCATGGGCGTCTCCTCCGACGCCGTGCGCAGCGCCGTCAACGAGATCGCTCCCAAGCGCCCGCAGCCGGTCATGCCCATAGCGGGCGTGACCGACGCCAAGGGCGGCTTCGGCGGTGCCCGGCCCGACGGCGAGGAGGGGTCCTCGCTCAAGGAGTACGGGCGTGACCTCACGCGGATGGCGCGCGAGGGCAGGCTCGACCCGGTCATCGGCAGGGACGACGAGACCGAGCAGGTCATGCAGATCCTCGCCCGCCGCACCAAGAACAACCCGCTGCTGATCGGTGACCCCGGCGTGGGCAAGACGGCCGTCGTGGAGGGGCTGGCACAGCGCATCGCCAGCGGCGACGTGCCCGAGATGCTGCACGACAAGTCGGTGTGGACGCTCGACGTCGCCTCCCTGGTGGCGGGCGCCAAGTACCGCGGCGAGTTCGAGGACCGCCTCAAGGCGATCGTCGCGGAGGTCCGCGAGGACCCCAACATGATCCTGTTCATCGACGAGATGCACACGCTCATCGGGGCGGGCAGCGCCGAGGGCTCGCTGGACGCGGCCTCGATTCTCAAGCCCGCGCTGTCGCGCGGCGAGATTCACGTGATCGGTGCCACGACGCTCGACGAGTACCGCAAGCACGTCGAGAAGGACGCCGCGTTCGCGCGCCGGTTCCAGACGGTCATGGTCGACGAGCCCACGCCCGAGGAGACGCTGCAGATCCTCGACGGGCTGCGCCCGCGCTACGAGCAGCATCATCACGTCCACTACCCCGAGGAGACCCTCGAGGCGGCGGTCAGCCTGTCCGACCGCTACATCCAGGACCGCTTCCTGCCGGACAAGGCCATCGACCTCATCGACCAGGCCGGAGCCTCTATCCGCATCCACTCCAACCCGCGTCCCGCCGAGCTGGAGAGCGCCGAGACGAGCCTGAACGACGTGCGCTCGCGCCGCGAGAGCGCCGCGCGCGACCAGGACTACGAGAGCGCCGCCAAGCTGCGCGACGAGGAAAAGAAGCTGCAGGAGCAGGTCGACGAGATGCAGCGCCAGTGGCACGAGTCGGTCGTGGAGTCAGTGTGCGACGTCACGCCCGAGGACATCGCCGGCGTCGTGTCGCGCGCGACGGGCGTGCCGGTCACCAACCTCACCGAGGCCGAGACGAGCAAGCTGCTGCGCATGGAGTCGGTGCTGCATGAGCGCATCGTCGGGCAGGACGAGGCCGTCACCAAGGTCTCCAAGGCGATGCGCCGCTCCCGCGCCGGCCTGCGCGACCCGCGCCGCCCGATGGGCTCGTTCGTATTCCTCGGCCCGTCCGGCGTGGGCAAGACCGAGCTCGCGAAGACGCTCGCCGAGTTCCTGTTCGGCACCGAGGACGCGCTCATCACGTTCGACATGAGCGAGTACATGGAGAAGCACACGGTCTCGCGGCTGGTCGGCGCGCCTCCCGGATACGTCGGGTACGACGAGGGCGGCGAGCTCACCAAGGCGGTGCGGCAGAAGCCGTACTCCGTGGTCCTGTTCGATGAGATCGAGAAGGCGCACCCCGACATCTTCAACATCCTGCTGCAGATTCTCGAGGAGGGTCGCCTCACCGACGGCCAGGGCCGCAAGGTCGACTTCCGCAACACGGTCATCATCATGACGAGCAACATCGGCGCCCGCGAGATCGTCCAGTCCGCGCCGCTGGGCTTCACGGTCGCGCGGCAGGACGGCTCGATGGACGACGCCGCCATCAAGCGCAACGTCATGAGCGAGGTCAAGAAGCTCTTCAGGCCCGAGCTGCTCAACCGTATCGACGACATCATCGTGTTCAAGTCGCTGACCAACGAGCAGATGCTCAGCATCATCGACCTGCTCGTCGCCGACCTGCGCGACCGTCTGATCGCCCAGGGCATGACCATCAACCTGACCGACGCCGCCAAGCAGCTGCTCGCCAAGGAGGGCACCGACACCACCTACGGCGCCCGCCCGCTGCGCCGCGCCATCCAGAACCTGCTTGAGGACCCGATCTCCGAGGACATCCTGCAGGGCAAGTGGGGCCCCGGCTCGGTCATCGACGTCGACGCGCAGGACGGCAAGTTCGTGTTCACGCCCGGCACCGGCGAGATTCCCGCCCCGCGCCTGCGTGAGAGCCTCGCCGTCGAGCGCGGCGGCCGGCAGTCGCGTCCGGCGCGCGGCAGGCTGAGCGCCCCGGCGGCGCCCGTCAACGGTGAGGTCGGCGTCGCCGACTAAGGTCGTTGCGCCGTCCGGGCCCATAGAAGCTCGTCGGTCATCGACGCGGCCGTGCGCCCTTCGCGAGGGGGCGCGCGCCCGCGGCCGTTCGGGGCGGAAAGTGCATGAGCGCACGGGATGTGACCACACAATATGCCCTGAACGGCTCGGGCACTGGGCTATGATGTGCGTACGAGAGGCGCCGGCGCGCCCCGCGCCGGGCGATTGCGCCCTGCCGTCGCGGCGCCAGCAGGAGCATGGAGGAGAAAGGTCGATACCTTGGCCACGCAACAACCTTCGGAGGCGCAGCCCCACGGGCTCGTGGACACTGTCGTCGAGCCCCCGTCGATCGTCGAGGCGGTCGAGCAGGGGCTCAGGGGCGGCGCGATTCATCACGCTGCCGCCCCGCAGGGCAGGGGCGTCGTGGGGAAGAAGGCCGACGTCGCCGTCGTCATCGTCGCGGGCGGCTCGGGGGAGCGCCTCGGCCGCCCCGGAGGCAAGCAGCTGATGCCCGTCCTCGGCAAGCCGCTGCTCACCTGGAGCCTGCAGGCGTTCGGCGCGGTGAGCCAGGTGGGCAAGATCGTGGTCGCCTGTCCCGAGGCCCGCATGGAGGAGTACCGCTCGCTCGCGATCGAGCCGTACGACCTGGTCACCCCAATCGAGCTCGTCCCGTCCGGCCAGCTGCGCCAGGAGTCCGCGATGAACGGCGTCGAGGCGGTCCCCGACTCCTTCAAGTTCATCGCGATGCATGACGGCGCCCGCCCGGTCATCCTTCCCGAGACGATCGTCCATGCGATCAACATGCTCAAGGGGACGCTCGAGGCCGACGGCGTGGTCTGCGGCCACCCGGCGATCGACACGCTCAAGGTCATCAACGGCGACACCGTCGTCGGCACGCCCGACCGCTCGATGTTCTGGGTCGCGCAGACGCCGCAGGTCTTCCATGCCGACATCCTGCGCCAGGCGCACCTGGCCGCCATGGAGGAGGGCTTCATCGGCACCGACGACTCCTCGCTCGTGGAGCGTGTCGGGGGTCGCATCATCCTGCTGGAGTGCCCGCGGGACAACCTCAAGCTCACCGTTCCGGAGGATGTCGCGCCCATCGTCGCGTTCCTGAGGCAGCGCTACGGCCAGCCCGAAGACGACCTCTCGGGCGAGGCGAGGTGACGATGGGGCTGCACATCGGTCACGGCTACGACGTCCACGCCTTCGCGCCGGGCCGTCGTCTCGTCCTGGGCGGGGTCGAGATTCCCTACGAGCTCGGCCTCGACGGTCACTCCGACGCCGACGTCGTCGCCCATGCCCTCGCCGACGCGGTCTTGGGCGCCACGCGCCTGGGCGACATCGGCAAGCTCTTCCCCGACACCGACCCCGCCTTCGAGGGTGCCGACTCGATGGTGCTGCTCGCGCGCGTGATGGACCTGGCGCGCGAGCATGGCTACCGACTGGTCGACTGCGACTGCACCGTCGCCGCACAGGCCCCCAAGATCTCGCCGTACCGCGACCGAATGCGCGCCCGGCTCGCCGAGGCGCTCGGCGTCGACGTCGCCGCGGTGGGGCTCAAGGCCACCACGACGGAGGGGCTGGGCTTCGTCGGCAGGCGCGAGGGCATCGCCGCGTGGGCGGTTGCGCTCATGGAGTCGTAAGGGCAGGCGGGCCAGACCCAAGCGAACACAAGGGACGGAAAAGGAGACGCACGGCATGAAGATTTACGACACCTCGCTGCGGGCGAAGGTCGACTTTGAACCGCTCGAGCCCGGGGTCGTCCGCATGTATGTGTGCGGTCCCACGGTGTACGACCAGATTCATATCGGCAACGCGCGGACGTTCCTGGCGTTCGACGTCATCCGTCGCTGGCTGACGGCGCGCGGCTACAAGGTCACGATGGCGCAGAACCTCACCGACGTCGACGACAAGATCATCAGGCGTGCCAACGAGACCGGCCGCACGACCGAGGAGGTCTCCACGACCTTCGCCGACGCCTTCATCGAGCAGATGCATCGCTTCGGCATCCTCGACCCCGACATCCGCCCCCGCGCTACCCACGAGATCGGGCCGATGATCGAGATGATCTCCCGACTCATCGAGCAGGGCCATGCCTACCGTTCGGGCTCCGACGTCTTCTTCTCGGTGCGCAGCGACCCCGACTATGGTCACGTGTCCGGCCGCGACGTCGACGACCAGCTCGCTGGCGCGCGCGTCGAGGCAGGCGAGGACAAGCGCGACCCGCTCGACTTCGTGCTGTGGAAGGCCGCAAAGCCCGGCGAGCCCACGTGGGACTCGCCGTGGGGCCCGGGTAGGCCGGGCTGGCACACCGAGTGCTCTGCCATGGTGCACCGCTACCTCGGCATGCCGATCGACATCCACGGTGGCGGCAGCGACCTGGCGTTCCCGCACCACGAGAACGAGTCCGCCCAGGCGGAGTGCTGCTGGGGAGGCACGTTCGCCAACCACTGGATGCACACCGGCATGCTGCTGGTCAACGGCGAGAAGATGTCCAAGTCGCTCGGGAACTTCTTCACGCTCAAGGACGTCCTGGACGAGTACCCCGCCGAGGCGCTGCGCCTGCTGATGCTGCAGACGCACTACCGCAGCTCCCTCGACTTCTCGTTCGAGCGGCTCTCAGGGGCCGTGGGAACCCTCGAGCGCGTGCGCACGGCCGTCGCCAACCTCTCCTGGGCCGCGTCCCACGCGCCGGAGGGCGCCGCGGGGGCAGATGAGGCCGCCCGCGAGCTTGGCGAAAGGACGGCGCAGGCGCGCGAGTCGTTCTTTGCCTGCATGGACGACGACTTCAACACCGCCGGCGCCCTTGCGGCCGCGTTCGACCTGGTGTCGAGCTCCAACGTCTACCTCGACGCCGCAGGCACCGCCGCGGCCGCGGCGACTGCCCGGGCCGCGGCGGACTGTCTGACGGAGCTGTTCGGCTATCTCGGCATCGACGTCGCCCCCAAGCCTGCGACCGAGGAGCTGCCCGAACGCTGCCTCGAGATCGCGCGCGAGCGCGGGTGCTACGAGGGCGACGACGTCAACGAGGCGGCGGAGGCGCTCGTGAGGCTGCGCGCCGACGCCCGCGCGCGGCGCGACTGGGCGACCGCCGACGCGATTCGCGACGAGCTCTCCCAGGCGGGCCTCACGATTGAGGACACGGCCGGCGGCGCGCGCGTCAGACGCTCCTAGGGGGTCCGAATGCCTGACTACATCGAGGGCAGGCGCGCCGTCGAGGAGGCGCTGCGCGCCGGCGTCCCGATAACCCGCGTGCTCGTCCAGGAGTCCGCCGAGGGCGCCGATGCCCACGCGCGGCAGGGGACGCCCCACGCCGACGACGCGACTCGCCCGGGCGGCTCCGGTCGCGGCAGGGGGCGTAAGGGCGCGCGCACGCCAGACGCCGCGACGGGCCGTGGGCGCCAGGGGCGCGAGCGCGGCGGTCACGGGGCGGGCAGACCCGCGACCCAGGATGCGCTCGACCCCCTCGTCCGACGCATCCGCAGCGCGTCTCCCGACGCCGTGGTGCGCCGCGTGCCCAAGGGCGAGCTCGACGCGATCAGCGAGCACGGCATGAGCCACGGCGCCCACCAGGGTATCGTCGTGGAGGTGCCCCCCTATCGCTACGCCGACATCGAGCGGATTGCCCGCACGGGGGGCTCCAAGCCCGACTCGCTGGTCGTGATGCTCGACCACGTCACCGACGAGGGGAACCTGGGGGCGATCATCCGCACCGCCGAGGTCGTGGGTGCAGACGGCGTCGTCATCCCCTCCAGGCGCGCCGCCCAGATGGGGGTCGGCGTCTACAAGACGTCCGCCGGCGCCGCCCTGCACCTGCCCGTGGCGCGCGTCCCCAACCTTTCCGCCGCGATCGCGACGCTCAAGGAGGCAGGCTACTGGGTCGCGGGAGCCTCCGAGAAGGCGACGCACGACGTGTGGCACGCCCCGCTCTCGGGCCGCATCGTGCTGGTGATGGGCTCCGAGGGGGAGGGCATCTCGCGGCTCGTGCAGCAGAACTGCGACTTCCTCGTCTCGCTTCCCCAGGCGGGGCACGTCGGTTCGCTTAACGTCGCGCAGGCGACGTGCGCGATCTGCTACGAGTGGCTTCGCCAGTGCACGCTGCGCCGCGCCGAGGCCGCCGGTGCGGATCCCGCCTCGGGGGCGGCACGGACGGGGGCGGGGCGCTGATGCCGGCGCGCGTCAGGGAGCTCGTCGTCGACGGGTACAACGTGATTCGGACCTCTCCGAAATACCGCGACCTGGTGGACGAGGAGATCCTGGACCCGCTGCTGCACGACGTGTACATCCGCGCGCGCGAGTCGCTCATCTCGGACGTCGCGACCTACGCCAAGGGTCGCTACCACGCCACGATCGTGTTCGACGGCTTCGGGAACCCCGCGCCGGACCGACCAGTCACGCGGTCCGCCGGCGTCACGATCGTGTTCTCCCGCGAGGGCGAGGAGGCGGACGCCGTCATCGAGCGCCTCGTGCACGAGGGACGCTCGCGCGGGCATGAGATGACGGTCGTGACCGGCGACCGGCTGATACAGAACGCGGTCATCGGCGACGGGGTCGTGCGCATGTCGTCACGCGCGTTCGCCCGGGAGAGCGCCCAGATCGGCAGGATGGTCTACGAGCAGCGTGAGGCGCCCAACCACCGACAGCACAGCACGGTCGCCGACCACCTGTCGCCCGAGGTGCGCCACAAGCTCTGGCTCATGGCGCGCGGTCAGATGGACCTGGGCTCCGAGGGCGCGAGCGCCGGCGGCACCCGCGACGACGGGGCGCGCAAGGGCGGGAAGGGCACGGGCGCGGCAGGGAGCGGGCGAGTCGGGCGCCCGGGCAGCACGGGCGCGCCCCGCGGCTCGACGGGAAACGGCAAGGCAGGAGGAGGCCGACATGGCAAAGGACGCTAGGCGGACGGAGAGGGACGACGGGGGGCGCCGCGACACCTGGACGCGCACGACCGACGAGCACGCGACCGACTTCGCGCGGGCGAAGAGCCCCACGGGGCCCCGCGTGGGCGCGATCGTGGCGTGGCTGGTTGGACTTGCGCTCGAGGCGTTCGGGACGCTGTACGCGACGGGGGACGTCCGCCCGTCCTGGATGGACCTGCCCCCCGTGCTCGTCGCCATCGTATGCGCCATCGTCGACGTCGTCCTGGTGCTGGTCGGGGCGGCGCTGTGGCGCAGGGCGGGCGCGCTGGCGGCAAAGGCGAAGGGGACGTCCAAGGCAGGCAACGCGGGCATGGTGCGCGTGGTGCTGAGCACGGCTGCCTTCGTCCCTATGGTCCTGTACTTCGCGGTCTCCAAGAACGCGAGCGCCCGGACGCGCGCTTCCTCCGTCATCGCCGCCATCGTGACGGTCGCGGCGCTGACCGCCTGCGCCGTCGCGCTGTAGGCACCGCCGCCAGGCCGTCGCGGCCACCGCTGGGGTGTGGAAATCGGGGATGCGTCCCCTGCGCCCTTTTGCGCGTCGGGGGCACTTGCTATCGTAATGACCGCTTCCGCGCGCCGCAGTGCCGCGCATCCCGAAGCATCCCGCCGGCGGAGCGCCGGTGGGCACACATGGGCGCCGACGTAGCTCAATGGCAGAGCCACCGCCTTGTAAGCGGTAGGTTGCGAGTTCGACTCTCGCCGTCGGCTCCATCTCTCACTCTTAGAATTCCATACCTCATCTGCGCGCCATTCGTGCATGGTCACCGGACGTTCGTGCCGGGTCGCAGGCCTCGTCGCGTGCGCTCAGGGGTGTCGCGCGTGTGAATGCCCATGGGCCAAAGGCACAGTCCGTCCGTTTGGGACTTTGCCCGAGTTGTGGGGAAGAGATGGGGGAGAAATCAGTGGCACAAAGCGTTTGACACCTTGAGAGGCGCTGGCGTATTATCTCCTCTGCTGTTGCGCGCCGAACAGGAGCTGCAACAGAGGGTTCCATGCTTGAAGTTGGGAGTGTGCCCGAGCGGTTAATGGGGACGGGCCGTAAACCCGTTGGCTTTGCCTACCTAGGTTCGAATCCTAGCGCTCCCACCACGTGCCTGTGTAGCTCAGTCGGTAGAGCACCTCGTTGGTAACGAGGAGGTCACCGGTTCAAGTCCGGTCGCAGGCTCCATTCTCTTTGACGCATGGGATTCGCAAACGTGGCGGTGTAGCTCAGCTGGTTAGAGCACGCGGCTCATACCCGCGATGTCACTGGTTCGAATCCAGTCACCGCTACCATTTTTTTGATGACAATAGCGGCCCGTATGGGCCGCTAATGTTATTGTATGATGCGTTGTGCAACTACCGGTCAGCCAGCCGGAGTCAACATCCCCTAGAGGAGGAGAGCTATGGCCAAGGAGAAGTTTGTTCGCGACAAGCCACACGTGAACATCGGTACGATCGGCCACGTCGATCACGGCAAGACGACCCTGACTGCAGCCATCACGAAGGTCCTTTCTGAGACCCCCGGCTGCAAGGCTGACTACACCCCGTTCGCAGACATCGACAAGGCTCCCGAGGAGCGTCAGCGCGGCATCACCATCAACGTCGCGCACGTCGAGTACGAGACCACCAAGCGTCACTACGCTCACGTTGACTGCCCCGGCCACGCCGACTACGTCAAGAACATGATCACGGGTGCCGCTCAGATGGACGGCGCCATCCTGGTCATCGCCGCCACCGACGGCCCCATGGCCCAGACCCGCGAGCACATCCTGCTCGCCCGTCAGGTCGGCGTGCCCTCGATCGTCGTCTTCCTGAACAAGTGCGACATGGTCGACGACGAGGAGCTCATCGACCTCGTCGAGATGGAGACCCGCGAGCTGCTCTCCAGCTATGACTTCCCGGGCGACGACCTCCCCGTCATCCGTGGCTCCGCACTCGGCGCCCTGAACGGCGAGGAGAAGTGGGTCAACAGCATCCACGAGCTCATGGATGCCGTCGATGATTACATCCCGACCCCGCAGCGCGACAACGAGAAGCCGTTCCTGATGGCCGTCGAGGATGTCATGACCATCTCCGGCCGCGGCACCGTAGCAACCGGTCGTGTCGAGCGCGGCGAGCTGCGCCTCAACGACCCGCTGGAGATTGTCGGAATCAAGGACACCCAGACCACGGTCGCCACGGGCATCGAGATGTTCCGCAAGACCCTGGACTTCGCCGAGGCCGGCGACAACATCGGCGTCCTGCTGCGCGGCATCAAGCGCGAGGACATCGAGCGTGGCCAGATTCTCTGCAAGCCGGGCTCGGTTCACCCGCACACCAAGTTCACGGGTGAGGTCTACGTCCTGACCAAGGACGAGGGCGGCCGTCACACGCCGTTCTTCAACGGCTATCGTCCGCAGTTCTACTTCCGTACGACCGACGTCACCGGCACCGTCGAGCTGCCCGAGGGCACCGAGATGGTCATGCCCGGCGACCACGTGACGATCACCGGTGAGCTCATTCACCCGATCGCTATGGAGGAGGGCCTGCGCTTCGCTATCCGCGAGGGTGGCCACACCGTCGGCTCGGGCCGCGTCTCCAAGATCATCGAGTAGGCTCGGCTGAGTCCCAGCATTTGCCTTCTTGCCCGGCATCCCTCACGGGGTGTCGGGCTTTTTGTTTGCGCCTTCGGGATGACCAGGTTCATCGGGGGAGTCTCTGGGCATCCGCGCGACACAATTCTCTGTGTCCCTTTGGAGTGGAGGCGTCCTAGCTACATCCAAGGTAGGGGACTTGTACAGACAACTGCCGCACTCGCCTTCATCCGTGTGGTATGTCGCTCCCTATCCGTTGAGCTAGTGTCGATTATGTGCGAGGCAAACCTTTTGTTGACTAAGCGGAACGGTGTTTGATAGAGTAAGTCACCGTGCCCACGCAAGTGGGGAAGTATCTCAGGAGGTTTTCATGCGGACTATGGTCACTCTGGCGTGCTCTGAATGCAAGCGCCGTAACTATACGACTACCAAGAACAAGCAGACCACGCCTGACAGGCTTGAGATGAAGAAGTACTGCCCTTGGTGCCGTCATCACACGCTCCACAAGGAGACTCGCTAAAATCTAGCGGGTTTTGCAATGTAGGCCAGTAGCTCCAATTGGTAGAGCGGCGGTCTCCAAAACCGCTTGTTGGGGGTTCGAGTCCCTCCTGGCCTGCCAGATAATTCTCGACCCGCTCTTTCGAACCTTGAGAGTGCGGGTCGTTTTTCTTGCAGGGACAGTTCGCCTACTCAATGTGAAAAGGACCTTCGCGCATGGCTTCGACCAAGAACAAGGGCAGCAAGCAGTCCAGCGCATCTGCCGACGCCGTGGCGTCTTCGCGCGCGAACGTCGCCAAGCGCGACTCCTCTCGTGAAGCCGACGCGAGCAAGAAGGGGTCCAAGGCCGCCAAGCAGGCGTCCCCCAAGGATGCGTCGAAGAAGGATTCCGGCACACGTCAGAAGGACGCCAAGGCGAAGTCCAAGAAGGACGCCAAGCCCGGCGTCTTCGCGCGCATCCGCAACTACTTCGCCGACGTGCGCACCGAGGTCAAGCGGGTGGTGTGGCCTTCCAAGAACGAGATGGTCAGGTACACGGTCGCAGTCATCCTCATGCTCGTGTTCTTCGGCGTCCTCATCTACCTCGCCGACAGCATCATTCTTCCGCTCCTGTACGCATTCTCCGGATTGAGGGGTTAGGCATGTCAAAGCGTTGGTACGTCATCCACACCTATTCGGGCTACGAGAACAAGGTCAAGCGCGACCTCGAGCATCGCATCGAGGCCATGGGTGTGGCCGACCGCGTCGTCGACATCCAGATTCCGACGGAGGAGGTCACCGAGGTCAAGGAGGGTGGCCAGCAGGTCACCAAGGAGTCCAAGGTGTTCCCCGGCTACGTGCTGGTGCGCATGGAGATGGACGACCACACCTGGTCGGTCGTGCGCGAGACGCAGAACGTCACGGGCTTCCTCGGCACGGACGGCAAACCCGTCCCGCTGACGCGCGCCGAGTACGACAAGATCATGCATCGCGACCAGCCCGACGGTCAGAAGCCCAAGCGCGTCACCGTCGACCTCGAGGTCGGCCAGTCCGTCTCCATCGTCGACGGACCCTTCAAGGGCTTCGACGGCACGGTCGCCGACATCAACCCGGAGACCGGCAAGGTCAATGTCACGGTTGTGGTTTTCAACCGCGAGACCTCGATTGAGCTCACGCTCGACCAGGTGAGCACTATCCTGTAAGACTTGTTCCTCGCGACGGTTCCCGCCCATCCACCGTGGGCGAGGAGGATTGTCGCGCGAGGACGTCGATTCGTCATCCTGCGACGCGCGCGCCCACTGCGAGGGGGCTTCTCGTGCGCGTCGTCTGAATGAGCGTCATGCGAGGCACGACCTCGCGGGCGCGAGCACAGCAACACAGGCACGTCAGTCAAGTCACGTACGAAAGATGAGGATGCACCATGGCTAAGAAGAAGGTCTCCGGCTTCATCAAGCTGCAGATTCCTGCCGGCGCCGCCAACCCCGCGCCTCCCGTCGGTCCCGCGCTGGGCTCGCAGGGCGTCAACATCATGGCGTTCTGCAAGGAGTTCAACGACCGCACCAAGGACCAGTCCGGCACCATCATCCCTGTCGAGATTACGGTCTACGAGGACAAGTCCTTCGAGTTCATCACCAAGACGCCGCCCGCGCCCGTGCTGATCAAGGAGGCCCTGGGCATCAAGAGCGGCTCCGCCGTCCCCCAGCGCGACAAGGTCGGCCAGCTCACGCAGGCTCAGCTCCGCGAGATCGCGGAGAAGAAGATGCCCGACCTCAACGCGAATAGCGTCGAGGCTGCCATGAGCATCATCGCCGGCACCGCCCGCTCGATGGGCGTCACCGTGGAGCCCGCCGAGTAGGCTTTAGCTTGTGCCCCCCGTCCTAGTCATGTACGGCGGCCAGGAAGGTCGAAATGACAGGCAGGGGCACAGGATAGGAACGGTACAGGATAGGCCGTGGGAGAGGTTCCCTGGGGAACTCGCCACTACCACAGAGGAGTAGACATGTCCCAGAAGCACGGCAAGCGCTATCGCGCACTCGCTGAGAAGATTGACGCCAGCCACCAGTACGCCCCGATTGAGGCGATGGAGCTCGTGAAGGACGCGTCGTGCAAGTTCGACGAGTCCGTCGAGGCCCACTTCCGCCTCGGCGTCGACACCCGCAAGGCCGACCAGAACATCCGTGGCTCCATCGCGCTGCCTCACGGCACCGGCAAGAGCATCCGTGTCGCCGTCTTCGCCGAGGGCGAGAAGGCGCGCGAGGCCGAGGAGGCCGGCGCCGACCTGGTCGGCTCCGACGAGCTCGTCGCCCAGATTCAGGCTGGCGAGATCAACTTCGACGCAGCCATCGCCACGCCCAACATGATGGCCAAGGTCGGCCGTCTGGGCAAGATCCTGGGCCCGCGCGGCCTGATGCCCAACCCCAAGCTGGGCACCGTCACGATGGACGTCGCCAAGATGGTGGGCGAGCTCAAGGCCGGCCGCGTCGAGTATCGTGCCGACCGCTACGGCATCTGCCACGTCAACATCGGTCGCGCCTCCTTCACGGTTGAGCAGCTCGTCGAGAACTACGGCGCTCTGTACACCGAGCTCCTGCGCGTGAAGCCGTCCTCGGCCAAGGGCAAGTACGTCAAGTCCATCACCATCGCCACCACGATGGGCCCTAGCATCAAGGTTGACCCGACCATCTCCCGCAACCTCCTTGAGACTCGCACTCTCGAGGCTGCCGAGTAGGTTCGCATCCGTTAGTCTTTCGTCTCTTTGGCGCGACCCCTCCCATGGGGCGTCGCGCCTTTTGTGTGTTTTTTCGGTAT
>CAIFEU010000005.1:31706-39689 GCA_903789505.1 uncultured Coriobacteriales bacterium
TTCACCCTCACCTCCCCGCGCCACTGCTTTGCGCCCCCCAGGCGGGGGGCGCCCTTGGTGTTCCCACGCGGTTCGTTTTCGGGTTGTTGGCCGCGCCCCCCCCCTTGGGGCGTCGCGCCTTTTGTGTGTTGTGTCGGTATGGTCGCCGCGCTCGAGGTTGACTCGATGGGGCCATTTCCTGCAAAATGAACTGGTTCCGCAAGGGACACATCAACATGCACGATCAGCTGCCAGAGACAGCCGGTGCCGAGAGGCTCAAAGGGATGTTCCCGCCTGCCGAGGTGGTCCGAGGGATTAGATTTGCCGCGGCCCCACCTGCTCTGCGCAGATGGGGCCGTTCTCTTTCCCGGGTGCGGCCGACCTGTCTGTCCAAGGCCGATCGCGCACGAGGAAAGGAGGTGCAACCGTATGCCCACTCAGAAGAAGATTGAGCAGGCCGCCAAGATCGACGAGCTGCTCAAGGAGTCCAACGGCTTCTACATCATCGACTACCGCGGCCTGACCGTTAAGCAGTTTGGTGACCTGCGCAAGAAGCTCCGTGACGCCGACGCTACCTGCGCCGTTCTGAAGAACAACATCTTCCGCATGTGCCTCAAGAACGCCGGCTACCCGGAGATGGACGAGCTGCTGGAGGGCCCGAACGCCATCATTTTCTACAATGGTGACCTCGCCGCCCCCGCCAAGGCAGTCAAGGACATGGCGAACGAGATCAAGCTCCCGACGCTGAAGGGCGGCTATGCCGACGGCAAGGCGATCGACGCCGACGCCGCAAACGCAATCGCCGAACTGCCTTCGCGCGAGCAGCTGCTCTCCACGCTGCTGCGCACGATGCAGAACCCCATGTCCAAGTTCGCGCGTGCCATTTCCCTCATCGCCGAGCAGAAGAACGAGGAGCCGGCCGCCTAGTCGTCCCTCGTCCTGCTGCCTGACATGTAGGTCCTGCATCAGTCGCGGCGCGCTGTCGTCGCACGCTTGTGAAGAAGGAGTTTCATCATGGCCCTTACCCATGAGGACATCATCAACGCTGTTAAGGAGATGCCCGCCCTCGAGCTCTCCGAGCTCGTCAAGGAGATGGAGGACGTCTTCGGCGTCTCTGCCGCTGCTCCCGTCGCCGTCGTCGGTGGTGGCGCTGGTCCCGCCGAGGAGGAGAAGACCGAGTTCGACGTCGTCCTGGAGTCGTTCGGCGACCAGAAGATCGGCGTCATCAAGGTCGTTCGCGCTCTGACCGGCCTGGGCCTGAAGGAGGCCAAGGACGCCGTCGACAAGTGCCCTTCCACCCTGCTCACCGCTGTGGACAAGGAGAAGGCCGAGGACGCCAAGAAGCAGCTTGAGGAAGCCGGAGCGACCGTCACCCTCAAGTAGTTCTCGCTCGCAGTAAGCATGGGGCGGGGGTCGGTCAAACCGGCTCCCGCCCTTTTGGTATCCAGGTGGCGCCCGTGCCCGGTCGCGTCTCGCCAGCGCGAAAGCGGCAACGAGGGACGCTCTGCTCAGGGGGGATGCTGCATGACGAGAGGCATCGACGTCCGGGACGTGGTCGACGCGCTGCGCGACTTTCCGGCTGTGGGCGACGTGAGCTGTTTCGCTGCAGACGGGAGCCCATGCGACCCAGGACAGGTGGGGGAGCAGCCCCTGAGCGACGTCACGTACGACTCGCGCGCGGTCGCTCCGGGGGCGCTGTTCGCCTGCAAGGGCGCTGCGTTTCGCGAGGAGTACCTCGCGGACGCGGCTGCCTCGGGCGCCGTCTGCTACCTGTCCGATCGACGCCACCCCCAGGCGGGCATCCCCGGGATCGTCGTGGGGAGCATCCGCCCCGCGATGGCCGTCGCCGCGGACCGCTTCTTCCGCCATCCCAGCGGCGAGCTTTCCGTCATCGCCCTCACGGGGACCAAGGGCAAGACCACCACGTCCCTGTACATCGACGCGATTCTGCGTGCACGCGAATCGCGGCTGCCCGGTGCGTCCGCGTCCGGTGGGCATGGCGGCGACCTCAGGCCGCGCAATGCCGTGATCGGGGGGCTCTACATCGACGACGGCACGGGTCGCAGGCGGTCCGCCAACACCACGCCTGAGGCGATCGAGCTGCAGCGCACGCTGCGCCGCGCCGCCGACTCCGGATGCGACGTCGCGGTCATGGAGGCGTCCAGCCAGGGGTTCAAGTACGACCGCACGCTGTGCACCGACTTCGCGGTGGGCGTGTTCACCAACATAGGGGAGGACCACATCAGCCCCGTCGAGCATCCCACCTTCGAGGATTACCTCTCCTGCAAGCTGCGGATCTTCGACCAGTCGCGCGTGGGCGTTGTCAACCTCGCCAGCGAGCACGTCGGGCGCATCCTCGACCGGGCGCGCGGGCGCTGCGAGCGTGTCCTGACCTATGACGCGCGCATCCCCGCGCCCGGCGCGGGGGATGGCAGCGGGGCCGCGAAGGTGTGCGGGGCGGACGTCTACGCGCGCGAGGCGCGCCGACTCGGAAGGGGGCGCTGGCAGCTCACGGTCATGACGCCGTCCGGAGACGTGACGCTCGGGTTCAGGGGGCTGGGGGAGTTCAACGTCGGCAACGCCATAGCCGCGATCGCAGCCTGCGAGGCGCTGGGCGTCGACCACGACGCGATGCGCGCGGGCCTCGCGGACGTGCGCGTGCCGGGCCGCATGGAGCTGCACGAGACCGCGGACGGGGGCCTGGTGGGCATCGTCGACTACGCCCACAACGGCATGAGCATGCGCGCCCTGCTGGGCTGCGCGCGCCAGGAGTTCCCCGACAGGCAGCTCACGGTCGTGTTCGGCTCGTGCGGCGAGCGCGGGCTCGACCGGCGCGAGGGGCTCGGCCTGGCAGCGGGGGAGCTCGCCGACCGCATCATTCTGACCGAGGACGAACCGGGCGGGGTCGACCCGCGCGCGATCTGCGAGGAGATCGGGCGCTCCGTCACCGCCGCGGGCGCAAGCTATGAGGTGGTGCTGCCGCGCGAGCGCGCGGTGCGGCGGGCGGTCGAGGGCGCGCGGCGGCCGGCGGTCGTCGTGCTGGCGGGAAAGGGTCCCGAGGACACGATGCTGCGCGCCCACGGCGACGAGCCGTACGGGCCGGACGCGCGCCTGTTCTGTGAGGCCGCGGGCATCGAGGGGGCTCCGCGGGAGTAGGGCGGGCGCCGCTGCCCGCGGCGGCGGCGCGCCTGGCCGCCTGAGAGCGCGCAGGAGCGAGTTCGGCGTCGGGGACTGCCTCCCCGCAGGCGGGCCGTATGCGAGAATTGTGTACGTTACTGCAAGCGTGCCCCTCTGTCAACGCAGGCATATTGACTCAAATCAGTCAAATCGCGTACATTTACAAGCTGCTATATTCCGCCAATTCTCTACCTCGAAGGAGGAGTCGCCTGGTGGGCAATCTCGAAATCGCTCCTACTCCCACGCGTACGTATCGCAAGCGGTACAACTTCGGCCGCATCCCGGAGGTCATGGAGCTTCCCAACTTGATTGCGGTCCAGAAGGAGTCCTTCAACCGCTTCCTCAACGACGGTCTCGATGAGGCGTTCCAGGAAATCTGCCCCATCGAGAACAACTCCAAGACGCTCGAGGTGACCTTCGGCGCCCACGAGTTCGGCGACCCCAAGCACACCGTCGAGGAGTGCAAGGAAAAGGACATGACGTATCAGGCGTCACTCCTGATCGAGGTGCGCTTCCTCAACAAGGAGACGGGGGAGATGAAGGAGCAGGTCGTGTTCATGGGCGACTTCCCGCTCATGACCGACTCGGGCACCTTCATCATCAACGGCACCGAGCGTGTCGTCGTCTCCCAGCTCGTGCGCTCACCGGGCGTGTACTACTTCCGCGAGATTGACGCGAACAAGCTGGTCTACCGCGGCCAGTTAATCCCGCCGCGCGGCGCGGGGCGCGAGTTCGAGACCGACAAGCGCGGGATGCTCGTCGTGAGCATCGACCGCAAGCGCAAGCAGCCTGCGACCACCTTCCTGCGCGCCCTGGGCATCGCGGAGACCGACCAGGAGATCATCGACATCCTCGGCGACTCCGACATGGTGCGCCGCACGCTCGACCGCGACAACACCACGACGCGCGACGAGGCGCTCATCGAGCTGTACCGCCGCCAGCGTCCCGGCGAGCCGCCCACGCTCGACTCCGCCAAGGCCCTGCTCGACGGGCTGTTCTTCAACCAGCAGCGCTACAACCTGGCGTCGGTGGGCCGCTACAAGCTCAACAAGAAGCTCGGGCTGGACGTCGCCGACGACGTCTACGTGCTCACCCCCGAGGACATCGTCGCCGCCCTCAAGTACCTCATCAACCTGCATGACGGCAAGGAGGGCTACGTCGTCGACGAGCGCGACCACTTCGGAAACCGCCGCGTGCGCACGGTGGGCGAGCTGGTGGGCAACCAGTTCCGCATCGGCCTGTCGCGCATGGAGCGCGTCGTGCGCGAGCGCATGGCGTCCCAGGACGTCAACGAGATCTCGCCCCAGTCGCTGATCAACATCCGCCCGATCGTTGCGTCCATCAAGGAGTTCTTCGGGTCCTCGCAGCTGTCGCAGTTCATGGACCAGAACAACCCCCTGGCCGGCCTGACGCACAAGCGTCGCCTGTCGGCCCTGGGTCCCGGCGGCGTCGCCGGCCACAAGACCGGCTCGTCCAGGCGCACGAACGTCCCCACCGAGGCGCGCGACGTCCACAACTCGCACTACTCGCGCATGTGCCCCATCGAGACGCCCGAGGGCCCCAACATCGGCCTGATCGGCTCGCTGGCGATCTACGCGCGCGTCAACAAGTACGGCTTCATCGAGGCGCCCTACCGCCGTGTCGTCGACGGCAAGGTCACCGATGAGATCGACTACATGACCGCCGACGAGGAGGAGAGCCACGTCATCGCCCAGGCGGCGGAGCGCTACGACGAGAAGACGCGCGAGTTCGGCTCAATCGACCCGGTCACCAAGCAGTTCAAGAAGGCCACGCACGTCATCGCGCGTACCAAGGACTTCTACGGCGACTTCGGCACCCCTGCCGACGTGCCGGTCAACGAGGTCGACTACATGGACGTCTCGCCGCGCCAGATGATCTCGATCGCGGCGACGCTGATTCCGTTCCTGGAGCACGACGACGCCAAGCGAACGCTGATGGGCGCGAACATGCAGCGCCAGGCCGTGCCGCTGATTCGCGCGCACGCCCCCTACGTGGGAACGGGCAACGAGCTGCGCGCCGCCGTCGACTCCGGCGACATCATCCGGGCAAAGCGCGCCGGCGTGGTGGCGTACGCGGACGCGAAGGAGATTCGCGTGCGCACCGAGGACGGCGACGAGGACGTCTACCGCCTGCCCAAGTTCCAGCGCTCCAACCAGTCGACCTGCATCAACCACAAGCCGATCGTCTCCGACGGTCAGGAGGTCGGCGTGGGAGACGTCCTCGCGGACGGCCCCTCCACCGACAACGGTGAGCTGGCGCTGGGCCAGAACCTGACCGTGGCGTACATGCCGTGGGAGGGCTACAACTACGAGGACGGCATCACCGTCTCCGAGCGCCTGGTGACTGACGACGTCCTGACGAGCATCAACATCTCCAAGCACGAGATCGACGCGCGCGACACCAAGCTCGGACCCGAGGAGATCACCCGCGAGATTCCGAACCTCGCCGAGGAGATGACCGCCAACCTCGACGCCGACGGCATCATCCGCATCGGCGCGGAGGTCACCGCCGGCGACATCCTGGTCGGCAAGGTCACGCCCAAGGGCGAGAGCGCGCTGACCGCCGAGGAGCGCCTGCTGCGCGCCATCTTCGGCGCGAAGGCGCACGACGTCCGCGCCACCTCGCTCAAGATGCCCCACGGCGCCTACGGCCGGATCATCGACGTGGTGCGCTTCAGCCGCGAGGCCGGCGACGAGCTGCCGCCGGGCGTCAACGAGCTCGTGCGCGTCTTCGTCGCCCAGCGCCGCAAGATCCAGGTCGGCGACAAGATCTCGGGCCGTCACGGCAACAAGGGCGTCATCTCGCGCATCCTGCCCGTGGAGGACATGCCCTACATGGCGGACGGCACGCCGATCGACGTCCTGCTCGACCCGCTGGGCGTTCCCTCGCGAATGAACGTCGGCCAGCTGCTCGAGTGCCACCTGGGTTGGGCGGCGAGCCACGGCTGGGTCGAGCGCGACGCGCCCGACACCTACATGCCTGGCCCGTTCTTCGTCTCGACGCCGGTCTTCGACGGCGCGACCGAGGACGAGATCGCCGACGTCATGCAGCGCGCGAACAAGAACATCCTCGCCCGCGCCAAGGAGGAGCTCGGCGACAAGATGCGCCCCGAGTTCGTCCCCGAGGTCAACGAGCAGGGCAAGATGTGGCTCTACGACGGCCGCACGGGCGAGCGCTTCCCGCACCCGATCACCGTCGGCACGAGCTACATCCTGAAGCTCGGCCACATGGTCGACGACAAGATCCATGCGCGCTCGACGGGCCCCTACAGCCTCGTCACCCAGCAGCCTCTGGGCGGCAAGGCGCAGTTCGGCGGCCAGCGCTTCGGCGAGATGGAGGTCTGGGCCCTGTACTCCTACGGCGCGTCCAACGTGCTGCAGGAGATCCTCACGGTCAAGTCCGACGACCGCACCGGGCGCGTGCGCGCGTACAACTCGATCGTCAAGGGCGAGAACATCTCGCTGGAGGGCGTGCCCGAGTCGTTCAAGGTCCTCGTCAAGGAGATTCGCTCCCTGGCGCTCGAGATCGAGCCCGTCAAGGCGGGCGCGCCGGTGGGCGGCACCGCCGAGGCGCAGGCGGACGGGACGTCCAAGACGAGCTCCGACGATGACGCCGACAGCCTGCTCGACGCCGACGGCCTTCTTGATTTCGACGACGCCCTCGACAAGCTCGCGGCCCAGGGGACCGCGCCCTCCGACGACCAGGGCGACGGATCGGCCTCCGACGCAAGCGATAAGGAGTAGCAGCAGTGGCTGATTTCGATAACAACGACTTCGACGGCATCAAGATCAGTCTCGCATCGGCTGACCAGATTCGTGGATGGTCGCACGGCGAGGTGAAGAAGCCGGAGACCATCAACTACCGCACCCTCAAGCCCGAGAAGGACGGCCTGTTCTGCGAGAAGATCTTCGGGCCCACCAAGGACTGGGAGTGCGCCTGCGGCAAGTACAAGGGCATGCGCTACAAGGGTCAGGGCGTCACGTGCGAGAAGTGCGGCGTCGACGTCACGAGCGCCGAGGTGCGCCGCGAGCGCATGGGGCACATCGAGCTCGCCGCCCCCGTGTCGCACATCTGGTACTTCAAGGGGTCGGCGTCCAGCCCGATGGCGACGCTGCTCGAGATGAAGAACAAGGACCTGGAGAAGGTCCTGTACTTCGCGAGCAACGTTGTGACCTGGGTCGACACCGAGGGACGCGACGAAGACGCCAACGAGCTCCAGGAGGAGATGGAGGCCGACATCGAGGAGCTCGACGCCGAGTTCTCCACGCAGTCCGAGGAGATCAAGTCGCGCGTCTCCACCGACGGCGCCTCCGACGACGCCGAGGGTGAGGACGACGGCTTTGGCGACGACACGCTGACGCCCGAGGAGGCCGCCGAGGAGATCGCCGACCTCAAGGACGAGATCGAGGACGAGAAGTGGCTGCGCCGCAAGGCCCACGAGGAGTTCATGAAGATTCAGGTCAAGGACCTGATTCCCGACGAGGAGCTCTTCCGTGAGATGCGCAAGTACTACAGCACCTACTTCAAGGGCGGCATGGGCGCCGAGGCCGTTCGCGACCTGCTGACCAGCATCGACCTTGAGGCGACCGCCAAGGAGCTGCGCGAGGTCATCGACACCGGCAAGGGGCAGAAGCGCGCCAAGGCCATCAAGCGTCTGGAGTGCGTCGACGCGTTCATCAAGGGCCACAACGACCCCGCGAACATGATTCTCGACGTCGTCCCCGTGATCCCGCCGGACCTGCGCCCGATGGTGCAGCTCGACGGCGGCCGCTTCGCTGCGTCCGACCTCAACGACCTGTATCGCCG
>CAIFEU010000006.1:0-22559 GCA_903789505.1 uncultured Coriobacteriales bacterium
GCTCGACCCACCTGGTCGTCGGTCGTCCCATCACGAAGGCGGCTGACCCCCGGGTGGCGGCGCGCGCGATCATCGAGGAGGTCGCCCTGGCGCTGTGACGCGCTCCCCTCTGTGGCATGCGCGCGGCATCGCCCCCGCTTCGGGAGACGCGCTCACGTTCCCGCGCCGGATGCGTCGGGGCCCGTCAAGGCCCTTGCATGGCGAGTTTGTGCTTGCGGCGTTGGTGCTTGCGGCTCGAATCCGGTTGCCGTACGTTCAACAGCCGAGTCCACTTTCGTCTCGCATCCGGCGCGGCACGACCGCGACCGCATCTCTCGTTTGGAGGCACCATGGCTCTTCCCAAGCTCACCGCCGAGCAGCGGCAGCGGTATCTCAAGAAGGCCGAGGAGGCGCGCAGCGCCCGCGCCGAGCTTCGCGACCGCCTCAAGAGCGGGGAGGTCTCGATCGAAGAGGTCTTTGACATGCAGAACGACATCGCGCGGCGCATGAAGGTCTCGACGCTGCTGGAGTCGATGCCGGGCATCGGCAAGGCTAAGGCAGCCAAGATCATGGAGGAGCTCGGCATCTCCGAGTCGCGCCGCGTGCAGGGTCTGGGCGTACGCCAGCGCGAGCAGCTGCTCGCCTGGTTCGAAAGCAGGGGAAGGTAGGGGGCCATGGCGGGCAGGCTCTTCGTCATCTCGGGTCCAGCGGGAGTGGGCAAGGGCACGGTGGTCAAGCGCCTCATCGAGCGCCGGCCCGACCTCGCCCTGAGCGTCTCCGCGACGACCAGGTCGCCGCGCCCCGGCGAGGTCGACGGGGTGAGCTACTACTTCATGACGGACCCACAGTTCGACGACCTGATCGCGAACGGTGGCTTCCTCGAGTGGGCAAACGTCCACACGCACCGGTATGGCACACCGCGCGCCCAGGTCGAGGACAAGCTCAGGGGCAACTCACTCATCCTCGAGATTGACCCGCAGGGCGCGTTCAGCGTCCGCAGGGCCATGCCTGACGCCGTTCTGGTTTTCATCGCTCCCCCGAGCATGGAAGAGCTGCGCCGCAGGCTCGTCGGCAGGGGGACCGAGGATGCCGCCGACATAGAGCGGCGCATGAGCGACGCGCAGACCGAGATGGCGGTGCGTGACAGATATGATGAGGTAGTAGTGAATAACGAGATAGAGGACACGGTTGACCGCATCCTTGCTATCATCAACGAATACGAGAATCGCTAGATTCATATCTGGTTCGAGGGCGTTCGTCCGAGCGCAGATGACAGAAGACTGACATCATGCCGGTGACCGCGCCCTTTTTGTTGTGGAGGAGCGCACATGTCCGTTGTGAAGCCGACGATTGATGAACTGCTCTCCGTGACGGGGGAGAACCGTTTCCTGCTGTGCGAGATTGCCTCGCGCCGTGCGTGCGACATCACCGACATGATGCGCAACCAGCACAACCGTGCCCAGCAGCTCCTCAAGGACGTCGACGCCAAGGACGTCTCCGCGTACCTCACCGACGAGGAGGGGCAGGTTCCCAACCCCCTGAGCATCGCGTTCGACGAGATCGCTCCGTCGCACGACGCCGAGGGGCATCCCTATGCGGGCAAGCTGAGCTTTGACGCCGAGGAGCTCCAGCAGACGCTGGGCGAGGACATCGAGGTTCCCGCCGCCCCCCAGGACGCCGCCGATGGCGCTGAGCAGGCTGCCGACGACGCCGAGGGCGCCGACGAGCCCGTCGATGCCGAGTAGGGACTGCCGCCCGGATGTCGCAGGTTGTCTTTCTCGTCCACTACCATGAGATAGGTCTCAAGGGAAAGAATCGCTCCTCGTTCGAGCGCCGTCTCGTCGACAACCTCAAGGCCGCCCTCAAGGACGAGCAAATCGAGATGGTGGGCAGGATTTCGGGCCACGTGATCGTCCGTATGCCCGGGTCGTCGACCCAACAGCAGCGCGAGCGGGTCTATGCGCGCGTGCTTGCGACTCCCGGTGTCGCCCGGGTCTCGTGGTGCCAGTGCTGCGAGCTCGACCCGAGGCAGTATTGCCTTGCAGCCTGGGAGGAGCTTTCCAAGTCCGGTGACTTCACCTCCTTCAAGGTGCATGCCCGGCGGTCGAACACCGTCTATCCCAAGACCTCGCTCGAGCTGAACGAGGAGGTCGGCTCGTATCTGTGCGACCGCTTCCCCGACAAGAAGGTCCAGATGCATGACCCTGACCGCACGGTCGTGGTCTACGTTATTCAGGGTAGCGTCTACGTGTACGTGAACTCGGAGCAAGGGGTAGGCGGGCTTCCCGTGGGTAGCGCGGGCAAGGTCATCTCCCTCATCTCCAGCGGCATCGACTCACCGGTCGCCTCCTGGCGCATCATGCGTCGCGGCGCCGTCGTCCTCGGTCTGCACTTCTCAGGCCGCCCCCAGGTGGCGGACACCTCCGAATGGCTCGTCCAGGACATCATCGAGCGTCTGGCCCCCGCAGCGGGGTTCGGCAGGCTGTACGTGGTCCCCTTCGGTGACATTCAGCGCCGCATCGCCGCCAGTGTCCCCGCCGACCTGCTCGTGCTCATGTACCGTCGCATGATGTTCTCGTTCGCGTGCAGGCTTGCCAAGGTCGAGAACGCCAAGGCGCTCGTTACCGGTGAGTCGCTCGGACAGGTCGCGAGCCAGACGCTCGAGAACATCATGGTCACCGACGAGTGCGCCACGCTCCCCGTCCTACGCCCGCTCATCGGCAACGACAAGCGAGAGATCATGGCTGACGCCCAACGCCTGGGGACCCTCGACATCTCAAACGAGCATGCTGCCGACTGCTGCACCCTGTTCATGCCGCGGACCCCTGAGACGCACTGCAGTCTGCGCAAGGCCCACGCAGCATGGGAGCAGTTCGACCACGAGGCGATGCTCGACGAGATGATGGGGCTGCTGGAGTACCGGAGCTTCGACTGCCCGGCATACGCCGCCCCCCGCGCGCTTCCCCATGTCCATCGGGAGCTCGCCCCCGCACGGTTCGAGATGGCGTCCGTCGATTCGTCGGCGACGGCGGAGGCTTCCGACCGCTAGCCGTCACGTCGCCTCCGTCGAGGGCGGCGCACCTTCCGCGACCTGGACTCCCGCACCCTCGACAGGCGGTCAACGCCTCTGCGATGCGGCCCCTCAGTCGACACCTCGGGACAAGGACGTTTTCCGCCCGCTTCGTCAGACCCCTCCATATGTGATCAGAATCCACAATCGGCCTCGCGCTGCGTCGCATACCCTCTTTCTCGAGGGGAAGGGGGCGGTGCCAGATGGCCCAGATGTCGTCTTCGGCGTTCGACCGTCGCAGGCGGGAGATTGACGGCCGAGAGCGCGTCCGGTACGAGGGGAGCGACGCCCCCTTGTCGGCAAGCCCGAGGTCACTGCGCGAGCGCATCGGGTCGGCCTCCGCCGCGCTCAGGTTGCGCGATGTCCCCAAGCCCGTGCTGATCGCCCTGGGAATCCTCATGGTCGTCGCCCTCGGCCTTGGCTGGCTGCTGCGCGGCGAGCTGCTCTCCTCCGACACCGCCTCCCAGCTCGAGCTGGCGCAGGGACTCGCCCGGTCCTCCGCAGGCTCTTCCTCCCTGGACGCTCCCGCGGCTGCCGTCTCGAATCCCTCTCCCTCCCAAGGCTCGGGCAGTGCGGTGTTCTCCTCCCTCGACGTTGACTCCGGGTCCACTTCCATCGTGGTCGACGTCGGGGGCGCCGTCATCTCCCCGGGTGTATACACGCTGCCGTCGACCGCGCGCGTCGTCGACGCCATCCAGGCGGCCGGCGGGCTCCTTGCAGATGCCGACACGACGTCCCTCAACCAGGCGGCCACCGTCGCCGACGGCTCGAAGGTGTACGTGCCCGCCCGGGGCGAGCCGGGCGACCAGCCGGCTACGCCGAGCGCAACGGGCACGGCGACGGGGACGCAGGCGGGCTCATCGACGGCGCAGGGTGGAATCGTGAACATCAACACGGCGGACGTCGATGAGCTCAAGACGCTGCCGGGTGTGGGGGAGGCAACCGCGCAGGCGATCGTGGACGAGCGCGAGCAGTCGGGCCCGTTCGCATCGGTCGAGGACATCATGCGCGTCAGCGGGATCGGGGAGAAGAAGTTCGCCAAGCTCCAGGGGCTGATCTGCATATGAGGCGGCGCCCTCGTTCTGCGCGTGCGCGCCCCGGCCTCCTCGCGCCCGGGGTGGACGGGACGGCAGCATCCGCCGCGAACGGGAAGGGCATCTCTCGAGAGCGGGACAGGGACGGTCGACACGTGGTACCTCGTCCGAGTTCTTCGCCTGCGCTCGTCGCACTCGGCGTCGTGTGGGCGTGGATGGCGCTTGCCAATGACGCCCTGCTTGACGCGCACTTCACCACGCTCTCAGACGGGGGGCTTCGGGGCGCGTCCCTGTCGCTGCTCGCTGCCTCGGTCGTCGCCGCGCTGGTCCTCTGCGTGGTGGGCGCGTGCGTGCGGGCGATGCGCCCCCTCATGCTCACCGCCGCGCTCGCGGGGGTCGTCGGGGTCGTCGCGTGCTCCCTCGCCGCGACGCAGTCGCTCGCACGTGCCGACGACATCGTGACTCGCCCGGCGTCGTCCCTGAGGTTCGTGGTGGAGACGGACCCCAAGCTTGGGGACTATGGCTCCTGGACGTTTCAGGCGAGCGCGCGCTCCGAGCAGGGGGAGCGCCTTGGGCGCGTGTGGGTCGGCGCGTCACAGGAGGCGTTCGACAGGGCACGCCCTCGCATGGGGTCTGTCGTGACGGCCGTGGGCAGGTGGTCATCGTTCGAGGACGACGAATGGGGTCGCTCGATGCTGTCGCGCGGGGTCGTTGCGAGGCTTTCCGCGAGCAGGCTCGAGACCTCTGGCGCGCAGCCTGGCCCGGTCGGGGCGATCAGGTCTCTTCGGGCGCGCGTCGGGGAGGCGATGACCGGGTCGGTGGAGGTCACGGCGGGGGTTGCGCTTACCTGCGGCGTCGTTCTGGGCGACACGTCCGCGCTCGAAGGGACGCAGGTCTCCGAGGACTTCAGGAACCTGGGCCTCACGCACCTCGTCGCCGTCTCCGGCTCCCATCTCGCCGTGGTCGCGGGGATTCTGGGCGCTCTGCTCAAGGCGGTCAAACTGCGGCCGGTCCCGCGATGCATCATCCTTTTTGTGGGGCTTGCCGCATACGTGGTCCTCAGCGGGGTTCAGCCCTCCGCCGTTCGGTCGTTCGCCATGGTCGTCATCGCCCTGCTCGCGCCGATTGCATCGCGGCGTGCGCATGGGATCTCCTCGCTGTCCGTCGCTGCCCTTGCTCTGGTGCTCCTCAGCCCCAGCATGGCGTTCGAGATGGGCTTCGAGCTATCGGTCCTGTCCGTGCTCGGCATTGCCGCGTTCTCGCGCTACGCTTCCTGCTGGGTGAGGTGCGCCCTTCCCACGCACGTCCCGCGCGCGATATCGGAGGCAATCGGTCTGGCCCTGGTCGCCCAGGCATTCACGCTGCCGGTGACGCTTCCCGCGTTCGGCATCCTGCCAGTGCTGTCTCCGCTCGCGAACGTGGTGGTGGGACCGCTCATGAGCGCGCAACTCGTCCTGGGGATGGCGAGCGCCCTCGCGTGCGCCATCGCCCCGGCATCGGCTTCCGTCGCGCTCGCCCCGTGCGCCGCGCTTGGCCAGGCAATCTGCGATGTTTCCGCCCTCATGGCCGGCATGCCCTACGCGGCGGTGCCCTGCAGCGTCGGGAGCGTTCCCGCTACGGTCGCTCTGGTCTGCCTCTGCGCCGCCGTCTACCTTGTCTGGCCGGCACCCTCTCGCCGTGCCGGTTGCATCCTCGCCTGTGGCTGCGGGTGCCTGCTGGCGCTGGCCTTCGTCAGGGTCAGGTACCTTGGGCCAGACCGCGTCGTGGTCCTCGACGTCGGACAGGGCGACGCGATCCTGGTGCAGAGCGGCGCACATGCCGTGCTGGTCGACACCGGGCCTGACGATGCCGTGGTCTCCGCCCTGGGTCGGGCACGCGTCATCCATCTGGATGCCGTGTTGCTCACGCACACCGACCTCGACCACGTGGGCGGCCTCGACTCGCTTCGCGGCATAGTGCGGGTCGACAGCGTCATCGTCGCCCGTGGCGCCCTCGACGCGCTCGTCTCCGAGAGCCCCGAACTCCTCGCCACGATCCTTGACGTCGCTCGCACGGACGTCCGGCAGGTCGTCGCGGGCGACAAAGTCGAGGTCGGAAGGGCGTGTCTGGACGTCATCTGGCCGCGCGCCACCGTGGAGGGCGGCGAGAACCGGGACTCCATCGTGTCGGTCGCGAGTTTTGGGGCGGGCGCCGAGGACGCCCTGAGGGTGCTTCTGACCGGCGACGCGGAACAGGACGTGACCCAGCCTTTGGCTGAAGCGGGAAGCATAGGCGACGTCGACGTGCTCAAGGTCGGGCATCACGGGTCGGCGGTGTCGACCTCCGCGGGGCTGCTCGCGGCAGTATCCCCCGAACTTGCCGTCGCGAGCGCCGGCGTCGACAACAGGTACGGCCATCCCACCGGGCAATGCCGGGAGACGCTCGCGCGGGCGGGGGTTCCGCTTCTGTGCACCATCTGGTCGGGAGACGTCACGCTTGCGGTCACGGGCTCCGGATACGAGGTGAGATGTCAGCGTGGCGACCTCATTGAGGGCGTCATGCGGGCCCTGCCGCCCTAGCGCCGGCGCGTCTCCGTCCGGATGCGCGTCTTAGGGGCACTCCTCATGGGGGGTGAGGGGAGTTGCGCACGTCGCCCGGTCCATACGCGTCCTGCGCGTCGCGACGCCTCGGATGCGCTATGGTGATGGGGCGGCGCGGGGCGCGCCGAGGTTCGGTCGGCCCTCGGCAAGGGGTCGGGAAGGGAGAGCTTGTTCCGATGACCTCTGGGCAGCAGGCTGGCAGGCATGCCTCGAAGCTCCTGCCGGCGCACCTCATGGTCGGCTCCGACGAGCTCAAGAAGAAGAACGCCCTCAAGGCGCTCGACAGGCGGCTCGGACAGGCGGGGGACCCGGCCTTCAACCGCGACGAGTACGGCTCGACGGCGGGTTATCCCGAACCTGCGGAGCTGCTCTCGTCCCTGGACACGCTGCCCTTTGGGTCGGAGTTCAGGCTTGTCATCATCCATGACGTCGAGACAGCGGGCAAGGCGCTGACCGAGCAGATCGTCTCCTACCTGAAGAACCCCAACCCGACGACGGTCCTCGCGATGACGGCGACGCGACTCGCGTCGAACACGCGTCTGTACAAGGCGGTCGCCGCCCTGGGGGCGAACGCGATCGTGGACTGCTCGCCCAAGAAGCGCCGCGAGCTGCCCGTCGTCGTCCGGCAGATGGCCGCCGGCTATGGCCTCGACCTCGACCCGGACGCCGCCGCGGAGCTTGTGTCCCTGCTGGGCGAGTCGCGGATGCTGATCGACAGCGAGCTCGCGAAGCTCGCGGTGGCGTTTGCGGGCAGGCCGCACGTCAGCGCCGCGGACGTGCGCGAGAACGTGGCGCGCGTGGCGCAGGCAAGCGTCTGGGACTTCCTCGACGCGGTGTCCCGGCGCGATCCCGTCTCCGCCATGAGGCTGCTGCTCCTCATGCCCGACGAGTCCCCGATGGGCGTCTTCTCGCTCACGCTGACGCGCGTTCGCCAGCTCCTGGTGACCAAGTGCCTCGAGCGCCGCGGCGCGGTCGGCTCACTCGCCCACGAGCTGGGGCTACAGCCATGGCAGGTCCGCAGCTACCCCCAGTATGCGCGCAACTACGCCATGGGTGAACTCGTCGGCGCGATTCAGGGGGCGTGCGAGTGCGAGCTCGCGCTCAAGTCGCGTCCCGATAAGATGCTGAGCCTGCAGAGGTGGATCCTATCGTTCTGCCATCGATAGCGCGCGACGCCCAGACCTCCGTCGGTCGAGTCGCCCGCAGGGCGACGGCGCGCTCAGGAGGGCCTCGAGGGGGAGCCCGCCCACAGCGCGACCACGCCGACCTCCGGCGGGCAGTTGATGCGTGGCAGCTCGGAGCAGCCCAGCCCCGAGCTCACGATGAGGGTCATCGCCCCCTGCCCCGGGCCTGCGCCGTCCCGTTGGGAGCGCCTTGCGGGGACGTCGAACATCCCGAGGTCGTAGTAGGGGCGCCTTCGCTGGTTGGGCACGCGCAGCGCCCCGATCAGAGGGAGCCTCACCTGTCCGCCGTGCGTGTGACCCGTCAGCGCGAGGCCGAATCCCAGCCGTGCGTAGAGCTCCGCATGCTCGGGGCGATGGGTGAGCAGCACCGGCTTCGCGAGGGTCGTGACTGCCGTGCCCTGATCTGCGGGTTCGGTCGCCAGGGCGGCGCCCTCGGCGAGGCGCTCGAGCGATGACGACCATCGCTCGGGACAGGCAGGGATCAGGGGCCAGGCGTCGCGCGCGCCGCACAGCACGACTTGCACCCCATGCAGCACGAGGGTGCGCACGCCGTCGTCGAGCGGCGTCGCCCCCGTCGCCTCGATCTCGCCGACGAGTTCGGCCCACGTGCTCGTCATGGAGAGGACGCGGTCCGGAGGGCTCGCCGCCATCCGGCTCACCTCTTCGAAGGTGAGCTGACGGCCCGAGGGGGCGATGGGGTTCCGGGCGTGGTTTCCCGACACGACGAAGGTGGGGGCGATGGCGCTCAGCCGCCTCAGGAAGGCAAGGGCGGGGGAGACGTCGCCGTCATGGCGGTCGAAGAGATCGCCGGTGAACGCTATCAGGTCGGGGTCTGCCCCTCGCACCTCGGAGACGATCGCGTCCAGCCCCCCTCTCACCGACTCGGCGGCGTCGTGCAGATCGGAGAGGTGCACGATCGTCCCGATGCGCCGGGCGGGATGGCAGGCGGGGAGAGCGGGGAGCACGACATCGTAGTGACGAACCCTCAGCGCGTACCGTCCGTGATGACGCGCAACTCGCATGGCGCCCGCCTCCCTCCTCGCTCGCTTGTCGCTTGGCATGTCCTGTGGCTCGTCACGACGGCATCCGGGCGTCATGCGAGGGCTGCAGGGTTGACGTCGTGCTTGGGCGTTCGCCCGCTTCACAGACGAAGGGGGGGGCGCCGGCAACCTCTGCCGACGCCCCCCGCTTCAGAACGATCTCTCTAGGCGGGCGCGCGATCCGTGTGACGGTTCATCGCGGTGGTGCCCCGTGGACCCATGGCTTGCTGGGCTAGGCCGCCTTGTTCGCGAGCTTGCGCACGCCGGACTTGCGGTTGGCGGCCTGGTTCTTGTGGATGACACCCTTGGCCACAGCCTTGTCAAGCAGGTGGTAAGCCTTGTCGGCCTCCTTCTGCGCGAGCTCCCCGTTGCCCTGCTCGACGGCGGCGGCGACGCGCTTGACGGCCGTCTTGAGCTCGGCGCGGACCGCGCGGTTGCGGATGCGGGCCTGCTCGTTCTGCTTGTTGCGCTTGATCTGAGACTTGATGTTAGCCACTTGAATGAATCCCTTCGCACTCTCGAAACGACGAATCGAAACGCCGAAACCGCAGGCACCTGCGCGAGGCACCTACGATAGGAGTCCTGCGCCGCTGCGTAACAACCTTTGCAATATACCATGAAAGGCTCCGCTGACAAGAACGACAGGGACATCTGCGCATCCTGTCAACATACTTTCATGAGTCGCAACGGCGCTTGTGATGCGCTATCATCGCCGGTATGCCTACAGACACGCCCAAACATATCAGAGACTTCTCCATCATCGCGCACATCGACCATGGCAAGTCCACGATCGCGGACCGCATACTCGAGCAGACGCACACCGTCGCAGAGCGCGACATGGAGGCGCAGATTCTCGACTCGATGGACATCGAGCGCGAGCGCGGCATCACGATCAAGAGCCAGGCCGTGCGCGTCATGTACCGCGCGGACGACGGCCAGGAGTACCAGTTCAACCTCATCGACACGCCGGGGCATGTCGACTTCTCTTACGAGGTGTCGCGCTCGCTCGCCGCGTGCGACGGCGCCGTGCTGGTCGTCGACGCGACTCAGGGCGTCGAGGCGCAGACCGTCTCCAACGCCCTCCTCGCGATGAACGCCAACCTCGAGATTATCCCTGCCATCAACAAGATCGACCTGCCGTCCGCAGACCCGCAGCGGGTGCGCGACGAGATTGAGGAGGGGCTGGCGATCCCGTGCGACGACGCCGTCGAGGTCTCCGGCAAGACAGGGGTCGGCATCCACGACCTGCTCGAAGCGGTCGTGCGCGACATCCCTGCTCCCGGCGGGGACCCAGACGCCCCGCTCAAGGCGCTGATCTTCGACTCGTACTTCGACTCCTATCGCGGCGTCGTCGCCCTGGTCCGCGTCGTCGACGGCTGCCTGCGAACGGGGCAGCGCATCTCGTTCATGCAGAGCGGTCTCACCATCGAGGTCGAGGAGGTCGGCGTCAGGCGCCCCGCCAACACCCCGCTGGACGACCTGGGCGTCGGTGAGGTCGGCTACCTCGTCACGGGCATCAAGGACCCGCTGCAAATCCGCGTCGGCGACACGGTCACCGACGCGACGCGTCCCGCCGCCGAGCCGCTGCCTGGGTACCGGGAAGTCAAGCCGATGGTCTTCACCGGGCTGTTCCCGATCGACACGGAGGACTTCGACAACCTGCGCGACGCCCTAGACAAGCTGTCGCTCAACGACCCGGCAATCGTCTACACGCCCGAGACCTCCGTGGCGCTGGGGTTCGGCTTCCGCACGGGGTTCCTGGGACTGCTGCACATGGAGGTGGTCAAGGAGCGGCTCGAGCGCGAGTTCGGGCTCGACCTCATCGCGACGGCGCCCTCAGTGGAGTACCGCGCCTACATGCGCGGCGGCGAGCTGCGCGAGATCAAGTCGCCGCAGGACATGCCCGACCCCGCCGGCATAGACCGCATCGAGGAGCCGTACCTCAAGGTGAAGGTGCTGGTCCCGCCCGACTACGTGGGGGCGGTCATGGATCTTACGATCGAGCATCGCGGCGTCTTCGAGGACATGGTCTACCTGAGCCCGACGAACGTCGAGATGCACTGGTCCATGCCCCTCTCCGAGCTGATCATGGACTACTTCGACCAGCTCAAGAGCCGTACGCGCGGGTACGCGTCGCTTGACTACGAGTTCTCCGGCTACAAGCCCGGCGACCTCGTACGCCTCGACATCCTGCTCGCGGGCGAGAAGATCGATGCGCTTTCGTTCATCGTCCATCGCGACAAGGCGCAGGCTCGCGGGCGCGTCCTGTGCCAGAAGCTGAAGGACATCATCCCGCGCCAGCAGTACGAGGTCGCCATCCAGGCGGCCATCGGCGGGCGCGTCATCGCGCGCGAGACGGTGCGCGCCATGCGCAAGGACGTGCTCGCCAAGTGCTACGGCGGGGACATCTCGCGCAAGCGCAAGCTGCTCGAGAAGCAGAAGGAGGGCAAGAAGCGGATGAAGGCCATCGGCTCGGTCGAGGTGCCGCAGGAGGCCTTCATGGCCATCCTCAAGGTCGACGAGTGATGGCGCGCGCCTCCAAGCAGCAGTTCGAGAGCGCCTGGGCGGTCGACTTCCCCGATTCCGTCGCTCCCGACCAGCTCCCGGCGCGCGGCGTCGACGAGCTCACCGCAGAGAACGCCTCGAGCCTGTCCGCGCACCCGTTCCGCCTCGCGCCCATGGCCGGTGTGACGGACGCCGTCTACCGCGGCATCTTCCGCGAGAACGGGTGCCCGCTCGCATATACGGAGATGGTATCGGTCGCCGGCCTGGCGCATGACTCCGCGAAGACGTGGGACCTGATCTTCCCGAGTCGGCAGGAGGACCGCGTCGCCGTGCAGCTCTTCGGGTCCAGACCCGAGCAGTTTGGCCCCGCCGCCGACGCGGTGTGCTCGCGCCTGGGCGCGCGCCTCGCCCTTGTGGACATCAACATGGCGTGCCCGGTGCCCAAGGTGTTCAAGAAGGGAGAGGGCTGCGCGCTGATGGGTCGGCCCGATGTCGCCGCGCGCATCGTGGACCAGACGCGCGAGGCGATTGCCGGCCGCGTCCCGCTGACCGTCAAGATCCGGCTCGGGACGCGCTCCGACGAGACGCTTGCCCCCGACTTCGCGCGGATGCTCGAGCAGCATGGCGTCAACGGGGTGGCGGTGCACGGGCGCTACGCGAGCCAGCTGTACCGCGGGGCGGCCGACTGGGGGCTCATCGACGAGGTCGCGGGCAGCGTCCGCGTCCCCGTGATCGGGTCGGGGGACGTCATGACGCCGGCCGACGCCGTCGCACGGCTGCGCCAGACACGCGTCAGCGGCGTGTTCGTGGCGCGCGGCAGCTACGGCGCGCCCTGGTTCTTCTCCAACGCCGAGCACCTCCTGCGCACCGGGGAGGAGCCGCCCGAGCCCACGGTGGAGCAGCGGCTCGGGCTCCTGCGCACGCACGTCCTGAGGTACGCGCAGACCGGCCGTCACATGGCGCGCCTGCGCCCGCTGGTAGGCTGGTACGTCAAGGGGCTTCCCGCCGCGAGCGTCTGGCGCAACCGCGCCATGTCCTGCACCGGCGAGCGCGACTACCTCGACCTGATCGACGAGATGCTGCTCGCGTGCCGCGAGCACGGCATGGCATGAGCCCCGCGGGGGAGGGCGACCTCGCGCGCGCGCTGTACCTACACGTCCCGTTCTGCGTGCGCCGCTGCCGCTACTGCGACTTCGCCACCTGCGCGGTGTCGTGCGACGACCCCCTGGTCGGCGCCTACGAGGCGGCGCTCTCGCGAACGGCGGAGAGGCTCGCCTCCGCCGGGCTCCTGTCCGGGGTCCGCACCGCCTATGTGGGGGGAGGGACCCCGTCGATCGCGACCGCCCCGCTCGCGGGGCTCGTCGGCGCCGTCGGTCGCCTGTGCCCACGCCTGGGCGAGCTCACCTGCGAGGCGAACCCCGACTCGCTGTCCCCGGAGGCGTCGCGAATCCTCGCCTCATCGGGGGTGGGGCGCGTCTCGCTGGGCGTCCAGAGCCTGGCCGACCCCGAGCTGCGGCGCCTGGGCAGGGTTCATGACGCCTCGCGCGCCCGCGCCGCCGCCCGGGGTGTCGTCGACGCGGGCATGCGCCTGTCGTGCGACCTCATGTGCGCGATTCCGCTGCAGACGCCCGAGAGCCTCGCCCTCTCGATCGACGGCGTACTCGAGTGCGGCGCGGGCCACGTGAGCGTCTACCCGCTCACGGTCGAGGACGGCACGCCGCTGGCGCGCGCCTGCGAAGCCGGCGAGGAGGCGTATCCCGACGACGACTTCGAGGCAGACCTCATGGAGCTCGCGGCGCGCACCCTGCAGTCGCATGGCCTGGCGCGCTACGAGGTCGCGAGTTACGCTCTGCCGGGCCAGCGCTGCGCGCACAACGAGGCGTACTGGACGGGCGTGCCTTACCTGGGGGTCGGGACCTCCGCGGCCAGCATGCTGACCCCGGGCGGCTACGGCATGCTGCGCGAGGCGCTGCCCCTGCTCGAGGTCCGCGCCGAGGACGAGACGCTCTCCCACGACGAGACGGACGTCGCGCGCGTCCGTCTCACGATGGTCGACCCTCCTCGCGACTTCGTGCGTGCCGTCGACTCGGGAGGGCGGCTGCGGGTCGAGGTCGAGACGCTCACGACGCGCGAGGCGGTGGCCGAGGACATGATGCTCTCGCTGCGTATGACCGAAGGCATGCCCCCCGAGCTGGTCGGGCGCGGCCGGTCCTGCGGGATGGGGGCGGCGCTGGACCGCGCAATCGAGCGGGCAACGGGCGACGGGCTTGCCGAGCGCGCCTCGGACGGCTCGATCGTTCCCACACGGCGCGGCTGGCTGCTCGGAAACGAGCTGTATGGCCTGTTCTGGGGACTCGCGCACGACTGACGCGCGTCCCCGGCGCAGCCTCGCGCGCTTCAAGCTTGCCTCGAGCTTTTTAAGCATTCCATGGTGAGCGAGGGGCCGCCCGGCCGCTGGGTAGAATACAGTCCATACCATTTCGACCCCATGTCTGCTCTCGACAATAAGGAACCCAGTGGCGAGTTCGAACAGCAAGGACTACTACGACATCCTGGGCGTCCCCAAGGACGCCTCCGCGGAGGACATCAACAAGGCGTTCCGCACGCTCGCGCGCAAGCTGCACCCCGATGTCAACAAGGCGCCCGACGCCGAGGAGCGCTTCAAGGAGGTCTCCGAGGCCTACGAGACGCTCTCCGACCCACAGAAGCGCGCTCGCTACGACGCGGTGCGTTCGGGCCAGTTCACCACGCAGAACCCCTACGCCCGCCCCTCGTCGGGCTCGCCCGGGTCGGGGCAGCCCGGCACCGGCGACTTCGGCGGGTTCGGGGGCTTCGACGGCTGGCCGTTCTGGGGCGCGCCCTTCACCGACTTCGGCCAGGCCTACCGCCAGGCGTCCGGGCGCTCGGGCCGCTCGGGGACCGCCCCCTTCTCCAGCGAGGCGGGCGCCGCGCACCACATGGATATGACGCTGACGGCGGACGAGTCGAAGCACGGGGCGACCAAGCGCGTGACGTTCGAGCGGTTCGAGCGCTGCGAGGCCTGCTCCGGCACGGGTGCCAAGTCGCGCGACTCGATAGCGACCTGCGGGCTCTGCCACGGGTCGGGGCGCGTGACGACGCGCGTCACCACGATCATGGGCGACTTCGAGCAGGAGGCGACCTGTCCCGAGTGCAACGGCTCGGGGCGCGTGATCGGCGAGGTGTGCCCTGAATGCTCGGGCTCCGGCACCAGGCTCCGACGCTCCACGGTCGAGGTAGAGATACCCGCGGGTAGCCACGACGGCACCACGCTGCGCATCAAGGGCGCCGGTGACGCGGGCAGGAACGGGGGTTCGACCGGGGACCTGCTTGTCGACCTCACCGTGCCGTCCGAGCACCTCACGCAGGCACAGTCCACAGGCTTCACGCTGCTCGGCGTCGCGATTGCCTTCGCCGTCTGCATCCTGTTCTACAACACGGTGCTGCGCCTGCTCACGTTCTTCGCCCTGCCGCTGTTCTTCGTCTTCTTCATGTTCCCCATGGGCGGCAGGCAGCGCGGCGGCAGCTTCCTCAACCGGGCGGCCCGCCGCGTGGGCTTGGGTATCGTCATAGGGCTGTTTTTGTTCATCTTGTTTATGCCTTTGCTCTCCTGCTCGGTGAGGTATTAAGGCATGCTGAAATAATTGGGTATAACGGTAGCCAAATCCGAGAGGACGTGGCTGGAAGGGGCGCTGAAGTGGCACCTCTTGCGGCCATGCCCTTTTGCTGCACGGGCCCCGCAGGCCGCGGGAGCCCGACGAGCGCCGAGGACGGGCTGATTCGAAAAGAGCGAGGTCATGGCAGGTTCACAGACGGACTACTACGAGGTTCTCGGCGTCGACCGCAACGCGAGCGACTCCGACATCCAGCGCGCTTTCCATCGCAAGGCGCGCGAGCTGCACCCCGACGTCAACAAGGCGCCCGACGCCGAGGAGCGCTTCAAGGAGGTCTCCGAGGCCTACGAGACGCTCTCCGACCCACAGAAGCGCGCTCGCTACGACGCGGTGCGTTCGGGCCAGTTCACCACGCAGAACCCCTACGCCCGCCCCTCGTCGGGCTCGCCCGGGTCGGGGCAGCCCGGCACCGGCGACTTCGGCGGGTTCGGGGGCTTCGACGGCTGGCCGTTCTGGGGCGCGCCCTTCACCGACTTCGGCCAGGCCTACCGCCAGGCGTCCGGGCGCTCGGGCCGCTCGGGGACCGCCCCCTTCTCCAGCGAGGCGGGCGCCGCGCACCACATGGATATGACGCTGACGGCGGACGAGTCGAAGCACGGGGCGACCAAGCGCGTGACGTTCGAGCGGTTCGAGCGCTGCGAGGCCTGCTCCGGCACGGGTGCCAAGTCGCGCGACTCGATAGCGACCTGCGGGCTCTGCCACGGGTCGGGGCGCGTGACGACGCGCGTCACCACGATCATGGGCGACTTCGAGCAGGAGGCGACCTGTCCCGAGTGCAACGGCTCGGGGCGCGTGATCGGCGAGGTGTGCCCTGAATGCTCGGGCTCCGGCACCAGGCTCCGACGCTCCACGGTCGAGGTAGAGATACCCGCGGGTAGCCACGACGGCACCACGCTGCGCATCAAGGGCGCCGGTGACGCGGGCAGGAACGGGGGTTCGACCGGGGACCTGCTTGTCGACCTCACCGTGCCGTCCGAGCACCTCACGCAGGCACAGTCCACAGGCTTCACGCTGCTCGGCGTCGCGATTGCCTTCGCCGTCTGCATCCTGTTCTACAACACGGTGCTGCGCCTGCTCACGTTCTTCGCCCTGCCGCTGTTCTTCGTCTTCTTCATGTTCCCCATGGGCGGCAGGCAGCGCGGCGGCAGCTTCCTCAACCGGGCGGCCCGCCGCGTGGGCTTGGGTATCGTCATAGGGCTGTTTTTGTTCATCTTGTTTATGCCTTTGCTCTCCTGCTCGGTGAGGTATTAAGGCATGCTGAAATAATTGGGTATAACGGTAGCCAAATCCGAGAGGACGTGGCTGGAAGGGGCGCTGAAGTGGCACCTCTTGCGGCCATGCCCTTTTGCTGCACGGGCCCCGCAGGCCGCGGGAGCCCGACGAGCGCCGAGGACGGGCTGATTCGAAAAGAGCGAGGTCATGGCAGGTTCACAGACGGACTACTACGAGGTTCTCGGCGTCGACCGCAACGCGAGCGACTCCGACATCCAGCGCGCTTTCCATCGCAAGGCGCGCGAGCTGCACCCCGACGTCAACAAGGCGCCCGACGCCGAGGAGCGCTTCAAGGAGGTCAACGAGGCCTACGAGGTCCTGTCCGACTCCAAGAAGCGGGAGTTCTACGACCGCTACGGGACCGTCGACGGCTACGGCCAGGGCATGCCCGACATGGGCGACGTGTTCGCCGGCTTCGACATGAGCGACCTGTTCAGCTCGTTCTTCAGCGGGTCGGCGGGCGGCTCGGGCCGCGGCACGATGCGCACAGAGGGACGCGACATGGGCGCCCAGATTCGCATCACGCTTCAGGAGGCGGCTACCGGCGTCACCAAGCAGATCGCCTATAACCGTCTCGCCACATGCGAGACCTGCCACGGAACCGGCGCCGAGGAGGGTGGGCAGCAGGTCACCTGCAAGACCTGCCACGGCACCGGGCAGGTGGTCACCACCCAGCGGACCTTCCTCGGCCAGATGCAGACGCGCAGCGTCTGCCCCGACTGCGGTGGCGCGGGCGTCACGATAGACCACCCCTGCCCCGACTGCGACGGGCAGGGCAGGGCGCCGGTGCGCGAGCGCGTCAGCGTCGAGATTCCCGTGGGCGTGCGCGACGGCTCGCAGCTGCGCGTCGAGGGCAAGGGTGAGGCGGGGCTGCGGGGTGCCACCTCGGGCGACCTGATCGTCACGGTTGCCGTCGACGACGACGAGACGTTCCAGCGCGAGGGCGATGACCTGCACGTCCGCGTCGAGACCTCCATCACGCAGGCGGCGCTGGGCGGCGTCGTCACGATTGACGGCATCCTGCCGGACGAGTCGGTGAGGATCGAGATTCCCGAGGGCAGCCAGACCGACAACGTGGTGCGCGTGAAGGGCATGGGCATGCCTCACCTTTCCCGCTCTGGCCGCGGTGACCTGATCGCCCACATCGACGTCGTCGTCCCGCGCGACCTCACGGCCGAGCAGCGCGGGCTGCTCGAGAAGCTGTCCGAGACGCTCGACGTCGAGCAGGAGCGGCCGCGCCGCACCCCGTGGCAGCGCCTGCGCGACGTCCTCTCGTAGGGACGGGGGGCTGCATGGCGGCGCCGAGCAACGGGGAGCCACCGCGCGTCTGCGTGGTCAACCTGGGATGCCGCGTGAACCGCGTCGAGAGCGACTGGATGGAGGAGTCGCTCGCGGGGTTCGGCTGCGCTATGAGCGACCCGGAGCACGCCCAGGTCATCATTATCAACTCATGCGCGGTCACCGGTGAGGCGCAGGCCAAGACCCGGCAGGCCGTGCGCAGGGCAGCTTCCCGGGGCGGGGTCCTACTGGTTGGTGTGACGGGCTGTGCGGCAGCGCTCGACGCCGAGGGCATCTCCGGGCTGTCCGACAAGGTCGTCATCCTTCCCTCCAAGCTGACCGCTGCCCAGGACGTCATCGCCGTCTGGCGGGGACGACCTGCAGGTCCGCGCGCGTCGGAGCCGTCCGTGGAAGGTCACGCCCCCGTTTCGCGCCCCGACGCCGCTGGGCTTGCGTGCGAGCCGGCCACCGACGAGCCCTCCCTCGGGGTGTCTCCGCGCGGCATCGCCCCCGGGGAGACGCCCCGGGACGGGGCGCATCTGGTGGAGCGCGTCCGTCGGGGCGTGAAGGTCCAGGACGGCTGTGACAACCGGTGCACCTACTGCGTCGTCTGGAAGGCGCGCGGGGCGAGCCGCTCGGTGGCGCTGGACCGCATAGACGACGAGGTCGCGCTCGTCCTCTCCGAGGGGGCGTGCGAGATCGACCTCTCTGGCGTGAACCTCGGGCGCTTCGAGGCTCGCGGGGACGATGGACGCGCGATGGGGCTCGCCGGGCTGATAGAGCGCGTCTGCTCCGCCGCGCGCGGCAGGGCGGTCGTGCGCTCCTCGAGCCTTGAGCCGCAGGACGTCACGGCCGACGTGCTGCGCGCGATGGCGCGCAACGCCGACGTCGTCTGCCCGCACCTGCACCTCCCGCTTCAGTCCGGGTGCGACGAGACCCTTGCGCTCATGCGTCGCCGCTACGACAGCGCCGACTTCTCCCGAATCGCCCAGGACGCCCGGGCTACCGTCGCGGGGATGTCGCTCACGACCGACGTCATCGCCGGGTTTCCCGGTGAGACCGAGGAGCGTTTCGAGCGCAGCCTCGAGTTCTGCCGCAGCATGGGGTTCTCCAAGATGCACGTCTTCCGGTACTCGGCGCGTCCCGGCACCCCCGCGGCGTCGATGGCCGACCAGGTCGACCCCGAGGTGAGCCGCCTGCGCGCGCGCAGGCTTCGCGAGCTTTCCCGCGAGATGCGAATCCGGGACGCGCGGCTGCGCGTGGGCGACGTCGAGCATGTGATCGTGGAGCGTGTCGACGAGCGGGGCGTGGCGTGGGGGTCCACGGGGAGCTATCACGACGTCGTCCTCGACGGCGGCGACCTGCCTTCCGGCGGGGCGGCCCCGGGGCTGTACGAGGCCCGCCTGCGCGACGTCGACGACGACGGCGTCCTGCACGCCGACGCGCTCGTGCGTGTGAGACTTGTGCATGAGGGCTGATTTGCACGTCACGGCGTACATGCCGTCGCTCGAGTGTGGTAACGTCTCATAGGTTTGACCTCGAGCTCAGCAGGGAGACCCACTTGCTTCCCGCCTAGCCCGAGGCGTCTTCGTCCCATAAAGTGAAGGAGCAGCATCGTGATCACCAAGGAACAGCGCGCGCAGATCGTCGCGGAGTACGGCAAGGACGAGCACGACACCGGCTCGGCGAACGTCCAGGTCGCCCTGCTCACCGCCCGCATCAAGGACCTCACCGAGCACATGAAGCGCCACCCCAAGGACTTCCACAGCCGTCGCGGCCTCCTGATGCTCGTCGGCCAGCGTCGCCGCCTGCTCGTCTACATCCGGAACAACGACATCAACGAGTACCGCGAGCTGATCGCGAAGCTGGGTATCCGCGACAACATTCAGTAGTGGTTTGGCGGAGGGGCGGGCAACCGCCCCTCTTTCGTTGGGCGCCCGACTCCGGAGAGCACTGGTATCGGGCGCCTCGCGTGTCCGGGCGCATGGCCCGGCATGCCAAAGACAGCCTGCCGGCAATGGGGCCGGCAGGGGATAAGGAGAAACTCAACGCATGGCTAAGGTTACACACGAGTTCGACCTGTACGGCAAGCATTACACCCTTGAGACCGGGGAGCTCGCCAAGCAGGCGACTGGCGCCGTTCTCGTCAAGCAGGGGGACACGACCGTCCTTCTGACGGTCGTCGTCTCCAAAGAGCGCAAGAACTACGACTTCTTCCCGCTCACGGTCGACTTCGTCGAGAAGATGTACTCGGTGGGCCGTCTGCCCGGCGGGTACCTCAAGCGCGAGACGCGCCCCACCGACAAGGCGACGCTGACCGCCCGCATGATCGACCGTCCCATTCGCCCGAGCTTCCCGGACGGCTTCCGCAACGAAGTGCAGATTGTCGCCACCTCGCTCGTCTGTGACCAGGTCAACCCCTTCGACGTCATCTGCACGATGGGCGCCTCCGCTGCCATGACCGTGGGCGGCGTGCCCTTCGAGGGGCCGCTCGCGTGCGTCCGCATCGGCCGCGACCGCGACACCCACGAGCTGATCGTCAACCCCACCTACGAGGAGCAGGACAACTCCGACCTCGACCTGGAGCTTGCCGGAACGGGCAGCTTCATCAGCATGCTCGAGGCCGGCGCGGACGAGATCTCCGAGGAGGACATGCTCGAGGCCATGCGGTTCGGCCAGGAGGCGATCGGCGCGTTCTGCGAGCAGGAGAAGGTCTTCTTCGAGAAGGTCGCCGAGGTCAACGGTCCCATCGTTCAGAAGGAGTACATCCTCGACCAGCCCAACGCGTACGTCCATGACAAGGTGTTCGCCCACTACGACGAGATGAGCGCCGCCCTCAAGGACGCCGACAAGCAGAGCCGCATGGGCAAGGTCGACGCGCTCAAGGCCTCGATCGTCGCCGAGTTCACCGAGGAGGAGCAGGCGCAGTTCGAGCGCGAGCTGCCCGTCGAGCTCAAGAGTCTCGAGAAGCACGCGATGCGCGCGATGGTGGTCGAGACCGGCGAGCGCGTCGACGGCAGGCGCGCTGACGAGATTCGCCCCATCATGGTCAAGCCTGGCTACCTGCCGCTCGTCCACGGGTCCGGCCTGTTCCAGCGCGGTCAGACGCAGGTGCTGTCGGTCCTGACGCTGGGAATGCTCAACGAGTGGCAGCGCCTCGACACGATTGAGCCGATCGACGGAAAGCGCTACATCCACCAGTACAACTTCCCGCCGTACTGCACCGGCGAGACCGGCAGGATGGGCAGCCCCAAGCGCCGCGAGATTGGCCACGGCGCTCTCGCCGAGCGTGCCCTGCGCCCGGTGATCCCCAGCGAGGAGGAGTTCCCCTACACGATTCGCGTCGTGTCCGAGGTCATGGAGTCCAATGGCTCCAGCTCGATGGCCTCGACCTGTGGGTCTACGCTCGCGCTGATGGACGGCGGCGTGCCGATTAAGCGCCCGGTCTCCGGCATCGCGATGGGCCTCATCCAAGAGGAGGGCAAGACCGTCGTCCTGTCCGACATCCAGGGTCTCGAGGACTTCCTCGGCGACATGGACTTCAAGGTGACGGGCACCTCCGAGGGCATCACCGCCATGCAGATGGACAACAAGGCCACTGGCCTCACGTTCGACATCCTGCGCACAGCGCTCGCCCAGGCAAAGGAGGGCCGCGCGTTCATCCTCGGCAAGATGCTCGAGCAGATTCCCGAGCCGCGCCAGACGATTCGCGAGAACGCCCCGCACATTCTCACGATTCACATCCCCACGGACAAGATTCGCGACGTCATCGGCAGCGGCGGCAAGACCATCCGCGGAATCCAGGAGGACACCGGGGCGCAGATCGACATCCAGGAGGACGGCACCGTCTTCATCGGCGCCTCCGACTCCGGTGCGGACGAGGCGCGCGCACGCATCGAAGCGCTGGTGAAGGTTCCCGAGGTGGGGGAGGAGTACTTCGGCCGCGTCGTGGGAATCCAGCCCTTCGGCGCCTTTGTTGAGCTTCTGCCCGGCAAGGATGGCCTGCTGCACATCAGCCGCGTCGCCAAGGGCCGCGTGGAGAAGGTCGAGGACGTCCTGAACGTCGGCGACGAGGTTCACGTCAAGGTCATCGAGGTTGACGAGAAGGGTAAGATCTCGCTCGACCGCCTCGACAAGCCCGAGGCGCCCGCGGGCTCGGGTCGCGCCGAGCACCCGGGTCGCGCCGAGCACGACCATGAGCGCTCCGCTGGCCGCGGGCGCGGCCACGCTCACGGCGGCTCTTCCGAGGTTCGCCCTGAGGCCCGTCCCACGCGACGTCCCGGCGACCACGGGGCCAATGGCGGCGCCGAGGGGCTCACGTCCCACCGCCAGCCCCGCCGTCACCACGAGGGCTAAATCGCGCCTGGGGACGAAGGGTCCCAGTCACGTCTGCCCTCGCCCGCACTTCTCGCCTGGCTCGGGTCACGCGTGAAGTGCGGGTCCTGTGGCGTAATGACGACATCACCGGGGAGAACGGGGAGCGGGTCAGGCGCGATGCGCCCGGCCCGCTCTCTTGTTGGGAACGCCGCACCCTCATGGAGCCTGCCGCCGCGCGCGGCTCCCGTCTTCGGGGGTGGGCCGAGTAAGGGGAACGCATGAGGACGATTTCGATTCTGGGCGACTCCATCAGCACGTACCAGGGGTGCGTTCCGGCTGGCTATGACATCTTCTACCAGGGTGAGGTCCTCGAGCGCTCGGGGGTTGCTTCCCCCGACCTCACCTGGTGGGCGACCCTTGCGCGTCTCATGGGGAGTCGCGTCCTGGCGAACTCGTCCTATTCCGGCTCGCTCGTGGAGGGCGCCGGCTTCCCCGCGGGTGACTCGGACGCGCGCTGCGAGGCGCGGGTCTGGCAGGCGGGCGGCCCCCCCCCACCGGCACGGGGGGGTATGGGGCGCAGCCCAGCGAGGGCTCGAGCGGCCCGGCCCC
>CAIFEU010000006.1:22569-36696 GCA_903789505.1 uncultured Coriobacteriales bacterium
GACGGATTTGTCGCTTATCGAGCCCGGCGTTGCCGGGCTCGCGCCCGTGGATGCCGCCGATCGCTTCGGCTCCGCGTACGGGAGCATGCTCGGTCGCGTTCGCCTGCTCTGCCCCGAGGCCCGCGTCTGGTGCATGACCCTCCTTCCGGGAAGGGTTCGCGGCTCGGCAGTTCCCGACTTCTGCCACAATCTGCGCGGGGTCCCGATGCGGCGCTACAACGACGCCATCCGCCGCGCCGCAGCTGCCGCCGGGTGCGACGTTCTCGACGTCGCATCGTTCGGACTCGACTATGATTCCCTCGAGGGGACTCACCCCACCGCCCTCGGCATGCGCCAGCTCGCCGCGATGGCGCTCGCCGCGATGCTCGGCGACGTGCGGCCGGACCCCGAGGCGTTCGGGGGCGACGCGGACCCTGCAAGCTCCGTCTGGGCGTCGCGCGTGCTCTGCGACGACCACCCCTGCGTGGGGTGCAGGTGGGCGCTCGACACCGGGAACTCATGGCGGTGCATCTGCCTCAGGCCCGAGACGGACAGGGGCGGGGAGGCATCCTTGCCGGCAACGCGCCGGCAACCCTGAGGGTCGTACGTACGAGAGTCGACTTCGGCAGCGAGCCGGAAAGGACATGCACGGATGTCACCGCGTCGCAATTCCCATGGGCAGCAGGGCGATCGGGCGCGGTCTTCTGCGGTGCGAGGGGGCTCTGCCCTCTTGGTCCTATCGGTGGCCTGCCTTGTCCTGACCGTCGCCTGCATGGTCGCGCGCCTGGTGCCCGACTCCTTCGACTATTTTGCGCCCATTCCCCAGCTGGCGGCACTTGCGGGCGTGAGCATCCCCATCGGCATAACCGGGGCGGTGCTGGCGTTCGTTGGGCGCCGCCCCGCCCTCGGGATGGCAACCGTCGCACTCGTCCTGGTGAGCGCCGCGTGCTCCATCTTCTTCCAGAGCCAGGCGGGCCTGTTCCGCTCGGCGGACGCGCTCGTCTCCCCGAGCGGATCGGTCGTGAGCAGGAGCGGCCAGCAGAGCCTTGCGAGCGATCAGGGTGACGGTTCGCACGAGCGCTTCGATGCCCTCGACGACGCGGGCGCTTGGGCGGCGGGGGCGAGCGGCACCCTGAGCGTCATGACCCTGAACACGCACGTGGGGCAGGCAGACGCGCAGGAGGTCGTCTCCCTCGTGCGCGAGTGCGACGTCCAGGTGCTCTGCCTTCAGGAGATGACCGAGGCCGAGGAGCGGGCGCTCGTCGATGCCGGACTTGCCGACGCGCTGCCGTATCGCGTCGGCTCTGCCCCGGGCGACCAGGTATGGAGCGCCTACCCGCTCGTCGACGCGACCGAAGACGCCGTGGGGTACTCGGGCTCTTCTATGGCTGCCGGGACCGTGAGCCTTGACGGCGTGCCCCTGCGCTTCGTCTCGGTTCACACCTGCTCCCCGTCTCCCGGCTACGAGGCATTCTGGAACGAGAGCCTCGCCGACCTCGTCGACGTCAAGCTCTCCGACACGGGCGTCCGCGAGCGCGTGAGCTACGTCCTCGCGGGTGACTTCAACGCGACAACCGACAACGCCTCCCTGCGCGGAGTGATTCAGGCCCTCGACATGCACGACGCCGCCGTGTCGCTGGGGTCGTCGTACCGGGGTACCTGGCCAGCGGTGGCCGGCTCGTTCGGGCTCGTCGCGATCGACCACGTGCTCATGCAGCCCGGCGTCAGGGCGGAGGGCGTCCGGTACGCCTCGGTCGAGGGGTCCGACCACCTGGCGATGGTCGTCGACCTTTCCGTCGCGGGGTCGTAGGTCGTTGCGCTACACTCGTACGGTCTCGCAACGGCGCGTGACCGGCTCGGCGCGGGGCCGTCCGGGCGCGTCCGCCGCAGGGGGCGCCACTTCCCAGGGAGCAGAGAGAGGATCGGAACATGATCAGCGTCGCGGTTTCTGGCGCCAGGGGGCGCATGGGCTCGTGCGTGGTGGATGCCGTCTCGGGTGCCGACGACCTTAGACTCGTGGGGTGCTTTGACCCGCGCCATGCCGGCGAGGCGGTCGAGACGTCGGACGGTTCATTCGAGTGCGCCTCAGACCTCTCCGCGATGCTCGACGAGGCCAGGCCAGACGTCATGGTCGACTTCAGTCAGCCCGACGCTGCGCTGGCTAACGTGCGGTGCGCGCTCGCGCACGGCGTCCACGTGGTGCTGGGCACGACGGGGGTCTCCGCGCAGGAGCTCGAGCGCGCCTGGCGCGAGTCGAGCGCATCGGGTGCCAAGCTGTTCTTCGCGCCCAACTTCACCACGGGCGCGGTTCTGATGATGCAGTTCGCCAAGCTTGCCGCGGCCTACTTCGGCGACGCGGAGATAATCGAGATGCATCACGACGGCAAGCGAGACGCCCCCTCGGGCACAGCCGTGCAGACCGCCCGGCTGATGGGGGAGGCGCGCGGCCACGTCGCCAACCTCGGTCCCGGTCCCGAGAGCGAGGTCAGCGGCTACGAGGGCGCCCGCGGCTGTGCGGAGGATGGGGTGAGGATCCACTCGGTGCGCGGCGCTGGGTTCATGGCGTCACAGGAGGTGATTCTCTCCTCGCTTGGTCAGACGCTCACGATTCGTCACGACTCTACGCAGCGCGAGTCCTACATGCCCGGCGTCCTGCTTGCGGTCCGCAACGTGGCGGGGATGCCCGAGGGGGTCGCGGGCGGGCTCTAGCGCTTCATGGGGCTCGCGTAGCTTGCGGCCATGGCGGGCAAGTAGATGCGGTAGAGATGCGACGCGGGGCAGCTCGAACGTCTGTCCCGTGCGGTACTATGGGGGACACGGGAAGCCGGGCGCCCGCGCGCGTCGCTGGTGCCCGGCCGGCGAGAGAGGAAGCCAGCCATGAGGGAAGCCAAGCTGTTCGGTCGGCTCATCACCGCGGTCGTCACGCCCTTCGACGAGTCCGGAGAGGTTGACTATCGGCGCTTCGCCGACCTGGTCGACTTCCAGTACTCCAACGGTGTCGACTCCCTGTGCGTGTGCGGCACGACGGGTGAGTCGCCGACGCTGACCGCCGAGGAGAAGCTTGCGCTTTTCGCCCAGTCGGTGCTGCTCTCGAGGGGTCGCGGCGGGGTCATAGCCAACATCGGCAGCAACAACACGGCCGCATCCGTCTCGTTTGCGCGCGAGGCGGCCGCGCTGGGCGTCGACGGCGTGATGGCCGTCGTCCCCTACTACAACAAGCCCTCGCAGGAGGGGATGTTCCAGCACTTCAAGGCCATTGCCGAAGCCGTCCCCCGCACGACGGTCGTCATCTACAACATCCCGGGACGTTCCGTCGTCGGCCTCGAGGCCCCCACGATGCTGAGGCTCATGCAGGCGTGCCCCAACGTGCGCGCCATGAAGGAGGCCGCCATCGACCCCGAGATGGATCGTGAGGTCCTTGCCTCCGCCCCGGAGGACTTCGAGATGTTCTCTGGCAACGACGACAAGACCCTCGACATGATGGGGTACGGAGTCTCCGGCGTCATCTCGACGACGTCCAACGTCGCGCCCGCACAGATGGCAGAGATGGTCGACTCCTTCGCCGCGGGAGACGTCGCCGCGGCGCGTGCGGCGCACGACCGGCTCGACCCGCTCATGAAGGGGCTGTTCCGCGCGCCCAACCCCACGCTCGTCAAGGAGGCGCTGCGTCTTGCGGGGCGCCCTGTCGGCGGTCTTCGCCTCCCGCTGGTCCAGGCCTCCGCGCAGGAGTCCGACTTCATCCGCGGCGTCATGCTCGGCTGCGGCGTCGAGGTCAAGGCTTAAGTTGTTTGTGACGGGCGCGTCTGCGCACCGGCTCGCGGAGGCGAGGCGATGCGGGCGCGCCCGTATTGTATCGAGACGAGGCGCCCGGGGCAGCATGCGTGCCGGTCCCGGGCGGTCTCGCCCTCTCGAATCCGAGGAGGTTCCAGCAACACATGGCAAAACGGAATACCAACACCCCGCTGCGCATCATTCCGCTGGGGGGTCTCGACGGCATCGGCAAGAACATGACCGTCATCGAGTACGGTGACGACATGATTCTCGACGACGCCGGCCTCATGTTCCCGGACGACAGCCACCCGGGGATAGACATGCTCCTGCCCGACTACACCTACGTCCTCGAGAACGAGGACAAGCTGCGCGGCATCATTATCACGCACGGCCACGAGGACCACACCGGCGCGCTGCCCTACCTGCTTGCAGACCTCAACCCCAACGTCCCGATCTTCTCGAGCCCCCTCACGCTGGGCATGATCGAGGGGAAGCTTGCCGAGCACAACATCAAGAACCCTGACTTCCGTCCGGTGCACGCCGGCGACCACGTGAAGCTCGGCGCGCTCGACGTAGACTTCTTCCACGTGAACCATTCGATACCCGACGCCATGGGCGTCTACATCACCTCCCCGGCGGGCACCGTGCTGCACACCGGAGACTTCAAGATCGACGAGACTCCCATCGACGGGGAGCGGACCGATTTCGCCGCCATCACGCGCTTCGGGGAGAAGGGCGTCGACCTGCTGATGAGCGACTCCACCAACGCCCAGCGCAGGGGCTTCACTCCCTCCGAGGCCGAGGTGGGCGCGACCCTGCGCGACGTGATCAGCAGGGCGCGCGGCCGCGTGTTCGTCGCCTCGTTCTCGAGTCACATCCATCGCCTGCAGCAGGTCTGCGACGCCGCGCGCGCGGCACGGCGCAAGGTCGTCGTCACCGGGCGGTCGATGATCCAGAACACCGCAGTCGCGCGGGAGCTGGGGTACCTCAACATCCCCGACAACGATCTCGTCGACGCCTTCGACATCGACAAGCTGCCCGACAACAAGATCGTCGTCCTGTGCACCGGCTCGCAGGGCGAGCCGCTCTCCGCGCTTGCGCGCATGATCACCGGCGAACACCGCACGCTGCAGATACAGCATGGCGACACGGTGATCATCTCCGCCACGCCCGTCCCCGGCAACGAGAAGGCGGTCACCCAGATCGAGAACCAGCTCGCGAAGATCGGCGCCGACGTCTACGACAAGAACCGCTGCCTGGTGCACGTCTCCGGCCACGGCTCCCAGGAGGAGCTCAAGCTGATGATGGCCATGACCAAGCCGCGCTACTTCATGCCAGTCCACGGCGAGGCGATGCATCTGCGCGCCCACGCCAAGCTCGCCGAGCAGATGGGCATTCCCAAGAAGAACGTCTTCATCCTGGACAACGGCGACACGCTGGAGATGAAGAACCATCACGTCACCGTCGGCAAGCCAGTCGAGTCCGGCGTGATCTACGTCGACGGCCTGCACATCGGCGACACCAACCAGGTCGTACTGCGCGACCGCAAGAAGCTCGCGAGTGACGGCATCGTGACCGCGGTGGTCTCCACGTCGAGCCGCACGGGGGAACTCATCGACCTGCAGCTCGCCTCGCGCGGCGTCTCGTTCGAGCTGACCGACGACATCATCGAGGAGGCGACCGCCCGCCTCAAGAAGTCCTTCTCCAAGCGTCGCCGTGGCCCGGGCATGGACCCCGACGCCGACCGCAAGCTCGTGAGGGACTCGCTCTCGAGCTACCTTTGGGACAGCCTCCAGAGCCGTCCCATGGTCATCCCGTTCATCATGGAGGTCTAGCGTAGGTGTCACAGCCCAACCGCAGCTCAAACACAACAAGGCGCTCGGGCACCGGCTCAACCAAGTCCACCAGGAAGCCGGCGCAGGCTCGTGCGGGCTCTTCGGGTGCGGGCAAGTCCTCGGCCAGGGCCACCAAGACGACGAAGGCTCCGTCGGCCTCCGCCGCGGGGAAGGCGCAGCCCAACCGACGCACTGCGGCGGGCAGGGCCGCGACCACGCGCGCCGCCTCCGCGACGAGGCGCGCGGTGGAGGTGCGCGAGCCCGAGCAGGGGCGCGGCTACACCTACGCCCCAGGCGGCGCCGACCTTGACGGTCGCACGCGTCACGACATCGCCGGCGTCGTCATCGGGGTCGTGGGGGTTGCGCTGCTCATCGCCGTGCTCACCCCGACGACCGGCGTCCTGACGCGCGGCGTGTCGGATGCCCTGCACGCGCTGCTCGGGCTTGGGGCGTTCATCGTCCCGCTCGCCATGATCGTGTGGGCCATAACGTTCTTCATCCCCACGCAGCGCGTGCTCCCGGGGCGCGTCGCCCTTGGGCTGGGGCTCCTCGCGCTCTCCGTGATCTCCATACTCGGCATCACGACCCCGGGCGCCGCCTCCGACCCGTCGCTTCTGTTCAACTCCTACGTCCTGGCGGACCGTGGGGGCTACGTGGGCAACGGCGTCGGCTGGCTCCTGCTCGGCCTCATGGGCCAGGCCGTGGGCATCGTACTGCTCGTCGGCGTTGCGGTTGCCGGGCTCGTCGTGATCGGCTTCTCGTTCTCCGATGCGCTGCTCTCCCTGCGCCTTCGCCTGCGCGAGCGCAGGGAGATGGCGCGTCGCGAGCAGCGGGAGAGGGCTGCGCAGCTCTCGCGCGCCCAGCAGCAGGCATGGCTCGAGATGCAGCGCGAGGATGACGAAGAGGCTCGCGACGGCTACGCCCCGACGGCGCTGTTCGACCCCGACCGGCCGCTGAGCACGTCCGCGGACCCCATGGGGGCGCGTTCGGGCGTCGAGCCGGGTCGTGCGGCCTCCGCGCGCAACCGCACGTTCGGGTGCGGGACGCGCCCCATGGGCATGGACGAGGAATATCGGCCCGTGCGCGAGCGCTCCAGCGCCTCGCAGGGCTTCGCCCGCGAGGTGGGGGACGCCTCCTTCGCGGCTGGTCCTGACGTCTGGGACGAATCCCCACTCGACACGCATGGGTACGCCGGCGTCGACTACCTTCCGGGCCGTGGCGTGTCGCCCGATGGACCCGACGACGTCGAGGGGCGGCCCTCCCTCGGCCTCTCTCGGGGCATCGGCGCCGACGAGGGGCTCTCGGGTTCGCGCGGGCAGTCTTCTGCCGACCTGACGACCTTCATCTCGCCGGCATCCTACGAGGTCGGTGACGTCGACCCCCTCGACGCCGAGCTGGAACGGGCGGGAATCAGCCCCGACCTGTCCGCCGACGGGGCAGTCGGCCTTCGACACCAGGGGATTGACGCCCCCTTTGACGGCGTCGCCGCGCAGGGGCACGCGTCACTGCGCGAACGCGTCCGTTCTAAGCAGCGGGAGCAGTCCGCGTCGCGCAACTGGTGGGACGGGTCCGAGCAGTCGGAGGAGCCCGAGGGGGACCGCGACCTCACGATACCCGAGGTCCCCGGCCTGGCGGTCCCCGGCGTGATAGAGGGGATGCCCATGCCCGGCGTCTTCGACGAAGCGGTCGCGTCTCGCGGCTCCGTCGATGACAAGGGTATTGGCGCGCAAGGGGTCTCCGACTCCGCCGCGACCGCGGGCACCATGCCTGGCGTGTCCCAGGCGAGCGAGCCTGTCCTGATTACGCCCGCGGTCGAGCCCGCGGTCCAAACGCCTGCCCCTGCGGGAGGGTCCGATGCCGCCGCCGAGCCAACCGACGAGGGGCGCACGGAAGACGGGGAGACGGGCGTCGCCGCAAAGGCGGCACCCTCTCGTCCCACGTCGCATGCCTCTGGCCTCACCTCATCTCCCGCCGCGCACGAGCCACTGCCCTGGGAGGATCCCGACGCTACGGTCGGCGCCCCATCCGGAGCCGCCCCCGCCGTCGCGGCGGCAGGGGCGAGCCTTGCGGCGAGCGCTGCCGGCTCCGCGGCAGATGCGGCGCGCGACGCGACGAACCCACCCGAGGCGTACCGCCGCCCCAGCCCTCGCAACCTGCACCACAACCCCGGCGGACTCAAGAAGACGCCGGAGGAGGAGGCCGAGATCAGGGACATGGCGGACCAGCTCGCGCGGACCTTGTCCGAGTTCAAGGTCCCGGCACAGGTCGTCGGCTGGGTCGAGGGTCCCACCTGCACCACCTACGAGGTACAGCCCGGTGAGGGCGTGCGCGTCAACAAGTTCACCTCGCTCGAGGAGGACATCTCGCGCTCGCTCGCGCGCGAGAGCGTGCGCATCTACTCGCCCGTCCACGGAACGCCCTACATCGGAATCGAGGTGCCCAACACCACCCGCCAGTCGGTGTTCTTCGGAGACGTGATCCCCGGCGTGAAGGGCGGGCCCCTCGACGTGGCGGTCGGCCTGGACGCCGAGGGCAAGCCCATCAACGTCGACCTCGCCTCGCTGCCTCACCTGCTGATCGCGGGCACGACCGGCTCGGGAAAGTCGGTGATGGTCAACTCGATCATCTGCTCCATGCTCATGCGCGACACCCCCGATGACGTTCGCATGATCATGGTCGACCCGAAGCAGGTGGAGCTGACCGGATACAACGGGATTCCCCACCTGATCATGCCCGTCGTCTCAGACCCGCGCCAGGCGGCGTCGGCGCTGCAGTGGGGCGTCACCGAGATGGACCGCCGCTACCGCGTGTTCTCGACGCTCGGCGTTCGCAACATCAGCACCTACAACGCAGCAATCGCCGAGCAGGTCGCGGGTGGGCGCGAGTTCCCGCTCAAGCACCTTCCCTACGTCGTGATCATCATCGACGAGCTGACCGACCTGATGATGGTGGCGAAGAAGGACGTCGAGGCATCGATCGTCCGGATCGCCCAGCTCGGCCGTGCCGCGGGCATCCACCTGGTGCTCGCGACGCAGCGTCCCTCCGCCGACGTCGTCACGGGCCTGATCAAGGCGAACGTCGGCAACCGCATGGGCCTGAAGGTCGCCACGGGCGTCGACTCCAAGGTCGTCCTGGACCAGACCGGCGCCGAGAAGCTGCTCGGCCGTGGTGACATGCTGTTCCTTCAGACCAAGTGGGGGGACAAGCCGCGACGCATACAGGGGTGCTTCCTGTCCGACCCCGAGATCGCCGACATCGTAGACCAGCTGCGCGCCCAGAACATCCAGAGCACCGACTGCGGGATGACCCCGATAGGAAGCTCCACGCAGCTCTCGCTCGACGGGCAGCTCGGTGCCGCCGAGGGGCACTCCGGCGGGGAGTCCAGCGCCAACGACGACGACCCCCTTGCGTACAAGGCCGCACGGCTGGTGGTGGAAAACCAGCTGGGGTCCACGTCCATGATTCAAAGGCGTCTCAAACTGGGTTATGCTCGTGCCGGTCGCGTCATGGACATGCTGGAGGAGATGGGCATCGTCGGCCCTGCGCGCGGTGGAAAGACCCGCGAGGTCCTCGTGCACGACATGGACGAGCTCGCGACCATCTTCGGCTCTGAATTCCCTGAGGAGGAAGGCTGATGCCTGATCGTCAGCTGATCGGAGACATCCTTTCCGCGCGTCGCAAGGACCTCGGCCTCTCCATCGACCGCGTCGTGGCAGGCACCAAGCTGCAACGCCGCATCATCGAGGCGTTCGAAAGCAGCGACTTCGACGCAATGCCGGCCAAGGGCTATGCCAAGGCGACCCTTGCCTCCTACGCTCGCTACCTGGGGCTCGACGCCAACGAGATCATCCACATATACGAAGAGCAGCTCTACGACTACGAGCGCGAGCTCGCGAGGTCCTCGCGTTCCCGCGACTCCGGCGGGGATGCGGGCTATGCGCGCGAGGGCGGAAGGTCCCGTGCGCGAGGGGCCTCCTATGAACGCGCCCCGGAGCGTGCCGGCCGAAGCCAGCGCGAGTTCGGCGAGCGAGGGTCGTACCCCGCGCGGCGCGGCTACGCGTCCCAGACGAGCCGCGGGCTGTACGCAGACGATGACCGCGAGCCGTCCTCATCTTCCTATCGCAGGTCGGGGAGTTCCGGATCGGCTCGGCGGACCTATAACGCCTCCTCGTATGACCGCGACGGTCGCGACGACCGTCGAGGTGCGTCCTCTCGTGGCGACTATGGCAGACCCGCCTCTCAGGGCTCTCGTCGATCGGGCACCTACGAGCCCGACGCTTCCTACGGCTCTCGCGGGGGTCAGGCGGCGGGCGGGACGTATGGCGCCCGGCCCACCTCCGGCAGACGTCGCGTCACCTCGGATGCCGGTCGCACCTATTCCGACCTGCGCGAACGGGACATGCGCGGCTTCGAGGACGACCGCCGGTCGCCGCGCAACGACTGGGAATCCCGCGAGGAGGGCCACGCCCGGTCGCGTGGAGGCTCAGCCGGGGCAGCGCGCGGATACGAGCCCGACGAGCGTGGTCTCGATGGCCGAGGCGGTCGCGTCCGGCGTCAGGGCTACGAGGACGACCGTAGGCGGGACCTCTCGTCACGCAGGGCCTCGGGGGCGGCTCGCGGTGACGCGCGGGCTCGCAGAGCGGACAACGTCATACCCTTCGACGACGGCTACGTGGGCGGCTCGGGCGGTGACGCCAGCTCCTATGGCCTGCCGAGCAACCGCGGTCACTCGACCGAGCGCGTGCGTCGCGCCGACGTTCGCTCGCGCACGCTCGACGGCATCAACGGTGTTATCGTCGGGCTGCAGTCGTTCTTCCGTGACAACCGGCTCGCCGGAATCGTGACCGCTGCCGTCATCCTGCTGCTCGTGGTCGTCATCCTCGTCTTCAGTATCTCCTCGTGCGTGCGCTCTTCCTCGAGCTCGCAGACAACGACGATTCCCGTCGTGACGGTCGGCTCCTCTTCGGCCGGTGACGCCTCGGCGAGCTCGACGGGATCCTCGTCCGCGGACGCGACCGCCGCGTCCTCCGCCTCTTCCGATGCCGCCTCGACCGTCGCGACCGCGAGCGCCCCTGCTGCGACGGAGGCGACCGTCGCCGATGTGCAGCCCAGCATCGACCTATCTGCGCTCCCTGCGGACTCCGTGCTGTCCTTCACGGTGAGCGCCGACGCCACCGTGACCCCCTGGATCGAGATCACGGTCGACGGCGTCGCGACGTATGCCGCCCAGGCAGTCGCGGGCGAGGTCGAGTCGTTCACGGTCACGCAGTCCGCGTCGATGCGGCTCTCCAATCCCGACCTGGTCACCATCACGGTCAACGACGTCGTCGTGGAGCCCACCGTGGACGAGACGGGGATGGCGTCGGTCTCCCTTGCCGTTGCCGCCGACCAGCTGCCGCAGGCGCAGGCAGACGCGACGGGTGGCGCCGCTGACGAGGCGGTGGTCCCGACGGATCAGACGGACGTGGTTGCCGAGGCGGCACCCGAGACGGCACAGTAGGGCATCGCGCCTACGTGCCGACCGCCCGGCTTTCTATCGGCTTATGGTCACGCCCGCGTCTCCGCGTCGCAGGCGTGACCGCGCGATTCCCGCGCGACTCTCATGCGCGGGGGATGGGACATGCATCATGGCGAAGGAATCGAGCTTCGACATCGTTTCGCAGACCGACCTGCAGGAGGTCGACAACGCCGTGCAGCAGGCAGCAAAGGAGCTGACGCAGCGCTATGACCTCAAGGGGACGGGCGCCAGCATCAGCTTGGACAAGCCCACGCGAACGATCACGATCGCGGCTCCCTCGGAGTTCGTCGCCTCTCAGGTGTCTGACGTCCTGAGTACGCGACTGGTCCGCCGCAAGGTCGAGCTCAACGCCATAAGCTGGTCCGACGTCATCCCCGCGAGCGGGGGCACCGTCCGACAGAGCGGGACCGTCGTGGACGGCATCGACCAGGATGTGGCGAAGCGCATCGCCAAGGACGTGCGCGACACCAAGGCGAAGGTCAAAGTCACGGTCGAGGGGGACAAGCTTCGCGTCGCCTCGGCGAGCAAGGACGCACTGCAGCAGGTCATAGCGTTCCTGCGCCAGCAGGATTACGGCCAGCCGCTGCAGTTCATCAACTATCGCTAGCACAATCAGCGGGCGTCCCCTGCCCTTCGCGGGACGCCTCCACCCCGGGGCTCCCGCCTCGGAACCGACACACAGAAAGGCCACCGCGTCATGCCAACGTCCCAAGCTCCGTGCGCTCTCGTCAAGAACGTGCATATCGTCACGCTGGGCTGCGCCAAGAACGAGGTCGACTCCGACAGGATGCGCGCGCTCATCGAGGCAAGCCCCGCGTTCAATATCGTCGACGACGCCCAGGAGGCGGACGCAATCATCGTCAACACCTGCTCGTTTCTCGTGGCAGCCGTCCAGGAGGGAATCGACCTGACGCTCGAGATGGTGGGGCTCAAGCTCGACGACGGCGCCGACGTCCCGGTCATCATGAGCGGCTGCATCCCGTCTCGCTACGGCGAGCAGCTGGTCAAGGAGATGCCCGAGGTGACGGCGTTCGTCCCCGTCGACCAGGAGGACTCCATCGTCGACGTCCTCGCTCGCGTCACGGGAATCACCTCGCTCGACGCGTTCGGGGCCCCCTCCCCGAGCGTCCTGCGCACGGTTCGCTCGGCCGCCGCCTACGTCAAGATCAGCGACGGCTGCGACCGCTTCTGCTCGTTCTGCGCGATACCGTTCATTCGCGGCCGATACTACTCGCGCCCCGCCGATGTCATCCTCGACGAGGTACGATCCCTGGTGGCAGGGGGCGTGCGCGAGATCGTCCTCATCGGTCAGGACACCGGCATCTGGGGCAGTGACCTCGAGCAGGGCGTCGACCTGGCCTGGCTTCTGCGCCAGGTGGCGGCCGTCGTCGAACCGGTGCACGGCTGGGTACGCGTGCTGTACCTGCAGCCAGAGGGGATGACCGACGACCTGATCGCGACGATTCGCGACGTCGACCAGGTGGTCCCTTACATCGACCTGCCGCTCCAGCACTGCGACGCCGACGTTCTGCGGCGCATGAACCGCACGGGCGACTCCGCCCAGTTTGCCCAGCTCATCGACCGCCTGCGTCGCGAGATTCCCGGCATGACGATTCGCACGACCGCCATGGCGGGCTTCCCAGGGGAGACCGACGACGAGTTCGAGGAGCTCTGCTCGTTCCTCGAGCGCGTCGGCTTCGATTACACGTCGGTGTTCTCGTATTCCCAGGAGGAAGGCACCGCGGCGGGGGAGATGCCCGACCAGGTCGACGAAGACCTGAAGCTCGAGCGCACCCAGCGCCTCCACGACATCGCCGACGCCTACGGCTTCGCCTCCGCCGCCCGTCGCGTGGGCAAGACATACCGCGTCCTCATCGACGGCTCGGAGTCCGATGACGAGGGGAATCGCGAGCTCATCGGCAGGGCCGCCTTCCAGGCGCCCGATTCCGACGGCGTCATCCATCTCGGCCAGGTCGAGGGTACCGTCGGCGAGTTCGTGGACGTCCGAATCGATGAGGCGGTGTGCTACGAGCTGTTCGGCACCATCGTCTCTCGCGAACCCCTCACCGGGAATCTTGAGGAGGCTGACGCGTAAGTGGCGGAATCATCCCGTGCCTCTGACGGTCGCCCCGCATCCTCCGGCGTCGTCTGGACGCCGGCAAACGTCGTAACCGTCGTCCGAATCGCGCTCATACCCGTTCTGGTCGTCATGATGCTCGTTCCCTGGGGAACGCACGACATGCGCTGCTGGGTCGACGCTGCGCTGTTCGCCCTCATCTCTCTCACCGACAGCCTCGACGGCTACCTAGCCCGCTCGCGCGACGAGATCACCACCTTCGGCAAGTTCATGGACCCCATCGCTGACAAGCTCCTCGTGATCTCTGTGATGGTCGCGATGGTTCAGCTCGGGACTCTTCCCTCCTGGGTGCCGATCGTCATCGTCGCGCGCGAGTTCCTCGTATCGGGTCTGCGCATGATCGCCGCCTCCGCCGGCGTCGTCGTGGCGGCAAGCTACATCGGCAAGGCCAAGACTCTCTTCACGATGGTCGCCCTGGTCATGTTCTTCGTGAAGGACGTCGCCCTGTTTGCGGGCGCTGCGCGCTTCGTCGATGGGCTCTCGTGGCTCCTGATGGCAATAGCGGTCGTCCTTACGATTGTCTCGATGGTCGACTATTTCAGAAAGTGTGGCAGACTCCTCTTCGGCGAGTCGCATAGCCCCTCGCCAACACGCGAGGCTTCCGAGGCGTGTCGTTCGCTCGAGACCGGAGGTTCCCCCGAATCCCGGCAGCCCTCTGACCCCGCTCCCGGCGAAAGCTCCTCGAGACCCGTCACCTCCGAACGTCTCTACGAGCTTGCGAGCCGCGTGGTCTCGACGGCGGGTAAAAAGGGATTGCGCGTGGGTACCGCCGAGTCTCTCACCGGCGGCTTGATCAGTGCGACCCTGACTCGCGTCCCCGGCTCGTCTGCCGTCGTTGCTGGAGGCGTCACGAGCTACATGGTCGACGTGAAGGAGCGGGCTCTTTC
>CAIFEU010000007.1:0-4090 GCA_903789505.1 uncultured Coriobacteriales bacterium
CCCCCGAGACGGGTGAGGGGTCGTCGGGCGTCTAGGATGGACACCATCGCTTCATGCGCAACCGTCGGGAGCTCGGGAGCGAGGCGTGCCGCGATTCGCCGCCCCGCTGCCCGCGCATTGTCGAAGGAGTACCAGGGTCGATGAAGACCTCCTCTCTGATCAGGATGAGCACCCTCTACGCGCCGACGCTCAAGGAGGACCCGGCCGAGGCCGAGCTCGTGAGCCATCGCCTGATGCTGCGCGCGGGGATGATTCGCAAGACCGCCTCGGGCGTCTACAGCTTCCTGCCGCTCGCGTGGCGAGTCATTCGCAAGGTCGAGGATATCGTGCGCGACGAGATGGACGGCATCGGTGCCCAGGAGATGCTCCTGCCGATCCTGACGCCCGGCGAGCTGTGGCACGAGTCGGGGCGCTGGGACAAGTACGGCCCCGAGCTCATGCGCATCAAGGACCGTCACGAACGCGACTTCTGCCTCGGGCCCACCCACGAGGAGACGGTCACCGACCTGGTGCGCAACGAGCTCAAGTCGTACAAGCAGCTTCCGGTGACCCTGTACCAGATCCAGACGAAGTTCCGCGACGAGCTTCGCCCCCGGTTCGGCCTCATGCGCGGCCGCGAGTTCATCATGAAGGACGGTTACTCCTTCAGCGCGACCCAGGAGTCCCTGCAGGAGATCTATGACGACATGGGCGAGGCATACGCGCGCGTCTGCTCGCGCTGCGGGCTCAAGGCGCTGCCCGTAGCCGCCGACACCGGCCAGATTGGCGGAAGCGCGAGCGTCGAGTACATGGCACTCGCCGACGCGGGCGAGGCGGACCTGGTCTGGTGCGACTGCGGTTTCGCCGCCGACACCGAGGCGGCATCCGTCGGCATACGCGTCGAGGAGGGTCCGGGAAGCGGCGAGCTCGAGAAGGTCGAGACGCCCAACTGCGGCACGATCGCCTCGGTGGCGGCGTTCTTCGGCGGCCCCGAGAGCGCGACGCGCAAGGCGCTGGCGCTGTTCGACTCCCCGGGGCGCCCCGTGGTCGCCATCATCCCGGGCGACCACGACATGAATGACGTCAAGGCGGAGCATGCGTTCGGCGAGGGCTACCGTATGATGACCGACGACGAGCTCGTCGAGCTCGGGCTGCACAAGGGCTCCATGGGGCCCGTCAACCTGCCCGCCGGGGTCCGACTCGTCGCCGACGTCGCCCTGCGCGACTCCAACAGCTGGCTGGTGGGCGCCAACGAGCCCGGCTACCACTTCGTTGGGGCCCGGCCGGGACGCGACTTCGACGTGCAGGAGTGGATCGACATCTCGGGAGCCCGCGAGGGCGACCTGTGTCCCAAGTGCGGCAAGCCGCTGCATCAGGCCCGCGGCATCGAGTGCGGCCAGATCTTCCAGCTCGGCACGAAGTACTCCGAGGCGCTCGGGGCGACGTTCGTGGACGAGAACGGTGAGGAGCACCCGCTCATCATGGGCTGCTACGGCATCGGGGTGACCCGCGTCGTCGCCGCCATCATCGAGCAGCACAACGACGAGAACGGCATCGTGTGGCCGGTCGCCGTCGCGCCCTATGAGGTCAGCGTCATCCCGCTCACCGTCGGGGACGACACGATCGCGCCCGCGGCGGAGCGCATCGCCCCCGAGCTCGCCGAGGGGGGCGGGGCGGGCGTCCTCGACGACCGCAAGGAGCGCCCGGGAGTCAAGTTCGCCGACAGCGACCTGATGGGATTCCCGTTCCAGGTCATCGCGGGCAAGAAGGCGCTTGCTCAGGGCAAGGTCGAACTCAAGGACCGGGCGAGCGGAGAGCGCACCCTCGTGGACGTCGACCAGGTCGTGGACCGCGTCGCCGGCCTCGTGAAGGCGGGCAGGCAGGCCCGCGCATAGGACGTTCCGCATGCACCCGCGTTGCCCCCTCCAGGGGCGCGCGAGCGCTACCTTGGAAGGGGCACGCGATGGCGCAGGACAGGCTCGAGGACCCAACGCGAGGGCAAGGGGCGGCCGCACGGGCGCAGGGTCTGACGTGGGAGGGCATCGTGAACGCCGCGCGCCCTGTCATCGGCGACAAGTGCCGGGCATGCCTCGTGTGCGACGGGCGCGCCTGCGGAAACTCGATTCCAGGCCCGGGAGCCAAGGGAACGGGTGTGGTCGCGCGTCGTAACTACGACGCCTGGCAGCATGTCATGCTCGTGATGGACACGCTGGTGGGTGGGGACGACATCGACACGTCGTGCGAGATGTTCGGCAGGACCCTGTCGTTTCCCGTGTTCATCGGCCCCGTGGGCGACGTGAATCGCCACTATGGGCCCAGCATCGACACCCTTGGCTACAACCGACTGTCCCTGCGTGCCGCGAAAGCCCAGGGCGTCGCGGCGTTCACGGGCGACGGCGTCCCCGACGAGCTGTTCGAGGCTTCCTGCGCTGCAATCGGCGAGGTGGGAGGGACGGGAGTCCCGACCGTCAAGCCTTGGAGCCTCGACACCTGCGCGCGGAAGATCTCCGTTGCTCGTTCCTGCTCGCCGATCGCGATCGCCATGGACGTCGATGCCGCCGGGCTGCCCTTCCTCAAGGGGCTTGAGCCCCCGGCGGGACCCAAGTCGCCCGAGGAGCTAGCGAGCATCGTCTCCTCCTGCGAGGGCGTTCCCTTCATCGTGAAGGGCGTCATGAGCGTGCGCGGCGCAATCAAGGCCGCGCAGGCGGGAGCCTCCGCCGTCATCGTCAGCAACCACGGCGGGCGCGTGCTCGACGGGTGCTCCGCCACCGCCTGGGTGCTGCCCCAGGTCGCCCGTGCCGTCCACGAGCGCTTCCCGGGGGTCAAGGTGCTCGTCGACGGCGGCATTCGCTCCGGGGTGGACGTCTTTCGCGCGCTTGCGCTGGGGGCGGACGCCACCTTGGTGTGCAGGCCGTTCGTCACCGCCGCCTATGGGGCGGGGCAGGATGGCATCGAGTTCCTGCTCACCAAGCTGCGCGACGAGCTCGCCGACGCGATGATGATGTGCGGCGCCCGACGCGTCGCCGACATCCGTGCCGACATGGTCGAGGCGTCGACGTCCGGGGGTGGTCGCTGAGGGGCGTCCCCGTCCAGCTGCGGCAATCGAGGCAGCGCCCGACCGCACTTCGCGGGGCGTCCCGCAGTGGCGCGGTCAGCGCAGGGGCTCGTCCATGCTTCCCGAGCGGTACCCCTGCAGGTCGAGCGTCACGTAGGTGAACCCCAGCCGACGCAGCCCCTCGACGATGCGCATGCGCGTCTCGCCCTCGAGCACGCGCTGCATCTGCGCGGGCTCCACCTCTATGCGCGCCATGTCCGCGTGCATCCTGACGCGCAGCTGTCCGAAGCCCAGGCTCGAGAGCAGGGTCTCCGCCTGCTCCACCTGGGCGAGGGACTCGCGCGTGATCCGCTGGCCGTAGGGGAAGCGCGTGACCAGGCACGCGCAGGAGGGCTTGTCCCAGGTGGCGAGGCCCATCTCATGCGAGAGCAGGCGAATCTCCGCCTTGGTAAGGCCGGCGTCGCGCAGCGGGCTCACGATCTCGAGCTCCTCGAGCGCGCGCATCCCCGGGCGGTACTGCTTCGTGTCGTCGACGTTGGTCCCGTCAACGACGCAGCACGCGCCACGCTCCCGGGCGATGTCCTCGAGCTGGGAGAAGAGCGCCCGCTTGCACATATAGCAGCGGTCCTGCGGGTTGTCTGCGAACCCGTCGAGCATGAGCGGGTCGACCTCTATCAGCAGGTGCCTCACGCCCTGCTGCGCGCAGAACGCGACCGAGTCGGCGACCTCGCGCGCGGGCACGTGGCGCGCGCGGTTGGTAACGGCGAGGACCCCGCCCCCCAGCTCGTCGTGGGCCACCTTGAGGAGAAACGTCGAGTCGACCCCGCCCGAATACGCAACTACGACCCCCCTCATTCCCTTCAGGTCCCCCCTGAGCCGCTCCAGCTTGGCGTGGGCCGCGCGAACGGTGTCTCTGCGATCTGTCGGGTCATCCATGGGACCCCATCCTTCCGCCATGCGACATGCGTACAATCGGACCCGCGCCGCCGTCGCGGCGGCCGGCGGGGGGCGGGTTGCGCCCCCCCCGCCCTCATTCTTGTTCTGCTATGCCGGGAG
>CAIFEU010000007.1:4100-6117 GCA_903789505.1 uncultured Coriobacteriales bacterium
GGGCTTGGGGGGGGTAGTGCTGGCCCCCCAATCTCGGCCCCATGGCAGTGGCATCCTCGGCCCCCCGGGGCCGGGGGGGGCCCCCGGGCGGGGGAGTGGTTGCGCCCCCCCATGCTCTCACACTTTTCGACCTGGGGGACCGATTGGAAGAGGACGTCACCAGAAAGCTCCTCGAGCGCGTCGCCGCCGGGGAGGTGTCGGTCGCCGACGCGATGCGGCGCCTGCGCGCGCAACCCTTCGTCGACCTGGGATACGCCAAGCCAGACATCCATCGTGCCGTCCGCCAGGGTGCCGCGGAGGTCGTGTTCGGCGCAGGGAAGACGTCGGCCCAGATGTACGGCATCGTGACGGAGCTGCTGCGGCAGGGCCAGTCCCCCGTCCTGATCACGCGCCTCGATCCCGACAAGGCGTCCGCCCTGGGTGCCGCCATATCCGAAGCCCCTCTGCCAGCGGGCGCGACGCTCGACTACCATCCCGAGGCGAGCGTGGGCGTGGTGGGAGAGCTTCCCGAGCCTGACGGCAACGGGACCGTCGCCGTGTGCGCCGCGGGTACGAGCGACCTGTACTGCGCGGAGGAGGCGGCGCTGACGGCGGAGTCGATGGGCTCACGTGTCGCGCGCATATACGACGTCGGCGTCTCGGGGCTGCACCGGCTGCTTGCCCACCTGGACCAGATCCAGTCCGCAAGCTCCGTTGTCGCGGTCGCCGGGATGGAGGGGGCGCTCGCCAGCGTCATCGGGGGCCTGGTGGACTGCCCTGTGATCGCGGTGCCCACCAGCGTCGGCTACGGGGCGTCGTTCGGGGGGCTCGCGGCACTGCTCTCCATGCTCAACTCCTGCGCGAGCGGGGTCTCGGTCGTCAACATCGACAACGGCTTCGGGGCGGGCTACCAGGCGTCGCTGATAGACCACGCCCGGCCGCGCTAACCCTGCCCGGCAGGGTACGCCGCCTTCGTGCCGCGCGGCCGGGCACCACGACGGCCACAGAGCGAAAGGACACCCATGCCGCACGACCTGTACCTGGAATGCAAGAGCGGAGTCAGCGGAGACATGGTCGTCGGGGCCCTGATCGGCGCGGGTGCCGATGCGGAGGGCCTGCGCCGCGTCCTGGCGGGGCTGCCGGTGGGCGGGTTCCACGCAAAGGTCGGCACGCGCGTCCTCAGCGGGATCGCCGCCTGCGACTTCGACGTCGTGATGGACGACCCATCCCTGGAGAACCGCGACCATGACATGGACTACCTCTACGGCGACCTGGACGGCACCGCAGGTGGCCACGGTTCGCACGAGGGACCCGAGGGTCTCCGCCATGCCTCGAGCGGCGCCGGAGGTCACGCCGGGCGACACCGTCATCGGAGCCTCGCCGAGGTCCTCGCCGTGGTCGACGCGGCCGACCTCTCCGCGCGCGCGAGGGGAATCGCGCGGCGCGTCTTCGGGATACTGGGGGAGGCGGAGGCACAGGCGCACGGGGTCGAAATCGACCAGGTCCTCCTGCACGAGGTCGGTGCCACAGACTCGATCGTGGACGTCATCGCGTGCGCGTACTGCCTTGACAATCTCGATGTCGGACGCGTGTTCGTGAGCCCTCTGTACGAGGGCACGGGTCGCGTCCGAACCCAGCATGGCGTGCTCCCCGTCCCGGTCCCCGCCGTCGCGGCGATCGTCGCTCGCTACGGCCTGACGCTCGAGATGGGCGAACGCGAGGGCGAGTACGTGACGCCCACGGGCGCAGCCATATGCGCCGCGCTCTCCACGGGCGATTCGCTCCCCGTGCACCTGCGCATCGACCGGGTCGGCGTCGGCTCCGGCAAGCGCGCGTACGACCCCCCGAGCTTCGTCAGGGCGATGCTGGTGAGCGAGGTCGAGGGGCGGACTCCGACCGAGGCGCCCGGACACACGGGGGCATCGGCGTCTCACGCCGCCGGGCGAGGGGGCGTTCGGGACGGCGAGGGGGAGATCTGGAAGCTGGAGTGCGACGTCGACGACTGCACGGGGGAGGCGGTCGGCTATGCGTTGGTTCA
>CAIFEU010000007.1:6127-6589 GCA_903789505.1 uncultured Coriobacteriales bacterium
GCGCACGCGCTGCCGCTCACGATGAAGTCGAGCAGGCCGGGCGTCCAGTTGCAGGTGATCTGCGACGAGGCGCACCGAGAGGAGCTCGAGGGCATCCTGTTCTCGGACACGACGACTATCGGCGTGCGTCGCGTCAGGATGCTCAGGACGGTCCTTCCCCGGACGACGGGCACGGTCACGACCAGGCTGGGCGAGGCGAGCGTCAAGCGCGTAACCCTTCCAGACGGCACACCGCGCGCTTACCCCGAGCATCGCGAGGTCGCCCGCCTCGCGCGCCAGGCTCACGTGGGCTACCAGGACGCCTGGAGGGCCGTCCTGGGCGCGCTCGACGAGGAGCGCGAACGAAGGAATCACGCCTGAGCGCGAAGGCCCGTCCTTCCTAACCCAGGGAGAGCATGACCGCCGCTGCGCGCGCAGCGGCGGCGCGCGTGAGCCAGCGCACCGGCCTCAACCCCTCGAGCC
>CAIFEU010000007.1:6599-15487 GCA_903789505.1 uncultured Coriobacteriales bacterium
CCCACCCCCAGCGCCCACTCGACGTCGTCGCTCAGGTCGGACCCCACCGCGGCGCGGTCGGCGCACGATGCGAGGCCGGTCGCTTCCCGCCCGACCTGCGCAGACGCGCCAGTGCCCCCGGCGGGCAGGAGCCTCTGCGCGAGCAGGTGGGCGTGACGCGCCAGCTCCTCACGCGTCACGGACCGGTCGGGGAGGAACCGCTCGCCCTGCCCCTCGTCCTGGGCGTCCATGACGCCCGCGGCGATGCACCACGCGATCGCTGCCGCCGCGTACGACGTCTCGTCCACATCCGCGGGCAGGGCGCTCGCGTCCCCGTCTAACGGCGGGAGCTCGGAGCCGATGTCCCCCGTTGAGGCGCCTGCGTCTTTCCCGGACGCGTCGACGAGCTCGGAGCCTTCGCCGAGAGTGGAGGAGTCGCGCGTGCGGGGCGCATCCGACCCCGCGTCGGCGTCCGCGCCCGCGCCACCCCCCGCGCTGAGAGTCCCCTCCGCGGCCAGGGTCTGACCGCCCTGCGCCGCCGCGTCCGAGGAGCCGGAGGGCGCCGTGGCGTCGCCGTCCTCGGACCCGCCTTGGCGGCGGACCAATGCCTCGGCGGTGCGGTAGAGGATGGCCGCGAGCTGCTCTCGGCTGACATATGCGCCGGGATGGAACCACCCGGTGGGGGTCCCGTCGCCGCTCGAGGCTCCCTGCCCCATGATTCCCGCGTCGACGACGGCGTCCAGGACGCCATCCTTCACGAGATCGTCGTCGAAGGACACGTCGAGAAACCGATAGGGGTCAGCAACCGCCACGTCCGCGCTCGCCGGGCCGGAGTACTCGAGGTCGCCGTAGGAGGCCCGCCAGTCGTAGTCGCTGCCGGCGACATGGTCCGCCTCCCAGTCGTAGTGCCCGAGCTCCTCCATGGAGGCGTCGGAGCGCAGGAAGCAGGCCGCCGTCACCGGCGCGTCAGGGCCTTGGTCGGGGACGGGGTCGTCCCAGGTGACGTCGACGTGGTACCAGTCCTGGTCAATCCCGACCATGTTCCAGGAGTGGTTCATCTCGTCGCTTGAGACGAATCCAGCCTGGAAGCCGAGGCGGGACAGGAGCAGCTCGTAGGCGTGCGCGTACCCGTCGCACACCGCGGTGGCGTTCACGAGCGCCCCGTAGGCGGAATACGGCTCGCGGTCCGAGGTGTCGCGCGTCTGCTCGACCTGCGTGTCGTACTCGTCGAACCTGATCAGGTAGTCGTGCAGGGCTTTGGCGGCCTCGACGACGTCCATGGAGGGACTGACCCAGGACAGCGCATCGCACACCCCCTGCTCGAAGCGGGCGGCATAGTCATGGAAGTCCTGCTCGGAGACGATGTAGCTTAGCTGCACCGAGTTCACCGGGCAGTCGTTCTCGTCATCCTCGGTGTCGAAGTACTCCAGGTGAAGCGTGCCGTCGAGGTAGTAGTATTCGGGGTCCTCGTTGATCGTGCGAAAGGCCTGCCTCACGCATGCCACCGTGAGCCGGGAGAGCGCGGCATCCTGGCGGCTGGTCTCGAGGCCGGCGATCATGTCGCGCATGAGAGCCTCCGCCTGCCCCAGCTGCTCGTCGGTGTAGTTGACGGGGAGGACCTCCGCGGAGTCGAACTGCTCCGCGGCGAAGGCGCGCCGCGCCAGGGGGCCTGACGAGAGCGCGACGGCGCCACAGAGCAGCGCACTCCCCGCGCAGGCCAACCCCAGCGTCTCCCTGCGTGTCAACCCCCCGCAGGCCTCCCTGAGGGGCTTTCTGCCATGGTCTGGGCGTCCGCATTCGCCGAGCGCCTGGCAGTGCGACGGAATTGGGAGAGACGTGAACATCCTGTTGGGCCCTTCAGATCATCCTTCGCTCATCGTCGGCGATGCGCGAACCTGCGACGACCACCGCAGCGCAATGGGGGGGCGTCACGCCTACGCCGTCGGCGCCCCGTGGTCGCGTGAGCGAATCCTACCCAAGCGGTGTGTCATACCGCTGAATAGAGCCCGTGCGCGCGAGTTCGTCACGCTCGGACTCGTCCAGCTCGTCTATCCCGGTCACGGTGAGCGTTGAGCCCCTGACCCTGAACCGGCAGACGATGCCCGCGAGCGGGACCCAGAACTCCCTGTCCTCGTGTCGGGCGGCGTATCGGTCGGAGCGCGTGTACGCGGGGCGCGGGTCCTGTCTCAGCAGCTGGACAAGCCCCCGTCGCAGGCCGGAGGGGACGCGCTCGAGCAGCTCCGGAGGGAACTCGACCCGTTGCAGCTCGGGCCAGGGGCAGCCCTGCGCCCAGCCGTACCGCGCGTCGGGAAACGCGTCGCAGTACGGAAGGTATGGCTTGACGTCGAAGATCGGGGAGCCGTCGACCATGTCGGCGCCCCGCACCGTCAAGACGAGCCTGCCCCGGTCGTCGAGCCCGTGTCTCACGTAGGCAACGCAGGACTGCGCGAGGCCGTTGGGCCGAAAGCTCGACCGCGTCGCGAACACGCCGACGCGCCGCGTCCCGCCCAGGCGCGGAGGGCGGACGGTCATGGGCGAGCCGGAGGCTTCGAACGCCCCCTCGTTGCACGAGAACCCCCAGACGAGCCACACCCGCTCGAAGCCCTCGACGCCGTCAAGGCACGCGGGGTCGCAGAACGGGGGCTCGAAGACCACGTCCGCGCAGAGACCGTCGACCAACCCCGGCTGGCGGGGAACCCCGAACTTCGTGGGGTAGGGGGTTCGGGCGAATGCGATGGGCTCAATCTGCATGGGACCTCCGGACGTCATGGCGCGCACGGGCACCTCGACCTCGCGACCGCGCTCACGGGGCCGCGAGCAAGGAGCGCGGCGGCCCGGGCCGGATGGGTGCCACGCACCCTAGGAACGCGTCGGCGTTGGGCGTGGCGAGGGTGCATGAAACGGGAACAGGCCAGGGGCAAGGAGCGCCCCTGGCCTGGCATTGGTGGTGGACCCAGCAGGATTCGAACCTGCAACCGAGGGATTATGAGTCCCCAGCGCTAACCGTTGCGCCATGGGTCCGAGAGGCGGGGAGATTCAAATCGATCGCCGCACGAACGGCGCCCGCACGAGCTCTTGTCATCGTAGCGCAGATGCGCTCACGACGGGATGGGACGTGCCCAAAACCCGTCATGCCACAGACGAAATCCGCCATTCGGCGCGCGCGGCGGCCGCCCCGGCGAGCGAGCCCGACGCAGGCACAGGCGCTAGAAGACCTGGAAGACGAAGAAGTCCAGGTAACCGGTCTCGGGAACCCCCCAGAGGATCGGATGGTCGGGGGACTGCTGCGACTGGCTGATCTGCCTCAGCTGGACGCCGGCGCCCTCGGCCGCCTGCGCGATCGCCTTGCGGAGCATGCCGGTGGTCATGTGCTGTGAGCACGAGCACGTCGCGAGGTACCCCCCGCGGGGCAGGATCCTCATCGCGAGGTAGTTGATACGCTCGTACGCGCCCTGGGCGTGCTCGACGGACTCGCGCCCCTTCGAGAAGGCGGGAGGGTCGAGGACGATGAGGTCGAACTGCCCGCCCTGCTCGATCAGTCGTCCGCGGTCGCTCGCGAGCTCCGGCAGGTAGTCCTTCATGTCGGCGCAGGTGAACGACATCCTGTCCTCGAAGCCGTTGAGCCGCGCGTTCGCCTGGGCGAGGTCGAGAGCCGGCTGGCTCACGTCGACGCAGCGGACGAAGTTCGCCCCGCCCGCGACGGCGTTCAGGCCGAAGGTCCCCACGTGCGAGTAACAGTCCAGCACGCGTCTGCCGCGCGCGATGTCGCGCACGAGACGGCGGTTGAACTTCTGGTCGAGGAAGAAGCCGGTCTTCTGTGACTCGGCGAAGTCCACGTCGTAGGCGATGCCGTTCTCGCGGGCGACGAGCCTCGTCTGGCGTTCGTCGGCTCCGGGTGCGATCGACTCATCGTCGAGGTACCACCCCTTCGCGAGGTCGAGCCCCTCCTTTGCCCGCGACGCCACGTCGTTTCGCTCGTATATGCCGCGGATGGCCTGACCCTGATCGCGCAGCGTGCGCACGATGATGGGGTAGAGCACGGGGCGCAGCCGCTGCATCCCCACGGTGCCCACCTGGGCGACCAGGACGTCCTCGTATCGGTCGACGATGAGCCCGGGGAAGCCGTCGGCCTCGCTGTAGATCACGCGGCAGCAGTTGGTGTCGGGCTCGCAGCCCGGCAGGGCGCTGGAGCCCAGAACGTTGGCTCGGTAACGCCATGCCCACTCCACCTTGCGCGCCCAGAAGGCCTCGTCGAAGCGGTCGTTCGCGTTGCGGCTCACCAGGCGCACGCGTATCTTCGACCGCTCCGAGAGCAACCCGGACCCGAGGTAGGTGCCGTTCTCCTCCACGACGTCCACGACGTCGCCGTTTTCCGCCTCGCGTCCGTCGGAGGGGGCGGGCTGGACCGCCGTTACCTCGCCTTCGAAAACCCAGGGGTGGCCCGACTTGACCTTCTGGGCGCCCTTCCTGGTGACGACTACGCGCGGGAACTCTCGAATCTGCTTCATGCGCACAACACCTTTCGTGGGGCATCGGGGGGCGCCCCGCTCGCATGCCACTTTCTGCAATCTGGCAGACAATAGTATGCGCCGAGGTCAGTTTTGTTGGTACAGCGATACTATGTTCTACTGTCTCGCCACTCAATCGCTTGGAGCAGACCCAGATGCCCATTACCGACTTCCTCAGAAGAAACGCCGCGCAGTTCCCCGACGAGATCGCGCTCGTCGAGATCAACCCGCAGATCCAGGAGCCAAAGCACGTCACCTGGCGCGAGTACAACCTCATCGAGGGTGCGGGCACGCAGCCCTATCGGCGCGAGATCACCTGGCGCGTGTTCGACGAGAAGTCCAACCGCGTCGCCAACCTCCTGCTGTCCCGCGGGGTCCACAAGGGCGACAAGGTGGCCATCCTGCTGATGAACTGCATCGAATGGCTGCCGATATACTTCGGCATCCTCAAGACCGGCGCAACCGTGGTGCCGCTCAACTACCGCTACACCTCCTCCGAGATCGAGTACTGCGTGGAGAAGGCGGACGTCAACATCCTGTTCTTCGGGCCGGAGTTCACCGGCCGCGTGGAGGAGATCGAGCCCACGCTGCATCGCAGCCGCCTGCTGTTCTACGTCGGCTCAGCCTGTCCCACCTTCGCGGAGGACTACCACGAGGTGACCGCAAACTGCGCCAGCTCCGACCCGATGGTCCCGCTCTGCGAGGATGAGGACGCCGCGATCTACTTCTCGAGCGGCACCACCGGCTTCCCCAAGGCCATCCTGCACCACCATCGCAGCCTGACGCAGGCGGCGGAGATGGAGCAGAGGCATCACGGCCAAACGCACGATGACGCCTTCCTGTGCATCCCCCCGCTGTATCACACCGGCGCGAAGATGCACTGGTTCGGCAGCCTCATCAGCGGGTCGCGTGCCGTGCTGCTGCGCGGCGTCAATCCCAAGTCGATCTTCGAGACGGTATCGAACGAGCGCTGCACCATCGTGTGGCTGCTGGTCCCCTGGGTCCAGGACATCCTGGCGGCGCTCGAGCGGGGCGAGATAGACCCCAAACGCTACAGCCTCGACCAGTGGCGCCTCATGCACATCGGGGCGCAGCCGGTTCCCGAGAGCCTGATCAAGCGTTGGAGGACGTGGTTCCCCAACCAGCAGTACGACACCAACTACGGCCTGTCCGAGTCCACCGGGCCGGGATGCGTGCACCTGGGCGTGGAGAACATCGGCCACGTCGGCGCAATCGGCGTCCCGGGCTATCGCTGGGAGGCGAAGATCGTCGATGACGACGACCGCCCCGTCGAGCGCGGCGAGGTGGGGGAGCTGTGCGTCAAGGGTCCCGGCGTCATGGTGTGCTACTACAAGGACCCCGAGGAGACCGCGAAGACGATCGTCGACGGGTGGCTGCACACCGGCGACATGGCGCGCCAGGACGACGACGGGTTCTACTGGCTGGTTGACCGAAAGAAGGACGTCGTCATCTCCGGCGGCGAGAACATCTACCCCGTGCAGATCGAGGACTTCCTGACCGCATACCCGCTCGTCAAGGACGTCGCGGTCATCGGCCTGCCCGACGAGCGCCTCGGCGAGATCGCCGCGGCGATCATCGAGCTCAAGCCCGGTGCCTACGCCGGGCAGCCGCAGGACGCGCAGGAGCCGGTCGACATCATCCCCCGCTTCGAAAGCGAGGCGGAGCTGCGCGAGGACATCGACCGGTTCTGCATGGCGCTGCCGCGCTACAAGCGCCCGCGCAAGGTGATCTTCGCGCCCGTCCCGCGCAACCCCACGGGAAAGATCGAGAAGCCGCTCCTGCGCAAGCGCTACGGAGCAGAGCTGCTGGTCGACCGCGAGAACAAGGCCTAAACCTGGAACCCTAGGAGGGGGACGCACCAATATGAGCACACGACTTCTTTCGGGGAACGAGGCGATAGCGCGGGGCGCCTGGGAGGCGGGCGTCGCCGTGGGCGTCGGGTACCCCGGCACTCCCTCGACCGAGACGCTGGAGAGCCTCGCCAAGCTCGGCGTCGAGCACGGGATGGGCAGCGGGGACGGCGTCGACGGCCCCTACTGCGAGTGGGCGCCCAATGAGAAGGTGGCGCTCGAGGTCGGCATCGGCGCCTCGATGGGCGGCGTGCGCTGCCTGGTCACGATGAAGCACGTCGGCGTCAACGTCGCCGCCGACCCGCTGATGTCCGTCTGCAACGCGGGCGTGAACGGTGGGCTTGTGGTTCTCGCCGCCGACGACCCCTCGTGCTACTCCTCCCAGAACGAGCAGGACTCGCGCAACTACGCCGCCTTCGCCCGCGTCCCGATGCTTGAGCCCTCCGACTCCGAGGAGGCGCGTCGCTTCACGGCGGTGGCATTCGAACTCTCCGAGCGGTTCGACACCCCGGTCATGCTGCGTGAGACCGTGCGCATCGCCCACACCAAGACACCGGTCGAGACCGGCGCCGCGCGCGCCGTCGTCGAGCCGCGCCCCTATGAGACCGACCCCGACAAGTACGTCATGATGCCCGCGGTCGCACGGGTACGCAGGCTCGAGACCGACAGGCGCGAGGAGCTGCTGCGCTCCTTCGCGGAGACCACCGACCTGAACCGCGTCGAGATGCGTGACCCCTCCATTGGCGTCATCTGCAGCGGGGCATGCTACCAGCATGTGCGCGAGGCCCTCCCGCAGGCAAGCACCCTCAAGCTCGGCGTCTCCTGGCCCCTGCCTGCGGAGCGGGTCCGCGCGTTCGCGCGCTCGGTGGGAGCCTGCTATGTCGTGGAGGAGGCATGCGACTACTTCGAGCAGCACGTGCTCGCCATGGGCGTGGAGCTGGCGACCCCTCCGTGCGGCAGTCTTCCCCGCAACGGGGAGATGACCCCGGCGCGCATCCGCGCGAGCTTCGGCGTAGAGCAGCCAGCACACCCCGCCGCCGCCCAGGACCTGCCGCCGCGCCCGCCGGCGCTGTGCCCCGGCTGCCCGCACCGCCTCGTGTACGCGGAGCTGCATCGCCTCAAGGCGATCGTGACCGGCGACATCGGGTGCTATACGCTCGGCGCCATAGCCCCGCTGAACTCCGTGCACAGCGTCATCGACATGGGCGCGTCCCTGTCGATGGCTCACGGCATGGAGCTCGCCGGCGTTCCGGGGCGCAATGGTCGGCCGGTCGTCGGCGTCATCGGCGATAGCACCTTCGCCCACTCGGGTATCGAGAGCCTGCTGGGGACGATCTACAACGGCGGAACGGGGACGCTGTGCATCCTCGACAACCGCACGACCGCGATGACCGGCTGCCAGGGCAATCCCGTGAACGGAATCACGCTGACCGAGCAGGCGAACGGCGTCCGGCCCCTCGACGAGCATCCCGGCCCCGAGCTCGACCTGGTTGAGCTGTGCAGGGCGATGGGCGTCCAGGACGTGCGACTGGTGGACTCCCAGGACCTCAAGGCGGTCCGACGCGCGCTTCGGGAGGCGACCAAGGCCGACGACAGGCTCTCCGTCATCGTGTTCAAGTCGCCGTGCCGGCTCGTCGACCGCTCTCGCAAGCCCGTCCCGACCATCGCCGACTGCCGCGCCTGCGGCGCCTGCATCCAGATTGGCTGCCCGTGCCTGGGGACCGACGAGCAGGGGCGCGCGGTCATAGACCCGACGAGCTGCATCGGATGCGGCCAGTGCGTCCAGGAGTGCCCGTTCGGGTGCATCGCCGCGCCTGAGCCCCGACAGGACCAGACCGACGGAAGGCAGGCGTAACCGCGATGAGCGAAGACGAGAAGACGACCACCATCCTGCTCGTTGGAGTGGGAGGGCAGGGGACGATTCTGGCAGGCGACCTGCTCGCCAAGACGGCGGCGTCCTGCGGCCACGAGTGCAAGATCTCCGAGATTCACGGCATGGCGCAGCGCGGCGGGTCCGTGAGCACCGTGGTGCGCTTTGGGTCCCACGTCAGTTCGATGATCTGCGACGAGGGCTGCGCCGACGCGATAGTCGCGTTCGAGGCGATCGAGGCGCTGCGCGCCCAGCAGTACCTCGCGCCTCGAGGGGCGATGATCGTCAATGACGAGATCGTCACGCCCCTGATGGTCAACATCGGCAAGGCCACCATGCCGTCGGACATCCACGGGCGCCTTGCCGAGCTGGGGGCAACGCTCGTCCCGGCGGGAAGCATCGCTCGCAAGGCGGGCTCGCCCAAGTCGACCAACGTCGTGCTGATCGGCGCCCTTTCGACGAAGCTTCCCTTCGACGTCGACGCCTGGCGCGACGTAATCGCGCGTCGCGTCCCCCCGAAGACCGTGGACGCCAACCTCGCTGCGTTCGACCTGGGCAGACAGGCGGCGCTGGCACTGTAGCGCTGGTGCCATAGCACGCCGACCGGACGCGAGAGGTGCGGGCGAGCGAGGCGGCATAACCGGGCTTCCGCGTAGGGGG
>CAIFEU010000007.1:15497-26966 GCA_903789505.1 uncultured Coriobacteriales bacterium
GGGGGGCGCGGCGGGCGCCCCCCGGGGCCGCCGGGGGCGGGCCCCCCCCTGTAGATGGCAGGGGGGGCGCCCGACGGCATTCCATGATCCGCGAGGAGCCTCTCGCTGCAGTCGTGCGCGCTCGCTACAGCGTCACGAACTCAAACGATCCGTCCTCGTACAGCGCGAAGCTGTTCGATTCGTCCTTGGGCAGCGATACGCTGCCGGGGTTGAGCATGAGCAGTCCGGTAGAGGGGTCGGTCTCGTTGCGCTTGACGTGCGTGTGCCCGCTCATGACGGCCGAGCCCCGCGGCAGGGGAGGCAGCCCGTCCGACCATAGGTGACCGTGCGTGCAGAACAGCGTTCGCGCCCCAGCGTCCCCCGTGGCATCGAGCACCATCGCATAGTCGCCCATCATCGGGAATTCGAGCATCATCTGGTCGACCTCGGAGTCGCAGTTGCCGCGAACGGCGATCACGCGGTCCGCGACGCCGTTGAGCATCCCTGCGACGGAGCGTGGGTCGTAGTCGCGAGGGAGGTCGTTGCGCGGCCCGTGGTACAGCAGGTCGCCCAGAAGGACGATGCGCTCAGGAGCCAGAAGCTCGATCCTGTCCATCAGGCGACGGCACCAGAACGCCGAGCCATGTATGTCGCTCGCGACCGCAATCCTCACTTTGTCCGCCCTTTTCTACCGCGTTTGGTCATGCGCCTGCCTCCAACGCAGGACCCCTGGCGTCGCTGTGGGCGCCTCCAGGGGGCGAAGCATGCGTCGATGCTAGTCCTCGGCCATCGAGAGGAAGCCGCGCGTGCGCTCGTCCTTGGGATGGTTGATGACTTCCTCAGCCTGCCCCTCCTCGACGATGCGCCCCTCGAACAGGAAGGCCACCCTGTCGCTCACGGTTCGCGCAAACCCCATCTCATGAGTCACGATGCCCACGGCCATCCCGCGGTCCGCCATCGAGCGGATCAGGTCGTGCATCTCCGCGGTAAGCTTTGGGTCCAAGGCGCTGGTCGCCTCATCGAAATACATGACCTCGGGGTTCATGCACAGTGCCCGCGCAATTGCGACGCGCTGTTGCTGTCCGCCCGAAAGCTGGTCGGGAACCTTGTCCGCGTGCTCCGAGAGACCGAGCTGCGCCAGCAGCTCGCGCGCCTGCGACTCCACCTCGCCCTTGTCGCGCCCCTGGACGCGAATCGGCGCGTCCATGACGTTCCTGAGGACCGTGTAATGCGGGAACAGGTTGTAGCTCTGGAAGACGAGGCCGAAGTGCATGCGCGCCTTCTTCACCGCGTCCCTGTCGTAGACGCATGAGCCCTTGTCACCCGAGCAGACCGTCAGGTCGCCGTAGGAGAGCGTACCCCCGTCGTACCGGTCGAGCATCGTCAGGCATCGCAGCATCGTCGACTTGCCGGCACCCGATGGGCCGATCAGGCTCACGACCTGTCCCGGCATAATCTTGAGCGAGACGCCGTCGAGCACCGTGCGCCCCGAGAAGCTCTTGTACACCTCGCGCGCCCAGACCGCTGGCCTGCTCGCGTCTGCGTGGGTCGCCTCGACGGAATTAGTCATGGTAGTAGTCCAGCCTCTTCTCGACCCTGTGCAGGGCGAACTCGATGATGATGCAGGTGACCCAGTAGATCAGCGCGGCAATCGCGAACGGCACCATCGTGCGCTGGGAGGCGACCAGGGCCCTGCCGGTGGTGAACATCTCGGCAACGCCGATGCAGAACGCCAGCGACGTGTCCTTCACCAGCGTGATGATCTCGTTGCCCATCGCGGGAAGGATGCGCTTGATGACCTGGGGCAGGATGATGTGGAAGAAGGTCTGGGAACGGGAGTAGCCCAGGACCTGCGCCGCCTCGTACTGCCCGCGCGGCATGCTCTGGATGCCGCTGCGATAGATCTCGGCGAAGTAGGCGGAGTAGTTGATGATGAACGCGATCAGGCACGCGGTGAACTTGTAGTTGTTGCCGGTCTGAATGCCGAACGCGTAGTAGGGGAGGAAGAACACCGCGAACATCTGCAGCATGAGCGGCGTGCCGCGCAGCACGGAGATGTACAGGCCCATGAGCCAAGCGAGCGGCTTGAACTTGCTCAGCCGTCCGAGCGCGACGAGGACTCCGAGCGGTATCGACCCCAGCAACGTGAGGGCGAAGATCTGCAGGGTGACGACATAGCTCTGCATGAGCATCGAGAACATGGTGGACAGTTCCACGAGACACCACCTGAGACGGTCGAATCGACGTATTGGCCCGGAAACGCGAGGGGTCGTCACGAGCAGCGAACCTTCTCCGCCGTGACGCCCCCATGCGGCATGAGCCACACGAAAAGAGGGGCGCGCCCGACTCGCATCGCTGCCCGAACGGCGGCGTCAGTCAGGGCGCGTCCCTCCCGAGAGGGTACGTCGGGTTACTTGAGCATCCAGAGGTCGTAGGAGACGCCCTGGTCGGAGTACTTGTCGCACAGGGACTTGACGGTCCCATCGTCGTTGAGGTCATACAGGGCGAGCTCTACCTTGCCGGCGAGCTCCTGGCTACCCTTCTTGAAGCCCACGCCGAAGTGCTCCGAGTTCAGCGGCTCGTCGAGGATCTTGTAGGTTTCGGTGTCGCCGCCGATGTTGAACTCGGCGACGGGCAGGTCGACCGCAAGGGCGTCGACCATGCCGCTCTCGAGCTCCATGAACGCGGTGTTGTACTCGCCGATGGTCTGCAGCTCCCCGAACGTCTTGCCCAGGTCCTGCTGCTCTCCGCCGTCGACGAGCAGATTGTAGGCGGCGCTGTCCGCCTGAGCCAGGACGATCTTACCGGCAAGCCCCGCGAAGTCGGTGATGCCCGAGTCGCCGCGCACGACGATGACCTGACGGTTCTCCATGTAAGGGTCGGTGAACGTGTAGTCGTCCTCGCGCCCCTCGATCGTGAAGCCGTTCCAGATGCACGTGATCTGGCCGGAGTTGAGAAGCGCGTCCTTCGCGTCCCAGTCGATCGGGCTGAGCTTCAGGTTCCAGCCGTACTTGTTGCAGACCGCAGTCGCAAGCTCGATGTCGAAGCCGGTGAACTGGCCGTCGTCCCCGATGTAGCCATACGGCGGGAACTCCTGGTCAAAGCCCAAGACGAAGTCGCCCTGCAGCTCGTAGGAGGCGTACTGGGACAGGTCGGGGCGCGACGAAGTGCCGTCGGAGGAGGCGGAATCGGACGACTTCGATGAGTCCGTCCTCGACGAGCTCGCGTTCTTGGCGTCCGCCGCACCCGACTTGCCGTCGGCGGCAAAGGCACGCGACGCACCTGTGGCGAGCGCCGTTGCGAGCGCGGCAGAGGCGGCGACGAAACCGCGGCGGCTGATGCCGAACGAGAGTGCCTTGCTGTCGTTACCCATGGAACGATCCCCTTTCAACGTGTCGTGCCCGGTAGGGTTGCCGTTGAGCAGAAGTCCCGCGACGCTCGCCACGTGTCATAAGGCGATGCCACGCGAGTCGCCACCGCCCTCCCGGGGCTGACCTGTGTGCGCCATCTACTTCAGTACTCTACTGCATTGGAGTGCGGGCAGCCGAGGTCGGGGGCCAATTCCCCGCGTACGGCAAAAACCAACACAAACGGCGTCTCAGGCGAACTTGCGACGCGACAGTCTTCGGGCGCAGACAGAAAAGAATCCCCCTCCCCAGGCGATGCCGCGGCGACAGGCCCAGTTGCGTTGTTTCTCCATGGGGCGCAGCCGACGGATACCGCCCGGGGCGGCTGGAACGTTGGCTGGGGTATGATTCTGGTTTCGGACGGCCCGCATTACACGGTAGGGCACTTGGCGCAACCCGCTGGCGGCTGCCGCGCCGCGGGCCAGTCCTGAGGGGAGAGCCCGCCCGAGTCGCCCGGGGCCCAGCGATGCCCGGCGCAAACGGGCGCGCCGGCGGGCATGGGACGGCGGCGAGAGTCGATGGGACGTTTGCAGCAGTGATTGTTCAAGTCGATAAGGTCACCAAGTCGTTCGGCGCTCGGACGCTGTTCACCGACGCGTCGTTCCAGATAAACGCACATGAGCGGTTCGCCCTCGTCGGGCCCAACGGCGCAGGCAAGTCGACGATGCTCAAAATCGTCATGGGCATCGAGCCCGCCGACTCGGGCAGCGTCTTCTTCGCCAAGGGCGTCAACGTGGGCTACCTCGAGCAGGAGGCCATTGAGATCTCGGGGCGGAGCGTCCTCGAGGAGGTCATGAGCTCCGCAGCGGAGATTCGCGCCCTGGAGCGTCGCCTGGGCGAGCTCGAGCGGCTCCTCGGCGACCCGGACCAGACGGAGAACCATCAGGAGCTGCTCGACGAGTACGGCCGAGACCGGGACCGATTCGAGGCTGCCGGCGGGTACGAGCTCGAGACGCGCGCGCGGACGATTCTGACCGGGCTGGGATTCTCGCCCCAGGACCTGGGTCGGGACGTCGTGGAGTTCTCGGGGGGCTGGCAGATGCGAATCCAGCTCTCCAAGCTGCTGCTGCGTCATCCCGACCTGCTGCTGCTCGACGAGCCGACAAACCACCTCGACCTCGCGAGCGTCCAGTGGCTCGAGAGCTTTCTGTCGGCCTACGACGGTGCCGTGCTGATCGTGAGCCATGACCGCGCGTTCCTCGACGGGATGGTCAACCACGTCGCCGCAATCGAGCATGGCAAGCTCGACGTGTACGTCGGCAACTACTCGTCCTACGTGCGCCAGAGGCAGGCTCGCCTGGACCGGCTGCGCGCCGAGAAGGCGGAGCAGGACCGTGAGATTGCCCACCTGCAGGAGTTCATCGAGAAGTTCCGGTACAAGGCGACGAAGGCCCGGCAGGCGCAGGACCGCATCAAGAAGCTCGACAAGCTCATGGCGGAGCGCATCGTCCTCCCCGAGGAGGAGAAGCGCGTCCACTTCCATTTCCCGCAGCCTCCGCGCACCAGCGACCTCGTCGTCGAGCTCGACGACATTGCCAAGTCCTACGGCGACAAGACCGTCTACCGCGACGTGAACCTGAAGCTCTATCGCGGCCAGCGCGTCGCTCTGGTGGGGCCCAACGGGGCGGGAAAGTCGACGCTGATGAAGATCATCGCGCACGACATCGAGCCCGACGCGGGCACGCGCAGGCTCGGCACCAACGTCGAGGTGGCGTACTACGCCCAGCACCAGCTCGAGGAGCTCGAGCTGGGCAACACGGTCATGCAGGAGATGGACCGCTCCGCCCACGGCTGGACCTCCTCCGAGGAGCGCCAGCTGCTCGGGGCGTTCCTGTTCAAGGGTGACGACATCGACAAGAAGGTCAGCGTTCTCTCGGGCGGAGAGAAGGCTCGGCTGGCACTCGCAAAGCTGCTCGTGTCCCCCAAGCCCCTGCTGTGCCTCGACGAGCCGACCAACCACCTCGACATCAACTCGGTCGACGTCCTCGAGCAGGCGCTGTCCGAGTTCGACGGGACTATTGTGCTCATCTCGCACGACCGCCATCTCATCCGCGCCGTGGCAAACCGCATCGTCGAGGTCAAGGACGGAGCAATAACCGTCTACGACGGCGACTACGACTACTACCTGTGGAAGTCGGAGCAGGTCGCCCAAGACGGGCAGCAGGCGCAGGAAAAGGGCGACGCATCGGGCGCCCCCGCCACCGCGGAAATCCCGCATCCCTCCCAGATTACCGACGAGAACGCCGCCGCCGTGCTCGCCGCAGCAGCTGCAACGCCGATCAAGGGCAAGGGAGCCTCAAGGAAGGCGAAGCAGGCGAACGAGGCAGCGATCGCCGCCGCCCGCGTCGTGCTCAACAACGCGGGCGAGCGGGGGGGCCACAAGTCCAAGGAGCAGAAGAGGGCTGAGGCGCAGGCGCGAGCCGAGCTCAACAGGCGCCTGGGTGCTGAGAAGAAGCGCCTCGCCAAGCTCGAGGCGGAGCTCGAAAAGGCCCAGAAGAGGTACGACGAGCTCATGGGGCTGATGGCGTCAGAGGAGCTCTACGACGACAAGGACGCATTCGACAAGGCGCTCGCCGAGTACAACGGCCTCAAGCCGCGCATCAACCAGCTCGAGGAGGAGTGGCTGGAGCTCTCGGAGACCATCGCGTCCAGGTCGCAGCAATGATCGGCAAGCTCGCGGCGTTCGTGCTGCGCGTCGTCGAGGTGGCGCTGCTCTGCCTGGCGGTCGTGCTGCTCGCCCTGGCGTTGGTGCAGCTCTCGAGCGCCCTGACGGCTCGCCTCGGACTCACGTCGGTCTGCGTGCGCGTCACCTCCTGGCTGCCCGCCCCGCTTGCCTATTTCGGCCTTCTCGACTGCCCCCTGGGCGGCGTGTTCAGGACGGACTACCTCATCGCCGCGGTGGTGACGCTCGTCATCGCCCGCCTCGTCCGCGTCGTCTACAGGAGGCTTGGCAACAAATGACGGGATCGCTCGCAAACCTCTCTGGCCAGCAGGTCGCCCTCATGCTGGTCCAGCTCGTCGTCGTGATCGGCTCGATCGTGTTCCACGAGGTGTGCCATGGGCTCATGGCGTATCGGCTCGGCGACCCCACGGCGAAGAACGCCGGGAGGCTGACGGCGAACCCGCTCAAGCATCTGGACCCCTTCGGCTCGGTGATTCTCCCGCTCCTGCTCATGTTCACCGGCTCAGCCGTCTTCGCCTACGCCAAACCGGTCCCGTACAACCCGGCGTACTTCAAGAACCGAGACAGGGGGGAGCTCCTCGTCGCGTTCGCCGGCCCGACCGCAAACCTCGCCCTCGGCTGCGTGGGGGCAATCGTCATGTGGATCGCCTACGGGATAGGGGGCGGTGGTCCCGCGGTCGCCTACGACGGACGCTACTGGCTTTACCTCGTGGGCTACGAGCTCGCATGGATCAACTTCGTGCTGTTCTTCTTCAACATCCTGCCGATTCCGCCCCTGGACGGATCAACCATCATAGGAGCGTGTCTGCGCGGGAACGCCAAGGCCGCCTTCTATCGCATCAAGAACTCGGCGATGCTCGTGTTCATGATCGTCGTGCTGGTGCTTCCCTATGTGTTTCATTGGGACCCGCTCGGAGCCTACCTCAGGTTCACCGCTGGTGGCATCATGAGCTACGTGTCCCCGGCGTTCACGTATTACGTCGGGCTCTAAGCAAGCTGCTCCCGTGGTCGAAGGCGTAACCATGTATCTTGAGTAGAGCTTCATGGTATCTGGATTGAAAGTTCGAGTTGAACGCAAGGTTGAACGATAATCGCGCATTTTTGCCGGCGCGAATCGAGGGGAAGGAGGTCCTTTGAGCTTCAACGTCTCCGCGGGAGGCTTCGAGGGGCCCTTCGACCTCCTGCTGCGACTGGTGACGCGCCAGAAGGTCGACATCGGCGCCGTCTCGATCTCGGACATAGCCAACCAGTACCTTGCCGAGGTCGAGCGACTCCGCGATATGGACCTCGAGGTCGCCAGCGACTTCGTCCTCGTCGCCTCCACGCTGCTCGAAATCAAGGCGGCGTCGCTCGTGCCCGAGGAGCTCACCGCCCCGCCCGACGCCGACGACGAGGAGCTCGACCTCACCCCCGATGAGCTGCGTGACCTGCTCGTCGACCGACTGGTGGTGTACAGGCAGTTCAAGGGGGTCGCCGCCTCCCTGGAGGCGCGCGCGCTCGCCGAGTCGCGCATGCACCCGCGCACAGCCGGCCCCGACCCGGAGTTCGCCGATGTCATGCCTGACTACCTCGACGGGCTGCCCCTCGTCACGCTCTCCCAGATCTGCGCCCGCCTCGACGGGCGCAAGGAGCGCCTCCTGCTCGAGAGCGAGCACATCGCCGCCCGGCGCATCCCGTTGGAGACGCGCGTCGAGCAGGTCGACCGGATCGTCACCAAGCGCGGGACGATGACCTTCGACGAGCTCGTCGGCGAGGGTGCCCCGGTGGAGCAGCGCGTCGTGAGCCTGCTCGCGATACTCGAGCTTCACAAGCGCAACTCCGTCCACCTCGAGCAGCGCGAGCTCTTCGGCACGATCACCATCGAGCACGTCAGGGACGCGCCCGTCTTCAGCGCCCGGGACGACGCCGGGGAGCTCACGGTCGAGGGCGAGGGTCCGGAGGCACAGGGGCGGCGAGACGCCCGCCCCAAGGATGTGGGCGACCCGGTGGAGGCGCCTGCGGCATGTTCGGCGAAGGGGGTATGAGGGTGGAGGAACTCGAACGTCTCGACGATGACCTGAGGCCGGCCCTCGAGGCGCTTCTGCTCGTGTCGGTCGACCCGGTGGAGCCCGAGGCGCTCGCGGATGTCCTCGGAGCGAAGCCCGTGCAGGTTCGCGACGCCCTGGAGCGGCTCTCCGACGAGTACGCCCGCTGCGGCAGGGGGTTCCAGCTTCGCAGGGTGGCGGGCGGGTGGCGCCTGTACACGCACCCCGCCTACCACGAGCGCGTGGAGGACTTCGTGAAGTCCTGGGACACCCGACGCCTCACGCAGGCGGCGCTTGAGACGCTGGCGGTCATCGCCTACCACCAGCCTGCCACGCGCGAGGGCGTCCGCGCGATCCGGGGGGTGAACTCCGACAGCGCGATCTCGTCCTTGATCGACAAGGGTCTGGTCCGAGAGATGGGGCGGCGCGACGGCGCCGGCCCGATACTGTACGGCACGACGCAGGCGTTCCTCGAGAAGTATGGCCTCAGCTCCCTGCGCGACCTGCCCCCGCTCGAGGACTTCGCCCCCGATGAGGAGACGCGCAGCCTCATCCGGGAGAGGCTTTCCGGGACGCGCACCCAGGCGACGCTCGACGAGCTCGACGTCGACGTCAGCGACGAGGACCTGTGGCCTGACGACGTCGACGCGCCCGAGGGCCCGCGCCTGACGGTCGACGACCCGCCCGGGACCCCGCCGGGGGCATCGTCGGGAGACGCCCCCCGCGGGGGGTCCGGCAAGGGCGGGTCTCCCTGCGCCGGCGGCGGGGTGACGAGCAGCGACGACGAACGGGAGGAAGATGCTCACGATGGCGACCGATGACGGCAGGCAGTCGATTCTCGACCGGCGAGAGGGCGACGATCGCCCGGCAGATGGAGGGGGAGACGCTCCCTTGGGGGAGCGCGTGGTCCCGATGCGGCTGCAGAAGTTCCTCGCACGGGCTGGGGTGGCCTCCCGACGCGGGTCCGAGGACCTCATGACGTCAGGCAGGGTGCGCGTGAACGGCGTCGTCGTCACCGAGCTCGGCAGCAAGGTCGACCCTCGCGTCGACGTCGTCGAGGTCGACGGCATGCGCGTGAGCGCGTCGGAGGGGTCCGCCTACCTCGTGCTCAACAAGCCTGAGAACGTCATCACGACGATGGATGACCCGCAGGGCAGGCCGACCGTCGTCCCCTACGTTCCCGTCGACCGCTTTCCCGGGCTCTTCCCGGTGGGCAGGCTCGACCGCGACACGACGGGCGTCTTGCTGTTCATGACCGATGGCGAGCTCGCGGCAAAGCTGCTTCACCCCTCCTCGCACGTGGAGAAGACCTACCATGCCGTCGTGAAGGGCTACGTCTATGACGAGGAGCTCGACCCGCTGCGTGCGGGAATCGAGCTCGACGACGGGCCGTGCGCTCCTGCTCGGGTGAAGCTGGTCTCGGCGGACGAGGCGTACGACGTCACGCTGGGCAGGCTTCGCAGCGACGAGACCGCGGTGGAGGTCACGATCACCGAGGGAAGGAAGCGCGAGGTCAAGCGCATGTTCAGCGCGATTCGGCACCCGGTGCTCGAGCTCAACCGGGTGAGCTTCGGCCCGATCACCGCGCGCGGCCTGGACCTAGGGGCCTGGAGGCTCCTGACCTCCGACGAAATCGGCAAGCTCCGCGCGCTGGTCGCCGACGCCCCGTCCCGCCCGAGCGGGCGCGACGAGGCAGAGAGCAGCGATTCCGAGGGGAGGCGGTGAGCATGGACGACGCCACCAACATCATCGTCGCCATAGACGGGCCCGCCGGATCGGGAAAGTCAACCATAGCGCGGCTGCTCTCGAGGCGCCATGGCTTCACCTACCTCGACACCGGAGCGATGTACCGCGCCGTCGCGTGGCGCGCGCTGCGGCTCGGGGTCCCCGTCGAGGACGAGGCGGGCGTCTCCCTGATCGCGCAGAGCGACCCGATAGAGTTCGGCGAGGGCGCTGACGGACAGACGGTCTCGATAGCCGGGTGTGACGTCACGGACCAGATCCGCACGCCCGAGGTGGACGCGGCGGTCTCGTCGGTCGCGCGCATCCCTGCGGTGCGCAAGGAGATGGTGCGTGCCCAGCGCGCCATCGCGGGGCAGCGCAGCGTCGTGTGCGAGGGGCGCGACATCGGGACGGTCGTCTTCCCCCAGGCCCAGGTCAAGGTGTTCCTCACTGCCTCCCCGCAGATGCGCGCGCGTCGCCGTGCGCGGCAGAACGCAAGCCGCGGGATGCAGGGAGCCTCCGTCGACGAGGCCGCGATTCTGGAGGGCATCGTCAAGCGCGACGAAACCGACTCCCACCGCGAGGTCGCCCCGCTGCGGGCGGCGGACGACGCCGTGCGCATCGACACGTCGAGCATGTCGATCGACGAGGTGGTCGCGGCAATAGACCGGCTCATCGAGCAGGCTCGCCAGACGGGGCGGGGGTGAACGCCGATATGGCGCAGCACCAAGGCAAAACGGAAGGCGAGATGCGTGCGGGCTCCGGAACCGGCGAGGACGGGAGGCTCCCCGCCAGTCGCCGCTCGACTCACGGGGAAAAGCCAGAGCCAAAGCCGTGCTTCTCAGGCCCGGACGACTACTTCGACCGGCCCATGCGCAGCTACCCGCGCCCGGCGAAGGCGTTCTACTGGTTCGCGCTCATTCTCGTCATGCTGTTCACCAAGCTGTATCACCGCTGGGGGGCTTCGGGGACGCGGCCCTGGTCTGACGGTGGCTCGACGGGCACGGGCAAGGTCATCGTAGCCAACCACGCTTCGATGCTCGACCCTGTGATACTGATCATCGACGCTGCGACGCACGGCGGGAGGCTTCGCCCGCTGTACAAGAGCGAGTTCGACGACAACCGCCTTGCGCTGTGGCTCTTCTCGCGCGTGGGCGCCATCCCCATCCATCGCGGGACGGCCGACACCAAGGCAATCAGACGCGCCGTGAGCGCCCTGAAGTCGGGGGACGACATCTGCGTGTTCCCCGAGGGGACGCGCGTCCGCGACCCGCAGGCGCGCCCTCCGATTCACGGAGGGTTCGCCGTGATCGCGCAGATGGCGCACTGCCCCATCGTGCCCGTCGGCATCGAGGGCTCCAACCGTATCGAGCCCTCGGGCAAGGGCGTGCCGAGGCCGGTCCGCGTGCGCATGCGTTACGGCGACCCCATCGATTTCTCCGACGTGACGGGGGCAACGAGGCGCGAGCGCTCCGAGGCGATGGAGCGGCTCGCGATGGGGCGCGTCTACGAGCTCCGTGACCAGCTCGCCGCCGAGGCGGGCGACGGCGCGGGGAAACGTTGAGACGAGAAGGGATACGCAGATGACGACGAACGGCGACGTCAGCCAGGGCGCTGCCCGGGACGAGTCCACCAGCGACCAGACCGGGAACGA